>NZ_JBFODU010000014.1:0-308208 GCF_040908505.1 Aeromonas sp. R1-2 | reverse complement strand
ATGACTGTTACCAGAATGCGTTGGCGGAGCGGGTGAACGGGATTTTGAAAGGAGAGTTGTTGTTGCAAAGCCCGCAGGATTTGACGCAAGCGCGGGAAATGGTGCGTGAAGCGGTGGATATTTACAACGNGGAGCGGCCGCATCATGCGTTGAAATACAGAACCCCCGATGCGGTACATAGGGGGTTCTGAGTAGAGAAATGTTAGTTGAAAATGTGTAAACCTATTTCAGGACTAGACACAGATAAGGGTCTATCAGTGGAGGATGCGGGCGCGGATGGTGCCGTTGATCTCCTTGAGCTTGGCGAGCGCCTTCTCGCTGTGCTCGGTCTCCACGTCGATCACCACGTAACCGATATGGCTGCTGGTCTGCAGGTATTGACCGGCGATGTTGATCCCCTCTTCGGCGAAGATCTGGTTGATCTGGTTCATCACACCCGGCTGGTTGCGGTGAATGTGCAGCAGGCGGCTGGAGCCCTTGTGGCCCGGCAGCGACACTTCCGGGAAGTTGACGGCGGAGAGAGTGGAGCCGTTGTCGGAGTATTTGACCAGCTTGTTGGCTACTTCCAGCCCGATGTTCTCCTGCGCCTCATGGGTGGTGCCACCGATGTGCGGGGTCAGGATGACGTTCTCCAGCCCACGCAGCGGGCTTTGGAACTCCTCGTCATTGGACTTGGGCTCGACCGGGAAGACGTCGATGGCGGCGCCGGCGATATGGCCGCTCTTGATGACGTCAGCCAGCGCATCGATATCCACCACGGTACCGCGGGCGGCGTTGATGAAGATGGCGCCCGGTTTCATCATCCGCAGCTGCTCGGCACCGATCATGTTCTTGGTGGAGGCGGTCTCCGGCACGTGCAGGCTGATGACGTCAGACATATTGAGCAGCTCGACCATGCTTGGCACCTGGATGGCGTTGCCCAGCGAGAGCTTGTTCTCGATATCGTAGTAATAAACCTTCATGCCGATGCTTTCGGCGATGATGCCAAGCTGGGTACCGATGTGGCCGTAGCCGATGATGCCGAGCTTCTTGCCGCGCGCTTCCACCGAGCGGTTGGCCAGTTTTTCCCACACGCCGCGATGGCACTTGGCGTTTTTCTCGGGGATGCCGCGCAGCAGCAGCAGGATCTCGCCCAGTACCAGCTCGGCGACCGAACGGGTGTTGGAGAAGGGTGCGTTGAAGACCGGAATACCGCGGATCTGGGCCGCTTCCAGCTCGACCTGGTTGGTACCGATGCAGAAGCAGCCGATGGCGACCAGCTTGTTGGCGGCGTCGAGGACTTTCTCGGTGATCTGGGTGCGGGAGCGCAGCCCGATGAAATGGACGTCGCGGATCTGCTCGATCAGCTCCTCTTCGGAGAGCGAGGTCTTGAGATACTCCACACTGGTGTAACCTGCGGCACGAAAGGTCTCTACGGTGTTGGGGTGAACCCCCTCCAGCAGCAGAACCTTGATTTTATCCTTGTCCAACGAAAACTTGGCAGTCATGACGATCCCTCTGTATGTGCAAACGTAAGTGCAGATTTGGTGTGCGAAGAAAACCGTAAAGTAGCAAAAACGTTTGGGAGAGGGAATATTTGTGACGAAAGTCAAATTCTTTGAAGTTATCAACGAATGTTGTAAACATCCGTATGCAACTTGTTGAGGGATAAATAAAAACGGCGCCATCAGGCGCCGTTATTTATTCACAGTGCAATGTTTGGGTCATATCCCATCCCGGGGCTCAATCAACGCCGCTATTGCGTCAGGGCTGGCAGTGTGGCGCTGGCGGGCGAGGGAGGATGCCGCTGCACTGTGCTGCCGGTGTCGGGATTACTGGGTAATCACGCCGTCCGGCGTACCGATCAGGACAACATCGGCGCCGCGGGCGGCGAACAGGCCGTTGGTGACCACGCCAACAATGGCGTTCAGTCGCACTTCCAGCGCCTTGGCGTCGGTAATGGCCATGCCTTTTACATCCAGAATGTGGTTGCCGTTGTCGGTGACCACGCCTTCACGCCACACCGGGTTGCCACCCAGTTTGCGGATTTCACGGGCCACGTATTCGCGGGCCATCGGGATCACTTCCACCGGCAGCGGGAACTGGCCCAGCACGTCGACGGTTTTGGTGTTGTCGATGATGCAGATGAACTTGTCAGCGACGGCGGCAACGATCTTCTCGCGGGTCAGGGCTGCGCCACCGCCCTTGATCATGTCGCGGGTTGCGTTGATCTCGTCGGCGCCATCCACATAGACGGAGAGGGCGTCGATCTCGTTGAGATCATATACGGTGATGCCGAAGCCCTTGAGGCGCTCGGTAGAGGCAACGGAGCTGGATACCGCTCCCTTGATCTCGTCCTTCATGGTCGCCAGCGCGTCGATAAAGTGGTTGACGGTAGAGCCGGTGCCCACCCCGACGATGGTGCCGGGAACCACATACTTGAGCGCAGCCCAACCGGCCGCCTTCTTCATTTCATCTTGAGTCATGATCGTTCCTTAAGAAAAAAGCGGGCGCATTATATCCAACCCGGTACCCCGTCGCGACCTTGTTGCTCACGTTCCGGGGCAAAAAGAGGGACTTTGTAAATCGTTTGCCTGTTTATTCTGCGTTTGCGCGCACAAAGCCGGGATTCCCTGCCAAAAACAGCTTATTCAAAGCGCCAGCAGTGGCTCGGGGTGATGATCTGGGGCAGCGGCACATCCCACTCTTCTTGCGGGACCGCATCCACCTGCTGGCAGTCGTGGGCAATGCCGAGCGGCTTGGGGCCCAGCTTGTGCTCATGCCAGATGGCGAGAGTGCGATCGTAGTAGCCGCCCCCCATGCCAAGGCGATTACCCTGGGCATCGAAGGCAACCAGCGGGGTGCAGATAAGATCGAGCGTGCTATGGGGCACCACCTGCAGGATATCCAGCTCGGGCTCTTCGATGCCGTAGCGGTTGCGCACCATGGGGCTGGTGGCGGTATAGCGCAAAAAGAGCAGGTGACCCGGGGTAAAGGGGTGGAGCACCGGCAGGTAGACCTCTTTGTGCTGGGCCCACAGCCAATGGATGGTGGGCAAGGGGTTGATCTCCCCATCATTGGCCAGATAGAGGGCAATGTGTTTGGCGGCGAGGATCTCGGGGTGTTGCTTGAACTGGGCCAGCAGCTGTTGGGCCGCCGCCTGCTGCTCGGCCGGACTCAGATTTTTGCGGCGTTGACGAACCAGTTGGCGCAGGGATTGACGTTCGGGTTGGGACTCATGCATGGGGAACCTCTGGCATAGCTGCGCATCGATGGCTTGAACGCGCTCTACCTTAGCACATTCACTCTTGACGTTAAGGGGGGCAGGGAAACCCCGTCCCGGACGGCTGATGCCCGGAACGGTGGGATAAATGCTGGCGGATCCGTTGGTGAGTCAACAAGGGCCAGGGTGTGGCCCCTGTTGACAGCATGTCGGCGCGCCAGCCTCTGGTTTGTTACTTGTCAGCCTTGCCGCGCATCTGGTGCTTCACGAACACGGCAATCAGTGCCGCTACCGCGAGCGCCATCGGGTAGAAACTCATGCTTACTACCGCCAACGGCGACAGGGCGAAGATGGAGCCCAGCAGCAGCGCCTGTGCGCCCCAGGGGATCAGACCCTGTACCACGCAGGAGAAGATATCTAGCATGGAGGCGGCGCGGCGCGGGGTGACACCGTGATGTTCGGCCAGATCCCGGGCTACCTTGCTGGCGACGATAATAGCCACCGTGTTGTTGGCGGTGCAGAGGTTGGTGAGGCTCACCACCCCGGCGATGCCGAGCTCGGCCGCTTTCTCGTTCTGTTCACCATTGTGCTCGCGAGTGAAACGGGCAATCAGGGCGCTGATGCGCTCGCTGATCCAGGCCAGACCACCCTGACGCTCCATCAGGGCGCCGAGACCGCCTATCAGCATGGAGAGCAGGAAGATCTCCTGCATGCCGGTAAAGCCCTGATAGATATCCTTGCTGAACTGACCGATGGCGTAGCCGTTGATCATGCCCACCACTCCGGCGGCCAGAATGCCGATCCCCAGCACCACAAATACATTCACTCCGGCGAGCGCCAGCCCCAGGATCAGCAGATAAGGCATCACCTTGAACAGCTCGATGGCGCTGCCGTTGGCTGGGGATTCACCCACTGAGCCCAGGGTCAGATAGAGCAGGATCACCGCGATGGCAGCTGGGGCCGCAATCTTGAAGTTTTCGCGGAACTTGTCCTTCATCTCGCACCCCTGGCTGCGGGTTGCTGCTATGGTGGTGTCGGAGATGATGGAGAGGTTATCGCCAAACATGGCGCCGGAGAGAATGGTACCAGCCATCAGCACCGGATCGATACCGGCCGCCTGCGCCACGCCCAGCGCCACGGGGGCCACGGCACCTATGGTGCCCATGGAGGTGCCCATGGCGGTAGCAATAAAGGCAGAGATGAGGAACAGCCCGGGCAACAGCGCCCAGCCAGGGATGAGCGACAGGCCCAGCGCCACAGTAGCATCAACCCCGCCGGTGGCCTTGGCCACGCTGGCAAAGGCGCCCGCCAGCAGATAGATAAGGCACATCGCCATGATATTGCTGTGGCCAACCCCCTTGAAGAAGGTCTCCAGATTGCTGTTGAAGCTCTCTTTGCCAAGCAGCAGGGCCAGCATCACCGCAGGCAAGGCAGCAACCGGAGCGGGCAGCTGATAGAAGGCGAACTCGACCCCCTGCAGGGTCAGCCAGGTACCGGTACCGATAAAGAGTGCGAGAAAAACCAGAAGTGGCAGCAAGGCCCTGGCACTGGGTTGAGTCTGGATCATGTGTTCCTCTGAAATTGAACAATGACCTCCTGTCATAAACTGCTTTGTACCTGTATCGGATAGGGATAGGGGGAAAACAGGGCGGGCATCCTGCCGCATTGGGGTGCCCACAGTAGTGAGTCAACCTCGCTTGGTCAAGATAGACGTCCAGATGGATAGGTGTTTTTGTTTGATGATTCTGGTGTTATTGATATATCCAAAGAATATTCGGAAAAAGAAGTTGGTGTTGTTTATTGTTCATTTCTGTTCTGGCGCAGTCCGTGGGTATCTGGGGGGATCGCGTGCCTTTAATAAGGAAAGAGGTAAACGATAAGGTCTCTGCATGCCATCTTGGGGATTTCTCCCGCTGCCGCACGTCAGCCGCACCTCTCTCTATTTCTACGTGAGCATGGTACGGATATTTCCAGAACGCGTGGACACAAGACCTGGGCTGTGTGGTTACTGTGTCAGTTTCTCCACCGCCTGAACGGCTGTTGTGATGGCGTCCTGTTCCAGCGTCAGCGGAATGTGGCCAATTCCGGGCAGCAGGGTGACAGGCCAGGAGATGCCGAGACGTCTTAACTCAGGTTCAAGTTGATCTGTTTGAAAGGCTTCGTCATTTGCACCCGCGATCACGGCGCAGGGGCGTTGCACATTGCGTAAATTCTGCTGATAGTCGCGCTCTGGCTGAAAGTTAGAGGCAAGGTTGAAGGAGTAGGAGGGGGTCAGCAGGGATTTCGCCTCATCATTAAGGGCAAAGTTCAGCACGGTCAGATGGTTGAGTGCGGAAATATGGAAACCGTTGAGGATGCTCAGGGCGATGAGGCGAGGCAAGCCGACACGCACCCAGCCACCGCTGTTGGGCCGGTAGTTGGCGGCGGTGGGGCCGAGATAGGGGGAGAGCCGCAGATAGCTCTCGAACAGGGTTTGTCGCGCACTGCCAGCAACACGCAGCACAAAGCCACCCCCTGACGAGAAGCCGACGAGTGTTGCAGGCTTGTCGGGGGCTACCGACTTGATGAAATCTTCCAGATCGTCCTCAAGCTGGCCGATGTAGGCAATGGTGCCTTTGTTGCCCGATGCGCCATGGCCGCGAATATCGAGGGCGTAGGCGTCATATCCCGCTTGCGAAAAGGCGTCCGCCATCTTGTGCATGCTCTGGCTGCTGGCAGAAGAGCCATGAACCAGTACCACGCTGCCCTTGACCTTGTTGTTCTTCGTATTGCCCTCTGCGCCATAGTGCCGATAGGCCAGCTGCGTGCCGTCACGCGCCGGGTATCTTGAGAGGGGTGGCATGTTGCTCCAGCCACTCCCCTTGAAAGGGTCGTTGATGCTGGCCATCGCCGGTGCCGGACTCGGCCCGCCAAACAGCAGAGCCGCGGCCAGCATGACCAGGGTCAGTGATATCAACCCCACAGCAAACAGCAATCCTGCGCTCATCCTTGCACCTCATTTGATATCGACACGGGCGTGGCCCTGATTTTGCTTATGCTGGCATTTCACTCGTTCGAACCTATCAGATGGCACCCGGTCTGCCAAATGATCGAGTGAGACGATGAAAAACGGCCTGTGACCAAAAGGAAGTTCTTGGCCAGCCAGTGGGCGCTGCCGTTGACGAGCGCAGCAAGGAGTGGTGGCATCATGGCTTTTCAAACCCGGCGCGGGCTGGTAAAACGGTCTCTTTCCATAATTAAAAGAGATGAGAGGGTGGAGATGGACAATCCGATCCGTGTGGCCGTGATGGGCTGTAATGGTCGTATGGGCAAGGTGCTGCTGGAGGCCATCACCAACACCGATGGCGTAGTGGTCGGGGCTGCACTGGAGCGGCCGGGTTCGGCGGTGATAGGTCTCGATGCCGGTGAGCTGGGCGGGCTGGGCCATCTTGGTGTGGCCATCAGCGATAGTCTGGACAAGGTGCGTGACGAGTTTGATCTCATCATCGACTTCACCCGCCCCGAGGTGACCCTTGCCAATCTGGCCTTTGCACTGGCCCACCACAAGCAGATGGTGATCGGCACCACCGGTTTTGACGATGCAGGCAAGGCTGCTCTGAAAGAGGCGGGCAAGCAGATCGGTATCGTGTTCGCCTCCAACTACTCGGTCGGGGTCAACCTGGTGTTCAAGCTGCTGGAGCAGGCCGCCAAGGTGATGGGGGATTACACCGACATCGAGATCATCGAGGGCCACCATCGCCACAAGGTGGATGCGCCATCCGGTACTGCCCTCTCCATGGGGGAAGTGGTCGCCAAAACGCTGGGCCGGGATCTCAAGGAGTGCGCCGTCTATGGTCGCGAGGGGATCACTGGCGAGCGGGATCGCAACACTATCGGCTTTGCCACCATTCGCGCCGGCGATCTGGTGGGGGAGCATACCGTCATGTTTGCCGATATCGGCGAGCGGGTGGAGATCAGCCACAAGGCCTCCAGCCGCCTGACCTTCGCCAACGGTGCTGTGCGGGCGGGCAAGTGGCTTGGTCAGCAGGGGGCCGGTCTTTATGACATGCAGGATGTGCTCAATCTCAAGTGATGCCTCTGAGCGGCACTTTCGTACTACTGCTACCCCAGTGAAAAACCCCGGCTTGCCGGGGTTTTTGCTGTCAGTCAGCCAGATTTTGTGTAAAAAGACACGCTGCCTGCAATTTTTAACTGAACTCCTTATAAATCACACTATTGCGTTATCCGCCAGAATTTCCCTTCCTGAATGTCATCACCAGGTAACAGATTTGAGCATCTTTATGGCGGATAAAGCCATTTTTTTACACGGAATGGAAAAGACTAAAAATTCAAACACAGAAAAACGTTTTCCATTTTTCATGTTCAATCTTGTCATCGTAAAAGCGTTTAAATTGTCATTAATGTTTTTTGTGTAAAAATAAATGCCATTGTTTTAATTGGTTTTTTTGTTTGTTTTTGTCGTTATCGCTGGCTTGGTGGCATCTTTTGATGGTGATTTTTCCTTTTCTTTCGCGGGAGGGGGTTGCAAAGCGATTAAGTGCATAGATAATGGGTAATGTTGCTTTTTTATTGAATTTAGATGCATTTCATCTGAGAAAAGACGTTGAAATGCCACTTTTTTTAAGTAGAATGCGCCCAATTTGCCAGAAATCTGCCGGGTTCGAGTCCTGTCCAAGACCGGAACCGAGCCCGCAACACCCAGGTAAATTGCTGAATTTAAAGCTAAATAACTGGAGGTTGTCTTGAATCACACTGCATTGCTAGTGCTGGAAGATGGAACTGTGTTCAAAGGCGTGTCGATAGGCGCCGAGGGATGTTCCGTTGGTGAAGTGGTTTTCAATACGTCGATGACGGGCTATCAGGAAATCCTCACCGATCCCTCTTATTCCCGTCAGATAGTCACCCTCACTTACCCCCATATAGGCAACACCGGCACCAACAGCGAAGATGAAGAGTCCAGTCAGATCCATGCTCAGGGATTGATCATCCGGGACCTTCCGATACTTGCCTCCAATTTCCGCAATCAGCAATCCCTCTCCGAATACCTCAAGTCTCACAACATCGTTGGCATCGCCGACATCGACACCCGTAAACTGACCCGCATCCTGCGCGAGAAAGGCGCTCAGGCTGGCTGCATTCTGGCAGGCAAACAGGTCGATGAAGCCTATGCTCTCGAACAGGCCCGCGCCTTCCCCGGTCTGAAGGGGATGGATCTGGCCAAAGAGGTGACGGTTGGTGAAGCGTACAACTGGACCGAAGGGAGCTGGCAGCTTGGCAAGGGGCATGTCACCCCGGATGCCGACCAGCTGAAATACCACGTTGTGGCCTATGACTTTGGCGTCAAGCGCAACATCCTGCGGATGCTGGTTGACCGTGGCTGCCGCCTGACCGTGGTGCCTGCCAAGACCCCGGCCGCCGAGGTACTGGCAATGAACCCGGATGGCATCTTCCTCTCCAACGGCCCTGGCGACCCCGAGCCGTGCGACTACGCCATCGAGGCCATCAAGGCTTTCCTTAATACCAACACGCCGGTGTTCGGCATCTGTCTGGGTCACCAGCTGCTGGGTCTGGCCTCCGGTGCCAAGACCGTCAAGATGAAGTTTGGCCACCACGGCGCCAACCATCCGGTGAAGAGCCTCGATGACAACACCGTCATGATCACCGCTCAGAACCACGGCTTTGCGGTAGACGAGAACAGCCTGCCGGATTGCCTGCGCGCCACCCACGTCTCCCTGTTCGATGGTTCCCTGCAAGGTATCCATCGTACCGACCGTCCGGCCTTCAGCTTCCAGGGGCACCCCGAAGCGAGCCCGGGCCCGCACGACTGTGCCGGTCTTTTTGACCACTTTATTGAATTGATTAAGCAGTATCGCGCCTAAGAAATAGAGGAAAGAGTTTCATGCCAAAACGTAACGACCTTCAGAGCATCCTGATCCTCGGCGCCGGCCCCATCGTCATCGGCCAAGCCTGCGAATTTGACTACTCCGGCGCCCAGGCGTGCAAAGCCCTGCGCGAGGAGGGCTACCGCGTCATTCTGGTCAACTCCAACCCGGCCACCATCATGACCGACCCGGAGATGGCAGACGCCACCTACATTGAGCCCATCACCTGGGAAGTGGTGCGCGAAATCATCAAGAAAGAGCGCCCGGACGCCATCCTGCCCACCATGGGTGGCCAGACTGCGCTCAACTGCGCACTGGCACTGGAGAAGCATGGCGTGCTGGCCGAGTTCGGTGTCGAGATGATCGGTGCCACCGCCGACGCCATCGACAAGGCCGAAGACCGCTCCCGTTTTGACAAGGCGATGCGCAGCATTGGCCTCGAGTGCCCGCGTGCCGGCATCGCCCACAACATGGAAGAGGCGTGGGGCGTGCAGCAGATGGTCGGCTTCCCCTGCATCATCCGTCCCTCCTTTACCATGGGCGGCTCGGGTGGCGGCATCGCCTACAACACCGAAGAGTTCGTCGAGATCTGCGAGCGCGGTCTGGACTTGTCGCCGACCAAAGAGCTGCTCATCGACGAGTCGCTGATCGGCTGGAAAGAGTACGAGATGGAAGTGGTGCGGGATCGCAACGACAACTGCATCATCGTCTGCGCCATCGAAAACTTCGACCCCATGGGTATCCACACCGGTGACTCCATCACGGTCGCGCCAGCCCAGACGCTGACCGACAAGGAGTATCAGCTGATGCGCAACGCCTCCATGGCGGTGCTGCGCGAGATCGGCGTCGAGACCGGCGGCTCCAACGTCCAGTTCGGTATCAACCCGAAAGATGGCCGCATGGTCATCATCGAGATGAACCCGCGGGTGTCGCGCTCCTCTGCGCTGGCTTCCAAGGCGACCGGTTTCCCCATCGCCAAGATCGCTGCCAAGCTCGCCATCGGTTACACCCTCGACGAGCTGATGAACGACATCACCGGCGGCCGTACTCCGGCCTCCTTCGAGCCGGCCATCGACTACGTGGTCACCAAGGTGCCGCGCTTCAACTTTGAAAAATTCGCCGGTGCCAACGACCGTCTGACAACCCAGATGAAGTCGGTCGGCGAAGTGATGGCCATCGGCCGCAACTTCCAGGAGTCCCTGCACAAGGCGCTGCGCAGCCTCGAAACCGGCAAAACCGGCTTCGACCCCATGGTTGACCTCAATGCCCCGGACTCCCTGACCCGCATCCGTCACGAGCTGCAGGATGCAGGTAGCGACCGTATCTTCTATATCGCCGATGCGTTCCGCGCCGGTCTCTCCATGGACGGCATCTTCAAGCTGACCAAGATTGACCCCTGGTTCCTAGTACAGATTGAAGATCTGGTGAAGCTGGAAGAAGAGGTGAAAGAGCGCGGCATGGCCGGTCTCGATGCCGACTTCCTGCGTGCCCTCAAGCGCAAAGGCTTTGCCGATGCCCGTCTGGCCAAGATCCTCGGTGTGGCCGAAGGGGAAGTGCGCAAACTGCGCGCCCGCCACAACATTTTCCCGGTCTACAAGCGGGTCGATACCTGCGCCGCCGAGTTCGCCACCAACACCGCCTACATGTATTCGAGCTACGACGAGGAGTGCGAAGCGGCCCCGAGCAACCGCGACAAAATCATGATCATCGGCGGCGGCCCGAACCGTATCGGTCAGGGTATCGAGTTTGACTACTGCTGCGTGCATGCGGCGCTGGCCCTGCGCGAAGATGGTTACGAGACCATCATGGTCAACTGCAACCCGGAGACCGTCTCCACCGATTACGACACCTCGGATCGTCTCTACTTCGAGCCGGTGACCCTGGAAGATGTGCTGGAAATCGTGCGCATCGAAAAACCCAAGGGCGTGATTGTCCAGTACGGTGGCCAGACCCCGCTGAAACTGGCCCGTGCACTGGAAGCCAACGGCGTACCGATCATCGGTACCAGCCCGGATGCCATCGACCGCGCCGAAGACCGCGAGCGCTTCCAGTCTGCCGTCGAGCGCCTCGGCCTCAAGCAGCCGGAAAACGGCACCGTCACCGCGCTGGAGCAGGCCGTGCTGCTGGCCGAGCGTATCACCTACCCGCTGGTAGTTCGCCCCTCCTACGTGCTGGGTGGCCGCGCCATGGAAATCGTCTATGACGAGCAGGATCTGCGTCGCTACTTCGCCGAGGCGGTGAGCGTCTCCAACGAATCGCCGGTACTGCTGGACCGCTTCCTGGACGATGCGACCGAGCTGGACGTGGATGCCATCTGCGACGGCACCGATGTAGTCATCGGCGGCATCATGGAGCACATCGAGCAGGCCGGTATCCACTCCGGTGACTCAG
The DNA here is from genome assembly GCF_040908505.1 of Aeromonas sp. R1-2. NCBI lineage: Bacteria > Pseudomonadati > Pseudomonadota > Gammaproteobacteria > Aeromonadales > Aeromonadaceae > Aeromonas > Aeromonas sp. R1-2. The sequence continues at coordinate 296,733 of NZ_JBFODU010000014.1, read as the reverse complement.
GTTGCTCCCTGCCTCCCTATACCTTGTCCAAGAAGATTCAGGACGAGATCCGCGAGCAGGTGCGCAAGCTGGCGCTGGAGCTCGGCGTTATCGGCCTGATGAACGTGCAGTTCGCGGTCAAGGGCGATGACATCTACCTCATCGAGGTGAACCCGCGTGCCGCCCGTACCGTGCCGTTTGTCTCCAAGGCGACCGGTGCCCCGCTGGCCAAGATTGCCGCCCGTGTGATGGCCGGTCAGTCGCTGCAAGAACAGGGCTTCACCAAAGAGATCATCCCGCCCTACTACTCGGTGAAAGAGGTGGTGCTGCCGTTCGCCAAGTTCCCGGGGGTTGACCCGCTGCTGGGGCCAGAGATGCGCTCTACCGGTGAGGTTATGGGAGTGGGCAGCAGCTTTGCCGAGGCCTATGCCAAGGCGCAGTTGGGTGCCAACCACGCCGTACCGAAAGAGGGTCGTGCCCTCTTGTCAGTGCGTCACAGCGACAAGGCGCAGGTGGTCGATTTGGCCGCCAAGCTGCTGGAGCTGGGCTACGAGCTGGATGCCACCCACGGCACCGCCGTCGCACTGGGTGAGGCGAGCATCAACCCGCGCCTGGTCAACAAGGTGCACGAAGGTCGCCCGCACATTCTCGACCGCATCAAGAATGGCGAGTACACCTACATCGTCAACACCGCCGAAGGGCGGGTGGCGATCCAGGACTCCAAGCAGCTGCGTCGCGCCGCCTTGCAGAACAAGGTGGCGTATACCACCACCATGAATGAGGCGTTTGCCACCTGCATGGCCATCAGTGTGGATGCCACAGCTAACGTCAACTCGGTGCAGGAGTTGCACCAGAAGGTGAAAAACCGCTAAGCGTTTGCAGCGGGCATCAGCCCGACTTGCCAGACGACCAACCCCCGCCAGCGATGGCGGGGGTTTCTTTTTATCTGTCGCTCACCGTTCGGTTCGGGGCGGGTGAATCCTTGAAGAAGGTCATGAGTTCCGTATCGCAGACAACGGATGGCGCGTGGGGTGGTAAAAGCAGGCAAGGGGAGGGAATGCTGCGAGCGCGGGTTTCAACTGCAGCAGGCAATCCTCTACAATGGCCCCACTTTGCTTGTCAGTGCCGTGCCAGCGGCGCTGCCTGTAGGGCCAACAAAAAATGGACATGCTTATGACCGCTTTGCCTTCCTGTCGTCTTCTTGCCTTCTGCTCTGCCTTGTTGCTGGCCGGTTGTGCCAGTGATCCCGCCTCCGCGCCTGCCAAAGAGGCGAGCGTGAGCAACCCCAAAACGCCCCCTGCCATGCAGCCGCGCAAACCGGCGGATATGAAGAGCCGCATCGTGCGCTTCTTGCCCCGTCAGGTGCCTGACAAACAAGGGTGGGCCAACGACGTGGTGACGGCGCTCACCACCCAGGGGGTGACGGTGAATGATCACAATGTCTGTAGCGTGCTGGCGGTGGCGGAGCAGGAAGCCACCTATCAGGCCGACCCCGTGGTGCCGGGCCTTGGCAAGATCGCCTGGAAAGAGATCAACTCACGGGCAGCCAAGCTGCTGATCCCCGAATTTATGGTGCGGGCCGCGCTCTCCATCAACTCGCCCACCGGCAAGAGCTATGCCGAGCGCATCGACAAGTTGCGTACCGAGCGGGAGATGAGTGAAATCTTCGAAGACATGATCAGCATGCTGCCGATGGGCAAGACGCTGTTTGGCAACCTCAACCCGGTGCATACCGGTGGCCCGATGCAGGTGAGCATCGCCTTTGCCGAGGCCAACGCCCGTGGCTACCCCTATCCAATCAAGGACTCCATTCGCCACGAAGTCTTTACCCGTCGCGGCGGCATCTGGTTTGGCACCAAACATATCTTCGGTTATCCCGCCGACTACCCGGATACCCTCTACCGCTTTGCCGATTTCAACGCCGGCTGGTACGCCAGTCGCAATGCCGCTTTTCAGGCCGCCGTCAGCCGTTTGAGTGGCAAAAATCTGGCGCTGGACGGGGATCTGATCCGCTATGACTCGGATCTGCCGGGCAACACCGAGCTGGCCGTCTACACCCTCGCCAACCGGGTCAATATGAGCAAACAGGCGATCCACCAGAGCCTTCGCAAAGGGGATACCGCCGAATTTGCCGAGACCGATCTCTACCATCGCATCTTTACCCTGGCCGACAAGCAAGCGGGCAAGCGATTGCCCCGCGCCATCCTGCCCGGCATACAGCTAAAGAGCCCGAAAATTACCCGCAACCTCACCACCGCCTGGTTTGCCAAGCGGGTGGATGACAGGGAGCAGCGATGCGTGCGGCAGATGGCGACCATTCGCTAAGAAACACAACAAGGGCGGCCAATTGGCCTGTTCCTTATACAAAAATCCCCAAGCATCGCTTGGGGATTTTTTTGAACATCTCTCCCATTCTGTGATCTGAACCTTTCATCGCTCTCTTCCCTGGTTCTAACATGCCCTTCACTCAACCGGCGCACTGGACGCTGACACAGTTTGGCAACGCCAACCTCAACGACCCAAGACGCACCAGAAGGCTGGTGGCCCTCGCCACTGCCCTTGCTCACCAACCATGAGATTGTGTGTCACACCTTCCCCTCTCACCTGCTGATATGGAGGGCGCATACCGCTTCATTCGCAGCCCACATGTCAGTGCCGAGGCCATTGCCAACGCCGGCTTTGCCGTCACCGCCGCCCATGCCAGAGACCATTCCCTCTTGTTGGCGCTGGAAGACACCACGGCCCTTACCTTCAATCATGCCAGTGTCAGAGACGAGTAGGGCCACACCAACCAGGGCAGCAGTCGCGCCCTGCAGGCTCACTCCGTGCTGCTGTTCGCGCCGCACGAGCGCAAGGTGGTGGGCTTGGCCGCCCAGCAAATCTGGACCCGCGATGTCAGCAAACGAGGACAGCGTGCCCAATATGCGACCCGCCCGTATCAGGAGAAAGAGAGCTACAAGTGGGAGCAAACCGCCAAGACACTCGCCACCCGGCTTGGCAGCACCATGGCCAACGTCATCTCAGTCTGTGACCGGGAAGCGGATATCTATGAATACCTGCACTACAAGCAGAAACATACCCAGCGCTTCGTGGTGCGCTCGATGCAAAGCCGCTGTATCAACGAGCACGACAACAAGCTCTACGACTATGCCAGGCAGTGCCAATCCGCGGGCACCCGGGTGGTCAAGATACCCCAGCGGGGTGGCAGAAAAGCCAGAGAGGCCGTGCTCGACATCAAGTTTGCCAGGGTCACCCAGAAGGCTCCGGCCAACAAGCGTAGCGAGCCGGATATCCCGCTCTACTACGTGGGATGCATCGAGCAGAGCGATGCCGATGACCGGCTGGAGTGGCACCTGCTGACCAGTGAAGCGGTGACCTGCGCCGGGCAGGCCAGCGAGATTATCGGCTACTACGAGCGGCGCTGGCTCATCGAGGATTACCACAAGGTCTGGAAGAGTGCAGGCACGCGGGTCGAGGCGTTGAGGATGCAGAGCCGGGAGAACCTGACGCGCATGAGCGTCATCCTGGCCTTTATCGCGGTACGGTTGCTGCAGTTGCGATTTATCAAAGAGGAGCCTGCAGCGCAGGGAGAAAGCAGCCAAGGGCTGCTGGGTACGAAAAGCTGGAAGCTGCTGTGGTTGAAGATGGAGAAGAAGGCCCTACCGAATGAAGCCCCCGATATGGCGTGGGCGTACAAGAGCCTGGCGATACTGGGGGGCTGGAAGGACACCAAGCGCACGGGTCGAGCCTCGATAGCGGTGTTATGGGAGGGCTGGTTTAGGTTACAGACCCTCCTTGAAGGCTATGAACTGGCGCTGTCTCTTGAGCATCAACAGTTGTGATCAAGAGACAGCCGCAAGGTGGCATTTTTTATGGGGCGCAGGGTGGCTCAGCGAGGCTTGAAACGCTCGACCCAAGGGTTGGCGGTGAGGCCGTGCAGGATGACGCTCAATATGATGGTGCAGAGCACGGTGGCGATGATGGGGCGCTGGCCAATCAGGGAGGGCTCGTTTTGCAGCACCATCACCGCAAAGACGATGCTGGCAAGGCCCCGCGGCCCGAACCAGCCGATAAAGAGCTTGAGTTCGGGCTTGAGGCCGGTGCCGATGAGGCTCAGCCAGACTGGCACCATCCGCAGCAGGGTGAGGCTGGCAATGGCATAGAGCCAGTATTGCCAGTGCAGCAGCTCCGGCAGAATGGGCATCAGGGTCGCGCCAAATACCATCCAGATCACCACGGAGAGCAGGTCGCCGTACCCTTCGCAGCTATCCATATAGGCGTGCTTGTGCTCGCCAAGGCGCCGTCCCATCAGCAATCCACCGACGAAGGCGGCGATAAAGCCACTCCCCCCGAGAGTCTGTGCCAGCGCAAAGCAGAGCAGGGCCAGCCCCGGCATGGTGAGTTGGCGCCAGAGCGGCAGTTGCCAGCCGTTGAGATAGGAGATTTTCAGTAGCCGGATGGTGAGGCTGGTCAGTACAAAGGCGACCAGAAGGCCAATGCCGATCTCCTCCAGCATCAGGGTGATAGCAAGAGTGGCCGTGCCTGCGTGCTGCTCTGTGGGGGCGATAAGAGCCAGCAGCAGAAGCAGCACAGGCACGCAGATGCCGTCGTTGAGGCCGCTCTCCTGATTGAGCCCTTCACGCACAGGTGCAGGCACCGCGGGGTTGCTCACCACCGCCTTGCCGAGCGCCGCATCGGTGGGGGCAAGAATGGTGGAGAGGATGGCCATCTCCAGCAGTGGCAAGTCGGGGAAGATCCAGTGGCCAAACAGGGCGCCACAAAGCAGGGTGAGGGGCAGGCCAATCAGCAGCAGCCGGATGGGGAGCTGGCGGTTGGCCAGCAATACCTGCCAGTTGGTGTTGGCGGCATCGTTGAACAGCACGATAACCAGCGTCAGCTCGGCCAGTAGCTTGATGCCGGCGCTGTCGATGGAGAGGGAGAGCAGCTCCAGCCCACCGGGTCCCAGTAGCCAGCCGGTCAGCAGAAAGAGCAGGGGGCCGTTGACCAGTTTTGATTCAAAGCGCCCCGCGATCAGGCTGTAGATCAGCAAGAAGGCGGCGATCACTGCCAGATTCTGGTAAAGCAGGTGTGCATCCATACAACCTCCTTTCTGCCCCCCGCAGGGGTGGTTTAGTCGGTCAGGCAGTCGGGGTCGAACACATACTCCCCGTCCAGCCAGCGCACGATTTCGTCGACGCAGGATTGGTCACGAAACGGCAGATAGCGCGCCTTGAGAGCGGCAATCTGCTCGGGGGTGAGCTGTGCCAGCCCCAGATCCTGAAACAGCGGCAGGTCGGCCTCGATCATCGCCGAGATCTGCGGGCCGCAGGTGGCGTTGAGGGCGGCATGCAGCGCCTTGTCGGGGTCGTACTGCTTGCCGAGCCGGTAGCTCATTGGCAGGGTAATGAGGGGCAGGGCGGAGAGCGCTGCCTGCTTCATCGGGTTGACCGCGTGGCCAGAGACCAGCTCTGCCAGCTCGGCGGGGCGGTTCTCGAAGGCGCGCAGGTGCAGGTAGCTGCTCGCCTTGCTGCCATCGTTGACCGGGTAGTTGTCCCACAGGAAGGGCTTGCGGCCGAGCAGTTCGGTCACCTGCTTGAGGTGACTGGCTGGATATTCGCTGGAGCAGACCTTGGGGCCGGTCCAGAAGATCTCGAAACGGCGGTCGAGCTGCTCGCCAAGCTCCTCCAGATAGCGGGGAGGCATGGCGCCAAACACCTTCTCCAGCACCGGATCGGTCGAGTAATAGCTGGGGCAGAAGATGAGGCGGGTCGCCTTGCTGTGGGCCGCGATATCGTGGGCGATGGTGAGCTGGTGACGGGCCAGATCCGGGGTATCCCCCTTCATATCGTCAAACAGCACCGCCAGAATATCGGGTTGCAGCACTTCGTCGATGAGGCGCACTTTCTCAAGCAGTGCCGAGCGTTTGCGATCGTAGTCGTGATGCGCCCCCATGGGGCTCAAGCCCACCCCGAAGGCGAGTCCGTTGGCGCGGCACTGGCGCGCCAGCTCGGCGAGATCCGTCAACTGCTGCTCGGGCCAGGGGAGGGCCCAGTGCTTGCGCAGATAGCCATCCTCTTTCGGTGCATAGATATAGAAGCCGTAACCGTGGCGCGGCAGCCACTGGGCGTAGCGGGCGCGCGCCTGCCAGCTCCATCCCTTGCCAAAAAAGCCTTCAATGACCCCCAGATTGGCAGCGGGGGGCAGGGGGCCGGACAGCAAACTTTGATATGGCATAACACTCTCCCTTCTTGCTGGGGACTTGATACGGGACGGTCGGTCAGACCGGGTCCTCTTCCTGAAAGCGCACCCCGATCTTGCCCGGCACGCTCTCGTCCATTTCGGCCACGGTCCAGATCAGGCCCTGCCATTCGATGTTGTCACCGACCACCAGATTATCGCCCAACTGGCTTGCAATAAAATCGCCCAGTGTCTGATCCGCCACTTCGCTCACATCCAGCCCGTAGAGAGGGGCGAGATCCACCAGCCGCGCGGCTGCTTCCAGCAGGAAGTCACCGAAGAAGCGGGGGCCGAGATCCTGCTCCGGCGCCTGGCTAAAGAGCTGACCGAGGGCGGGGAGGTCACGTTCGTGACCGATCACGCAGAGGATGTCATCGGCCTGCAGACAGGTACTGCCCGAGGGGTGGAGCAGCTCGCGGCCTCGAAACAGGGCGCAGATCCGGGTGCCGGTGGGCATCTGCAGATCCCGCAGTGGCGAGCCGATGCACCACTTCTCCTCCCCCAGCTGGTAGACGAAGGTCTCCCACTGGCTGTCGAGATCGATCTCGAGTCCGGAGCGGTTGATGGGGGACGGTGGTGCCGGTACCTCCACCCGCGCCAGTTTTGAGGCCAGCGGCAGCGAGCTGCCCTGCAAAATCAGCGAGACCAGCACCACGAAGAAGGCGACGTTGAAGTAGAGCTGGGCATTAGGAAGTCCCGCCATCATGGGGAACACTGCCAGAATGATGGGCACGGCGCCGCGCAAGCCGACCCAGGAGATAAACCAGCGCTCGCGGGGGGCGAAGTTCTTGAACGGCAGCAGCCCGATCCAGACCGACACCGGGCGGGCAAACAGGATCATCCACATCGCCAGCGCCAGCGCGGGCAGGGCGATGGGCAGCAGCTTGTGGGGGGAGGCGAGCAGCCCCAGCACCAGAAACATGCCGATTTGGCTGAGCCAGGTCAGACCGTCCAGCACCGACAATGTGGTGCTGCGACTGCGCAGGGCGAGGTTACCGAGCAACAGACCGGTGAGATAGATGGCGAGGATGCCGCTGCCACCGACCGCCGTGGTGAGGGCGAAGATCAGCAGGCCACCGCTGACGGTGAGCAGCGGATAGAGCCCCGGCGCCAGACGGGCTGTGTTGATGAGGCGCCACAGCAGCCAGCCGCCGCCAAGGCCAATCCCGGCGCCAAGTCCAAACTGCTTGACCAGTTGCAGCAGCAGGAAGCCCCCATCCAGCCCTTGCTGGGCGGTGGCGAGCACCTCGATCAGGGTGACGGTAAGAAACACCGCCATGGGGTCGTTGCTGCCTGACTCTATCTCAAGCGTCGCGCTCACCCGCTCGTTGAGGCTGCGTCCGCCAAGCAGGGAGAAAACCGCCGCCGCATCGGTGGAGCCGACAATGGCGCCGATCAGCATCCCCTGCATCAGGTTGAGGTCAAACAACCAGGCAGCGGCGAGCCCCGTCAGGCCGGTGGTGATAGCCACCCCGACCGTCGCCAGCGACAAGGCAGGCCAGAGTGCCACCCGGAACGAGGAGACCCGGGTACGCATGCCGCCGTCGAGCAGGATGATGGCGAGCGCCAGGTTGCCCACCAGATAGGCGATGGAGTAGTCAGCGAAGTGGATGCCACCGGGGCCATCTTCACCGGCCAGCATGCCGACGGCGAGGAAGATAACCAGAATGGGAATACCGAGGCGGGAAGAGAGGGCGCTCAACAGTACGCTGGCTCCCACCAACAGGGCAGCGACAAAAAAGAAACTGTTGATGGTAGCGGCATCCAAGGGCGAACTCCTTCCTGGTAATGTGCAAAGTAGGCACATTATATGCAGTTAGGCCCCCCTTGTGTGGCTTATTTGTGCATCAATTTGCACTTTCTTACATTTTTCATCCCTTTTTTCAGCATGGCCGCGCCATATTCTGACAGTTACGGGGTTAACGAAAGCGGAGTCAAAGGAGCGTCAATTTCAGGATGCGCAGGGAGGATAAGGCGGGGAAAAGCGAAACGGCACAGCAGAGGGAGAGGGGAGCACAAGGGCGCTCCCCACGGGATGGGGCAGGATTCAGTCGTCCTCGTCATCCTTCACTTCGCGGATCTTGTCCTTGTAGTTGGGCAACTGCTTCTCCAGCCGTTTCATGTCTTTGATGGCATTGAGAAACAGCCCGAGCAGGAACAGCAGCGGCAACCCTATCCACAGCCAGAGATTCATGGGATTTTCCTTTCGTCAGGACAGGTGGTGACATAACGGGCCAAAATTTCATCAAGGTTGGCCAATATGGTCGACTTGCCTTCAATATCCGCCTGTTGCAGGCAAAGCGCCAGTGCCGCGGGATCGAGTCGCTGCTCGTCGGACTCCAGCGAGAAGCTGATATGCCAGGGCTCGTAGGCTACCCCGATCGCGGCCCCGACCGGCTTGGCATAAGGGAGGAAGAAGCCGAAGTCGCTCATATGGTCGCTGAGCCACTCGCCGAGATCCGCAAACCAGCCCCCGGCTTCATACTCCCACGGCTCCAGTGCCAGTTTGGTATCGGCGGGCAGGCAGTCTGGGTCGTAGATATCGAGATCGGTCCCCCAGTGGTGACGGCTGGTGCCGGGCAGGGCACTCCAGCGCAGGATGGCGTACAGCCGCTCCACCTCGCTTAGTTGCAGGGCATCGATGGGCTGACTGTTGGCATCGAGCAGAGGCCGTTCGCCGCGCCACTTGCCATTCCAGATGGCGAGCTGGCGCTCGAAGCTGCGCCAGCTGGAGGCCGCCTGCAGGTTGAATCCCTCATAGGCGGCCGCCACCTGCATGTCGTTGAAGGCCGCGGCGGTGGCTGCAGTCAGACGATGGGGGCCGCGCCCCACCAGAATAAGGTGGCTCTCGTCGAGCCCCAGCAGTTGTTCCTGCGTCATGCCAGCAATCTCTCGAGCACCCCTTGGTACATGTCGGCCAGCAGATCCAGATCGTCCGCCTTCACGCACTCGTTCACCTTGTGAATGGTGGCGTTGACGGGACCGAGCTCAATCACCTCGGCGCCGGTGGGGGCGATAAAGCGCCCGTCGGAGGTGCCGCCGGTGGTGAGCAGGGCCGGTCGCTGACCGTTCACCGCCTCGATGGCCGCCACAGCCGCATCGAGCAGCGCGCCGGTGTCGGTGAGGAACGGCTGGCCGGAGAGGGTCCAGCTCAGCTGATAATCGAGGCCATGTTGATCCAGCAACGCTTCGACCCGCTCGCGGATATCCATGTCGGTCAGTTCGGTGCTGAAGCGGAAGTTGAACTGCACCTGCAGCTCGCCCGGAATGACGTTGGAGGCGCCGGTGCCGGCCGAGATATTGGCGATCTGGAAGCTGGTGGGGGGGAAGTAGGCGTTGCCCTCATCCCACACAGTGGCGGCAAGCTCGGCCAGCGCTGGCGCGGCTTTGTGAATGGGGTTGTCTGCCAGATGGGGATAGGCCACATGGCCCTGCACCCCGCGCACCAGCAGATCGCCGGTGATGGAGCCGCGGCGGCCGTTCTTCACCACATCCCCCACCACGGCGGTGGAGGAGGGCTCGCCGACGATGCACCAGCGGACCTTCTCGTTGCGGGCCTCCAAGGTGTCGATCACCCGGGTGGTGCCATTGATAAAGGGCCCCTCTTCATCGGAGGTGATCAGAAAGGCGATGGACCCGGTGTGATCCGGATGCTCGGCCACGAAGCGCTCGACTGCTACCACCATGGAAGCCAGCGAGCCCTTCATGTCGGCGGCGCCGCGCCCGTAGAGCACGCCATCCTTGATGGTCGGCTCGAACGGCGGGGTGTGCCATTTGTCCAGCGGCCCGGCGGGCACCACGTCGGTGTGGCCGGCGAAGCAGAACAGCGGCCCCTCGCTGCCGCGGCGGGCCCAGAGGTTGGTGGTGTCCTCAAACACCATGGGCTCGATGACAAATCCGAGCTTGGCGAGGCGCTCCGCCATCAGGGTCTGACACCCTTCATCGAGGGGGGTAACGGAGGGGCGGCGGATCAGATCCTTGGCCAGTGCGATGACATCTGACATCAGTTGTCCTTAGTTGTCCTTAACGGGAAAAGAGGGATTGGTAGTGATCAGCCTTGAAACCCAGAGTCAGTTCGCCGTCACGGTCGAGCAGCGGGCGCTTGATCATGGCCGGGTGCTCCAGCAGCAGGGCGCGCGCCTTGGCGGTATCGAGCCCCTGTTTGGCCTCATCCGGCAGGGCGCGGAAGGTGGTACCGCGACTGTTGAGCAGGGCTTCCCAGCCGAGTTTTGCCAGCCAGCTGTCCAGATCGTCCGGGTTCAGGCCGTCGGCGCGGTGGTCGTGAAAGCGGTAGTCGATACCGGCCTTATCCAGCCACTTGCGGGCTTTCTTGATGGTGTCGCAGTTTTTGATGCCATAGAGGGTGATGGCCATGGGGAGTCCTTCTCTTGTGGGCGCTGGCCGTGGCCGTGCCCGAAAATCCGAATCAACAGAGTGCAAGGGCCCGATTCTGGCATTGTGGCAATCCCATGGCAACGCCGATGGTCCGGCTCGCGGGTTTTACCGGAACTGGTCACACCTGAACGGCGATTTTGAGATCAAGATCAGAAGCAGTGCGGCTGGCGTGCCCGATGGGGTTGGGTATTGCGGGAGAAGATCGACTATTGCAGGAGAAAAATAGAAGGGGGCAAAGGCCTGATAGCCAAAACGCGCCAGCGGGCGCGTTTTGGTCGGCATCATCGAGCACCTCAATCAGTGCAGGGTGGTCCACTCATGGTCAAAGACCCGGGCCCGTTCCCAGGGTGCATCAGGCAGGCTGGAAGAGAGGCCAGTGTATTTGCCCACGTCGTCCACCACGATGGCGGAGAGGATCGGCAGGTTGTTTTCGGTGCAGTACATGCGGATGCGTTGCAGCAGGGTGCGCAGTTCATCCTGGCACTGCTCCAGCCCGGCCTGCTTGGCCAGTTTGGAGTAACGAATGGTAGTGCGTTCCTTTGCAGACTCGACGAGGATGTCCCACAGCTTGTAGTCGCAGGTCGAAGCACCTGCGGTGGCTTGGCTTGTCATAACTCTCTCCGGCGCGAAATGGTCGCTATATGTCGAAGCGCATCTTCGCCAGTTCGGCGCCGTCATATGTTGATCCAACGCAAAAAAGAGGGGAGTCGCGTCACACAATTCCCGGATATGGGGTGATAAAGGTTTTCCGGCAGTTGAAATAACGAAAAATTGTTACATAGCCGACATATTATGCTAATGAATCACGGTGACGGCACCTTTATTGATAGGGATCAAAGGCAAACAGTGGTCAGATCACTAGATTTCGCTCTTCGATAAATTTATCAGGAGTGAATATTGGAACTTTTATTCGTCTTGCTCGTTCTGGTCGCCGTGGTCTACGGCATTATCAAGGATTACAACCCGCAGGCGGTGCTGGCGCTGGCGGGCATGGCCATTTTTGCAGTGGCCTACTGGCTGGGGCTGCATCCCATTCTCCCCGCTGACAAGAGCACCGGCTTCGCCCTGTTCGACCTGTTCGAAGTGTTCAAGGGGATCTTCTCCTACCGCGCGGCGGGACTTGGCCTCACCATCATGGCGGTGGCGGGTTTTGCCACCTACATGTCCCATATCGGGGCCTCCCAGGCGCTGGTGCGAGTGGCGGTCAAACCGGTGGCAGGCATCCAGTCCAGCTACCTGATGCTCTCCATCTGCTATCTGGTGGCGGTCTTTGTCTCCCTGTTCGTCACCTCCGCCACCGGCCTTGGCCTGCTGTTGATGGTCACCATGTATCCGGTGATGCGCAATCTCGGCATCAGCCCGGCCTCCGCCTGTGGCGTCATCGCCACCTCACAGGCGTTTGAAATTGGCCCGACCCAGACCAACGCCATCTTCTCCGCCGGTCAATCCGGCATGGATCCGACCAGCTATTTCGTCGACTACCAGATCTGGCTGGTGGCCCCCATGCTGCTGGTGACCATGGTGCTGCACTTCTTCTGGCAGCGTCACTGCGATCGCAAGGATGGCTGGGATCCTGCGCTCCATCGTGGCGATCACGCCGAGCTGGACGAACAGGGCACCGAGAGCGTGCAGGCGCCCACCTGGTATGCCCTGCTGCCAATCATCCCCTTCGTGCTGATGATGACCTTCTCCAAGCTGCTGGTGAGCGACATCAAGATGAGCGTGGAGGTGGCCATGCTGCTGTCTGTCTTTATCGGCATGCTGTGCGAGCTGCTGCGTAGTCGCTCGGTGCGTACCGCTTTTGCCGGGCTGTCGAGCTTCCTCGACGGTATGGGCAAGGTGTTTGGCCCCGTGGTGGCGCTCATCGTCTGTGCCGAGCTGTTTGCCGAATCCCTCAAGGCCATCGGCGCCATTGATACCCTGCTGCACTCTGCCAGCAATGCCGGTATCGGCAGCGGTCTGATGACCCTGGTGATGGTGGCGCTGATCATGGTGGCGGCGGTCATCATGGGCTCCGGCAACGCGGCGTTCCTCAGCTTCTCGACTCTGGCACCGGCGGTGGCGGCCAAGTTTGGCGTACCTGCGGTGACCATGCTGCTGCCGATGCAGCTCGCTTCCAGTATCGGCCGCACCGTCTCTCCCATCGCGGCTGTGCTGATCGCCTGTGCGGGGATTGCCAAGGTATCGCCCTTTACCGTGGTCAAACGCACCAGCGTGCCGATGGCGGGGGCGCTGGTGACGGCGCTGACCCTCAACTATCTGCTGTTTATGTAGTGATGTGGGTTATGTAGTGGTGTTTGGAATTTACCGGTCGGGCGGGTGGCATGGCTGCCCGCCTTTTTCTCACTGTGTCGCATTGTTGCAATAGACGATCGGCCATCAATGCTGATTGTTGCATGGAGAAGATAATGACAGTTGTAAAGAGCCCGTTTTCCCTTGATAGCTATCTGGCCGATCTGGCTCCGCTCATCAACCTCGATTGCGGTACTCGCACCCCGGCCGGGGTAGCGAAAGTGGCCGACATCATGACCGAGAAATATGAGGCCATCGGCTGGCAGGTGACTCGCCACCAGTTTGCTGCCGAGTGCGGCCCCTGTCTCGAGATCACCAATGCGCCGGGTGCCGATCACTACGACGTGATGCTGTGCGGCCACATGGATACCGTCTTCCCCGAGGGGACGGCGGCCAAGCGCCCGCTGAAAATCGAAGGCAATCAAGCCTTTGGCCCCGGTGTGTCGGACATGAAGAGCGGCCTGCTCTCTATCTGGTATGCCCTCAAAGAGATGGATCCGGCATTGCTTGCCAAGCTCAAGGTGCTGGTCTGCTACAACTGCGACGAAGAGATTGGCTCCCCTTGGTCGAAAGATTGGCTGGTGAAGAAGGCCAAACAGAGCGGCTGCGTGCTGGTGGCCGAGGCGGCTCGTCCCAACGGGGATCTCATCAGCGCCCGCAAGGGCAATGCCAAGTACCGCATCACCTTCCACGGCAAGGCCTCCCACGCCGGTTCGGCCCTGACCGAAGGTGTCTCTGCTATCACCGAACTCGCTCACTGGGTGCTGGCCATCAACGAGCAGGTCAACATGACCACGGGCACCACCATGAACGTCGGCGTGGTACAGGGCGGCACCGGTGTCAACGTGGTTCCGGACTTTGCCGAGGCGATCGTGGATTTGCGCTTCTGGAGTAACGAAGAGGCTGCTGCGGTACACGATCGGCTCACCTTTATGGCCAACAACCCCTTCCTCGCGGGCTGCCGGGTCGAGGTGGATCGCCAGACCTTCAAGCCAGCGATGCGCCCGAGCGGTGATACCGAGGCGCTGATGGCGCTGGTGGAGGCGGCAGCCAAAGAGGAGGGGATCCCCTTCAACTGGCTGGAGGCCGGTGGCGGCTCGGATGCCAACTTCACCGCCGCCGCAGGTGTGCCGTCCCTCGATGGTTTCGGCCCCATGGGGGGCGGCTTCCACTCGGAGGCGGAGTTCCTGCTGCTGGAGAGCATCGAGCCGCGCATCCGCCTGCTGCAGCGGGTGCTGGGCAAGCTGGCAAAATAAGCCGGTCTATCCCTTGTTCGGGTCGTCATGGCCCGCTCAAAACTGGTCCGCTCAAATCCAAACGGGAGGCTGTTGCCTCCCGTTTTTTTATCTCGATTTTTCGCGCGCTAAGTGAGTTGGCTGCTTGCTTGCGGCCGTTACCCCTGCGGTTCGGCCAGATAGGCCAGATGATCCTGCCGCGCCACCTGCCAGCCATTGAGGCGCAGCGGGGCGGCAAAGCCCGGGCCGTCGGTCACCATGGTGTGGTACTCCCCCTGCTCGCCGCAGGCATCGAAGTCCTCGCGCTCTGCCAGTTGCTGTAACTCGGCGAGGGTGGCGGCATCAAGGGTGCGCCCAGTCCACTCGGGGGCCAGTACCCGGGTATCGACGCAGGAGAGGTGGGCGACGATGCCGCGGGCCAGCATATCCGCCAGCAAGGCTTGGCGAGATTGCTGCCAGAGCGGGGTATGGACGGTGAGATCCAGCGGGTGGCAGCGTTCGCGGATCCAGTTAGGCGCACCGCCCACGCTGTCGATATCGCCGGTGACTACGCCATCGAGTTGCCACTCCTCCTTGAGCCGCGCCAGTGCCCGCTCATAACCGAGATCGAACGGCGCTTCTATGGTGACCAGCAGATGGGGCAGCCCGAGGGCTTCCGCCTGACGGCGCAACAGTGGCAAGGGGTGAGCGAGAAATCGGGGCTCTGGCGGCGCAAAGGTGGCCAGTGCCATCACCTGATGGCCCGCTTGGCGAGCATGACAGAGGGCCAGCATGGCATCTTTGCCACCGCTCCAGAGCAGGATTACGCGAGACATGGATGAGATTCCGGTGGTGAACGAGGGGGCATGCTACCCAGCGGCGTGGGCAGAGGTAAAGGTATTGTGTCCGGAAATGGCGGCGGGGAAAGGGTTGGGGTCACAGAGCGGGAAAAAAGCAGGCCCCCGAAGCGGGGGCCTGTATTGCAATAGCGTGGTAAACGCCGCTGCGATTAGAGCAGGATGCTGGTGAGGATAAAGCCCAGCGAGCAGGAGGTCACCACCCCGATCAGCCCCGGAATGATGAAGCTGTGGTTGATGATGAACTTGCCGATGCGGGTGGTGCCGGAGCGGTCGAAACCGATACAGGCCAGGTCGCTAGGGTAGGTCGGCAGCACGAAGTAGCCGTAGCTGGCTGGCAGGAAAGCGATCAGCAGCTTCGGCTCCACACCCAGCGCCAGACCCATGGGGGCGATGGCGGTGAGGGCGGCGGCCTGGCTGTTCACCAGCTTGGAGATGAGGAACAGCACCAGCGCGTAGGTCCAGGGCTGGGCCTGAACCACGTGGGCCAGGGTTTCTTTGAGCAGCGGCATGTGAGCCTGGAAGAAGGTCTCACTCATCCAGGCAACCCCGAATACGGAGAAGATGGCGACCATGCCTGCCTTGAAGACGGCGCCGTTGGCGATCTCGCCCGGCTTGACCTTGCAGCGCATCAGGATGATGGCTCCGGCGATCAGCATCATCATCTGGATCACCAGGTTCATGGAGAGCGGGCCGGTTTTGTCCTTGATGGTGAACACTGGACGCAGACCTTCGTTGGCGCCGAGCAATACCACGGCAGCGATGGCGGCGAAGAAGATCCAGGTAGACCAGTAGGCCTCTTTCGGGAACTTGGTGTTAAGCAGGGTCTCGCCACCACCGTAGATGAAGGCACGCTGCTCCGGGTCTTTGATCTTGGCCTGGAACTCTTCATCCTTGTCCAGATCCTTGCCGCGACGCAGGCTCCACAGGGCCGCCACGATGACACCGGTCAGGGAGGAGGGGATGGCGATCATCAGGATGTCGAGCAGGCCGTAAGCCTGACCGATACCGTGACCTGCCGCCAGAATGGAGACCATGGAGACCACGGCAACGGAGACCGGGGAGGCGCAGATGGCCATCTGGGAGGCAACGGAGGCTACGGCCATCGGGCGCTCGGGACGGATGTTCTTCTGCAGCGCGATGTCAGCGATGATGGGGAACATGGTGTAGACCACGTGGCCGGTACCGCACAGGAAGGTGAGGGTCCAGGTGGTGAGCGGCGCCAGGATAGTGATGTATTGCGGGTGACGGCGCAGCAGACGCTCGGCCACTTGCATCATCAGGTTGAGGCCACCGGCAGTCTGCAGGGTGGCGGCACAGCCGATCACCGCCAGAATGGTCAGCATTACCTGAACAGGTGGTTCGCCCGGCACCAGGCCGAAGACGAAGGTCAGCAGGAAGAGACCGATACCACTGATGAGACCGAGTCCCATGCCCCCAAAGCGGGTACCCAGCAGCAAGCAGCCGAGTACCACTAAAAATTCCATCAAGATCATTCCGTTACCTCGTGTGATTCAACCCATATTGCCGCGGGTAGCCTGAACCATGAATTGTCATTGTCTGTTTTATTTAGCCCAAAAGGGTTAGTTGCTATTCTGCTCCCCTGAAAAAGTGAAAAAATTGAGTTACTTCAATAACTCGATGAATTTTTGATTAAACCACTTAAAAACCACGTACTAACAAAAACATCATTTTTGTCACCAAGTGGTATCACTCGGGGCCAAGCCATCGGGTGGTCATGGTAGCAGCACAGAGCTGCAACGGGGCTGCAGGGGAGGGACATAAAAAGGGCTCGATTGCGGCAGAAGAGGGTGAAAAAGCCAGCGCTCAGGCTATTTTTGCCAGCAAGGGCTAACTTCAGCGGGTTGGCTCACTTGGCCGCAGGTGCTTGCTGCAGATAGCGGCGCTGATAATCCTCGCTCAGCTTGGCAATATCCAATCTGGCAATGGCCTGTGCCACCCGTTGCTGCAACGCCTGCTGGTCGGGACGAAACATGATGTGCAGGCTCTTGTGTTCGAGGATCTTCGGGTGAAACTGCAATCCGGCGCTGCTCAGCTTGCGATCATGGTTGATTAGCCAGTGAAAGACATCCCGGTCGATCACCGCCAGATCGAGCCGGTTGCGCTGCAATTTGCGCAGGTTGAGCAGGTCTGCATCGACGGCGGCAGTGTTGAGGCGCTTGCTAGCCATCAGGGCATCGAATTCACGGGTGTTGACGTATCCCTCCACCACGCCGATCCGGTAGGGGGCGAGATCCGTGAGCTGTTGCCAGGGGATGGGGGGGGCTGAGCGCTGCGCCATGCCCAGCACGCTGTCGCCCACGCTGGGGGAGCTGCGCCACAGGGTGGGCAGGGTGTCGGAGAGGTACTCGGGAAAATAGCCGCTATAAGGCTGGGTCGGGTCGGCCGCCAGCCGCACCGCCCGCTGCCACGGATAGAAGTCGAATGTCACCTCCAGTCCCGCCTCGGCAAAGGCACGTTTGACGATATGACCGGTGAGGCCGCCATCGGGCAGGCTCTGGCTGGTGTAGGGGGGCCACTCCAGGGTGGTCAGACGAACGGGCTCGGCCCACAGTTGAACAGGCATGCAGGACAGCAATAGCAAAAGCAGCAGGCGATATCCCATAGGCGACGAGTTCCTTGTGCCGGTTGATCCTGAGTATCACCCATAACGGTGACAATAAAAAAGCCGACCCACAGGTCGGCTTTTGCAATGCAGTGGCAAGATGCCGCTGATCAGAACTCGGCGGTACGCGGAGTACGCGGGAACGGGATCACGTCGCGGACGTTGCCCATGCCGGTCACGTATACAACCAGACGCTCGAAGCCCAGACCGAAGCCGGAGTGCGGCACGGTACCGAAGCGACGCAGGTCACGGTACCACCAGTAATCTTCCTTGTTCAGGCCCATCTCGGCCAGACGGGCATCCAGCACGTCCAGACGCTCTTCACGCTGGGAACCACCGATGATCTCGCCGATGCCCGGTGCCAGTACGTCCATCGCGGCAACGGTCTTGCCGTCGTCGTTGAGGCGCATGTAGAAGGCCTTGATATCTTTCGGGTAGTTCTTCACCACCACCGGAGACTTGAAGTGCTCCTCGGCCAGATAGCGCTCGTGCTCGGAGGAGAGATCGATACCCCAGGAGACCGGGAACTCGAACTTCTTGCCGCAGTTTTGCAGCACTTCGATGGCGTCGGTGTAGTCGATCTGGGCGAAGTCGGAGGAGACGAAACGCTCCAGACGGCCGATGGCATCCTTGTCGACGTGCTGGGCGAAGAACTCCAGATCATCGCGACGCTCGGTCAGTACGGCGTTGAAGACATACTTCAGCATGGCTTCGGCCAGTGCGGCGTTATCTTCCAGATCGTTGAAGGCCACTTCCGGCTCAACCATCCAGAACTCGGCCAGGTGGCGGCTGGTGTTGGAGTTTTCAGCGCGGAAGGTCGGGCCGAAGGTGTAAACCTTGGAGAGGGCGCAGGCATAGGTTTCGGCGTTCAGCTGGCCGGATACGGTCAGGAAAGCCTCTTTGCCAAAGAAATCTTCGTTGTAGTCCACCTTGCCGGCGTCGGTGCGCGGCAGGTTTTCCATGTCCAGAGTGGAGACGCGGAACATCTCGCCGGCACCTTCGGTGTCAGAGGCGGTGATGAGCGGGGTTGCAACCCAGAGGAAACCCTCTTCGTGGAAGAAGCGGTGGATGGCTTGCGCCAGGCAGTGACGAACGCGGGTCACGGCGCCAACGATGTTGGTGCGCGGGCGCAGGTGGGCCTGTTCACGCAGGTATTCGATGCTGTGGCGCTTGGCGGCCATCGGGTAGGTGTCCGGATCTTCGACCCAGCCGACTACCTTCACCTCGGTCGCCTGCAGTTCGAAAGCCTGGCCGCTGCCCTGAGAGGCGGCAACCACGCCGGTCACTTCCACGGAGCAGGCAGTGGTCAGACGCAGCACTTCATTCTCGTAATTGGCCAGGGTATTGGGGACAACTGCCTGTACCGGATGGAAACAGGAGCCATCGGAAATGGCCAAAAATGAGATCCCCGCCTTGGAATCACGGCGAGTCCGGATCCACCCTTTGACAGTTTGGGTGGTGCCGACCGGATACTTACCGGCCAGCACATCTACTACGGATGCGTGCGTCATCGAAATATTGTCTCCAGCTTGTTCTTGCAGCGCTATTTGCAACACTAGGGAGTCTGGCCCGGGCACAGATGGCCCACCATGGCAGACTAAGCCGTCAATCTTACCCGCGCGGGTTTGATAAACAAGCAAAAATGTCGGACTCTGGTGGGGTTTTCGGCATGGTTCACTCAACAAGAGTGTCACGGGCGCAGGAGAGGTGGGTGAAAGATCGGCGGCATGGGCCAGATTGGCTGACACGGGTGTTGCAGGGGCTGGTGATGCTCTGCTGGGGCGGTTTTATCGTGCTGCTCTCCCTTTACCACTATGCCCGCCCCGAAATTGCCTACGGTTTTCTGGTCTATGGCGGGATCGAGGTGCGCGATTATTGGGACCCGGCCCTTACCCCCTGGCTGGTCTACGGGCTCTGGAGCTGCTGCGCCCTGACGCTGGCGGTGTTGCTGCTGGAGCGCAAGCGCAGCCGCCGTCAGGATGACTCCCGGCATGTCAATCTGGCCATCCTGCTACTGGTACTGATCGCCAGCTTGCTCTTCTACTACGTCGGTTAAGCGTTCGTCTTAGCGGGGCTGATCCGGCTCCTGCCTGCTGGCCTTGGTGCGTTTGCCGAGCTGGCGCTCCACACTGTCGAGCATCTGGTTGTAGGCCATCGCCACCCGGCCAATCTCGTCGCCGTCATCCCCCTCCAGCCGGTGGCCGAAGTCGTGCAGGTCGGTGGCCTCTTCCATGGAGCGGGTCAACTGGTTGAGAGGGCGCACGATCCAGGTGCGGATGACCCAGAGGGTCAGCAGCAGTCCCATCCCGAAGATGCCGGTGAGAATGAGCGCCGAGGTGAGAATGTTCTGCTCGACCCGGGTAAACAGCGAATCGAGGGAGTAGTCAAAGCGCACGGCCCCTAACACAGTGTTCTCCGGCACCAGATGACAGCTGGTGCAGTCGGTGCCGCGAAAATCCTTCTTGGCCAGCAGCGGTCGGGTGACCACCAGACGGCTGTGCATGCCGTTGTGCACCACCTCCAGACTCCCTTTGCCCGCCAGAGCCAGCTCATCAAACTCATCTTTTACCTGCTCTGTCTCCCGTCCCGGCCCGAACTGTTTGCTCACCGCATCGCCACGGACGATGCGGGCATCCTCCACATGGGCGTGGTCGAGAAACTTGCCGCGCAGGGTATCGCGGGCATCCATCTTGCCGGTCAGCATCAGCATGTTGAGGCCGTCGAAATAGGCTTCGGTCTGCTCGCGGCTCTGCTCCTTGATGAGGGTCAGGATGAGATCGCGCTCGCGCACCGCCTGATAGGCTGCGGAGAAGACCAGTACCATGGAGAAGATGAAGAGCAGGAAAAAGTTGATTTTGGCAGCAATGGAGAGGCGCATGAGCAGTCTTTCTTGATGGTAAAACCGCAGCAGTTTACCCCTCTTGGGGCCTCAGGTCTGGTGTTTTGCTCACATTACGGCAAGTGAAACTGCACTGAAGTGGATAAAGTTGCCCTTTTTATATATCAAATGCCGGTAGTCAAACGGGCGGCAGCGATGGCCGCCCGCTGCATGTATTAAAACTCGCCTTCGGTGATGGCCTGACTGATGGCGCCGGTCAATACCCGCAACTCTTCAGGGGTGATGACGAAGGGGGGCATCAGGTAGACCAGCTTGCCAAAGGGGCGGATCCAGGCGCCCAGTTCGACAAACTTGCGCTGGATGCGCGCTACATCCACCCGCTCTTTCATCTCCACCACCCCGATGGCGCCGAGCACCCGCACATCCGCGACCGCCGGGTGCAGGGTCAGCTCTACCAGTTCTGTTCGCAGCTGATGCTCGATGGTGCGCACCCGCTCCTGCCAAGGTGAGGTCAGCAGCAACTCGATGGAGGCGTTGGCCACCGCGCAGGCGAGCGGGTTGCCCATAAAGGTGGGGCCGTGCATAAAGACGCCGGCCTTGCCGTCACAGATGGTGCGGGCGACATGCTCGGTGGTCAGGGTCGCCGAGAGGGTGAGGTAGCCGCCGGTAAGCGCCTTGCCCAGACACATGATGTCGGGGCTGATCCCCGCCCAGTCGCAGGCAAACAGCTGGCCGGTGCGGCCAAAGCCGGTGGCAATCTCGTCAGCTATGAGCAGCACGCCGAACTCGTCGCACAGGGCGCGTACCCACTGCAGATAGCGGGGGTGATAGAAGCGCATGCCGCCAGCGCCTTGCACTATGGGCTCAAGCACGATGGCGGCGATCTCCTCGTGATGATCCGCCATGAGCGTCGCCAGCTCCACCACGCACTGTTCATCCCACTCGGCGTGGAAGCGACAGCTCGGCGCATCGACAAAATAGTGTTCCGGCAGGAATCCCTTGTAGAGCTCATGCATGCCGCCGTCCGGATCACAGACGCTCATGGCGCCAAAGGTGTCGCCGTGATAGCCGCTGCGCAGGGCGACAAATTTGGCTCTGGGCGTCCCCTTGGCGTGCCAGTACTGCTGGGCCATCTTGAGTGCCACTTCCACTGCCACCGAGCCGGAATCGGCCAGAAATACCCGATCAAGCCCCTTCGGAGTGATCTCCACCAGCTTGCGGCAGAGCTCGACCGCCGGGGTGTGGGTGAGGCCGCCAAACATCACGTGGGACATCTTGCCGAGCTGGGCGGTGGCGGCGGCGTCCAACTCCGGCACCTGATAGCCGTGCACGCAAGCCCACCAGGAGCTCATGCCATCCACCAGTTCACGGCCGTCGCTGAGAGTGATCTTCACCCCTTTGGCGCTGGCCACTTCATAGCAGGGCAGGGGGTGAGTGAGGGAGGTATAGGGGTGCCAGATGTGGTGCAGGTCAAATTCTTGGTTGGTCATTTGTTGTTCTGTTGTCAATTGGTTTGATCTGGTCGGTGTTGACAGTCTACGCGTGCTCTCTACACTAGCCAACAATTTCAGCCACTTGGCACTGCGCATCACCTTGAGCGCGCGGGCCCGGCGGCGGGTTCTGTGGCCGTCCATCCCAAGATGGCGGGCGCAGGATCCCACTAATAACAACCGGAAGCCATGTATGAATGCTCTCACCGCGGGCGGTCACGCCCTTCGTCATGACTGGACCCTCGCCGAGGTTCAGGCCCTGTTTGCCCTGCCGTTCAACGATCTGCTGTTTCAGGCCCAGACCGTCCACCGCGCCCACTTTGACCCGAATGAAGTGCAGGTGAGCACCTTGCTCTCCATCAAGACCGGCGCCTGCCCGGAAGATTGCAAATACTGCCCCCAGAGCGCCCGTTACCACACCGGGCTTGAGGCCGAGCGGCTGATGGAGGTGGAGAAAGTGCTGGAGCGGGCCCGCGAAGCCAAGGCCAACGGCTCGTCACGCTTTTGCATGGGGGCCGCCTGGCGCAACCCCAAAGAGAAAGACATGCCCTACATCATCCGGATGATCGAGGAGGTTCGCGGGCTCGGTATGGAGACCTGCATGACGCTAGGGATGCTCACCGCCGATCAGGCGGCGCGTCTGGGGGCCGCGGGGCTTGATTATTACAACCACAACCTCGACACCTCGCCGGAGTTTTACGGCGAGATCATCTCCACCCGCACCTATCAGGATCGGCTCGATACCCTGGAGCATGTGCGCAGCGCCGGCATGAAGGTCTGCTCTGGCGGCATCGTCGGCATGGGTGAGCAGGCGAAAGATCGGGCGGGTCTGCTAATGGCGCTGGCCAACCTGCCGCGGCACCCGGAGAGTGTGCCCATCAACATGCTGGTCAAGGTGAAGGGAACACCGCTGGAGGATCAGGAGAACCTCGATCCGTTCGAATTTATCCGCACCATCGCCGTGGCGCGCATCATGATGCCTGCCTCCCATGTGCGCCTCTCTGCCGGGCGGGAGAAGATGAACGAGCAGATGCAGGCCATGTGCTTTATGGCGGGGGCCAACTCCATCTTCTACGGCTGCAAGTTGCTGACCACCCCCAACCCGGACGAGAACAGCGATATGCAGCTGTTCAAGCGGCTCGGCATTCGCCCCGCCCAGCGGGCCCAGAAGCCGGATCAGGTTCAGGAAGAGGAGCTGCTGGCCGAGGTGAGTCGCCAGAGCGAGCCTGCCGAGATGTTTTATGACGCCACCCGCCCCCGTGCAGAGACGGCGCGGTCATGACTGGCCCAGCAGTAACAGGCCCTTTTGCATTGGGCGCAGCGCTGGCCGAGCGCGAGCAGGCGGGCCTGCTGCGCAACCGCATCACGACCGACGTGGCGAGTGGCGGACGGCTCAGGGTCGCGGGGCGCGACTACCTCAACTTTTCCGCCAACGACTATCTGGGGCTGGCGGATCATCCCGCCATCAAGACCGCTTTCAACGCGGGGATTGAGCGTTATGGCACGGGCTCCGGCGCCTCACCGCTGGTGACCGGTTACAGCCGTGCCCACCAACAGCTTGAGGAGACTCTGGCCGAGTGGCTCGGGGTGGAGGCGGTGCTGCTGTTCAATTGCGGTTTTTCCGCCAATCAGGCGGTGCTCAAAGCCCTGCTCGGCAAGGATCATCTGCTGTGGCAGGACAAACTCAACCACGCCTCCCTGCAGGAGATGGGCAGCCAGCTCCCCTGCAAGATGAAGCGCTTTGCCCACAACGACATGGCGGCCCTTGAACGGCAGCTTGAGCCAAATCGCGGGCTCATCGTCTCGGAGGGGGTGTTCAGCATGGACGGGGATCAGGGCCCTTGGCGCGAGCTCGCAGCCCTGGCAGCACAGAGCGGCAACTGGCTGATGATCGACGATGCCCACGGCCTCGGTGTGCTGGGCCCTGAGGGGCGCGGCACCCTGGCGGCGCAGGGGGGTCCACCTGTCAGCGTACACATCCAGATGGGCACCTTTGGCAAGGCGCTTGGCGTCGCTGGCGCTTTTGTCGGCGGCAGCCGCGAGCTGGTTGATTATCTGGTCAACTTCGCTCGCCACTATGTCTACAGCACCCATATGCCGGCGGCGCAGGCTTGCGCGGTGAGCAAGAGCATCGAACTGGTGCGCGCGGCTGATGAGTCCCGCGCCCATCTTGGCCAGCTGATCGCTCGCTTCCGGCAAGGGACAGAGGAGTTGGGTTGGCAGCTTGGCGCGAGCAACACCCCGATCCAGCCGCTGCTGATGGGGGAGAGCGTTGCTGCTTTGCAACTGGCTGAACGGCTGCGGGATCGCGGTATCTGGGCTGGCGCCATTCGCCCGCCCACGGTGCCAGTCGGTACGGCCCGGCTGCGAATTACCCTGAGCGCGGCCCACAGCGAGCAGGATGTGGATCGCCTGCTCGATGCCTTGGGGGTCTGCCCTGCAGTTACAACGCTAGGGGAGGCTCACTATGACTGAGCGCTTTCAAACGGTCGACAAGGCGCAGCTTGCTCGCCGTTTCGGCGCCGCCGCTCGTCATTACGATGCCCACGCCCGCTTTCAGCAGGAGGTGGGGCAGGCGCTGTTGGAATGGATGCCAGACAGGCTGGTTGGCACTGATCTGACGGTGAGCGGGCTGGATCTGGGCTGCGGCACCGGCTTTTTCTTGCCCCAACTGGCGAACCGTTGTCACCAGCTGGTGGGGCTGGATCTCGCCCCCGGCATGCTGGCGCAGGCCGCCTTGCGTGGCAGCGGTGCTCGCCTGCTCTGCGGCGATGCCGAGCAGCTTCCTTTCGCCGATAATGCGTTCGACTGGGTTTTCTCCAGTCTGGCGCTGCAGTGGTGCGAGCGTCCGGCCCACGCATTTGGCGAGCTGCTGCGGGTGGTCAAACCGGGCGGCCAGATCTTTTTCTCGACCCTGCTCGAGGAGTCGCTCTGGCAGTTGCGAGCCGCCTGGCAGCAGCTTGATGGTCGCGCCCATGTCAATCGCTTCCTCAGCCTGCCACAATTGGAGCAGGCGCTGGCTAGCGCCGGGGTAGCTGCTCCCGAGCTGCGTTGTATCACCTGGGATCTCGCCTATCTTGAATTGCCGCAGCTGTTGCGTGATCTCAAGGGGATTGGGGCCAATCAGGTCAATGACAATCAGGGGAGTGCCGCCCCGGCCGGTCTGAGCGGGCGCGCCAGATTGCAGCAGCTGGCGCAGGCGTATGAGGTGTTTCGCCAGCCCGATGGCAGGCTGGTCGCCAGTTATCGGGTGTGCCTCGGCCATCTCAGCAAGCCTCGCTGAGCGCCGGGAATCGCATTGTGTGCAGGGTAGTCAACGGGCCCTGCCAAGGAGAGAACCGTATGAAATCATTCTTTATCACCGGCACCGATACCGATGTGGGCAAGACGCTGGTGGCGCGCACCCTGCTGCGCGAATTTAGCGCACAGGGAATCAAGTGCGCGGGCTACAAGCCGGTCTCGGCCGGATGTGCCCGCACTCCGGACGGGCTGCGCAATCTGGATGCCGTTCTGTTGCAGGAGGCGGCGAGTCTGCCGCTGCCCTATGAGGTGGTCAATCCGTTCGCCTATGAGCCGCCGATTGCGCCCCACATAGCCGCCAGCGAGGCGCGCCAGCCTATCACCATGCAGGGGTTGAGCGAGGGGTTGCGCAAGATTGAACAGGCCGGGGCCGAACTGGCGGTAGTGGAAGGGGCGGGGGGCTGGTATCTGCCGCTCGATCGCAAGTATCTGCTGTCGGACTGGGTCAAGCAGGAGAACATGGCGGTGATCATGGTGGTGGGGGCCAAGTTGGGTTGCCTCAACCATGCGCTGCTCACCTTTGCCGCCATTCGCAATGATCAGTTGCCGGTGGCGGGGTGGGTAATTAATCGGCTCCATGGTTCCATGAGCCATTATCAGGAAAATCTGGACACCCTGAGGGGCTTGCTGCCTGCCCCCTTCCTCGGCGAAATTCCGTTTATAAACAATCCGCTTGAAGCCGATTTGCAGGGGCGTCTCGATATCTCGCCGCTACTTTGACGGCATATTCAGCGAACATTCATCGAATCTCCCTAGAATGTCGACATTAACATGATCAGGTGGGGATCCCGAGTGATCCCCGGTCATGTCCCTTATCTTCACAAGGAGTCTATATGAAGCGAATTATGCTATTCCTGGTGACCAACCTGGCCGTCATGCTGGTGCTGGGGGTGGTACTCAATATCCTGTTCTCGGTTCTGGGGATCAACAAGTCCAGCATTTCCGGGCTGTTGGTGTTCTGTGCCGTGTTCGGTTTTGGGGGTTCCTTTATCTCCTTGCTGATGTCCAAGTGGATGGCCAAGCGCAGCTATGGCGTCCAGGTCATCGAGCAACCCCGTAACGAGACCGAGCACTGGTTGGTGAGCACTGTGGCCCGTCAGGCCCGCGAAGCGGGTATCAAGATGCCGGAAGTGGGGATCTACGACTCTCCCGAGATGAACGCCTTTGCCACCGGCGCCCGCCGCGATGATTCGCTGGTGGCGGTCTCCTCCGGCCTGCTCTACAGCATGAGCCGTGACGAGGCGGAAGCGGTACTGGCCCACGAGGTGAGCCACGTGGCCAACGGCGACATGGTGACCCTGACCCTGATCCAGGGGGTAGTGAACACCTTCGTGATGTTCTTCGCCCGGATCGTGGCTGGCGTGATCAGCAACTTCTTCAGCTCCAACAACGAGGAAGAGAGCAGCAGCACCGGCGGTTTTGCCTACATGATCACCGTGTTCGTGCTGGAGATGCTGTTCGGTATTCTGGCCTCCATCATCGTCATGTGGTTCAGCCGTCAGCGCGAGTTCCGTGCCGATGCCGGTGCCGCCAAGCTGGCCGGTCGTGACAAGATGATTGCCGCCCTTGAGCGACTCTCCCGTGGTGCCGAGCCGCAGATGGAGGGCTCCATGATGGCTTTTGGTATCAACGGCAAACGCTCCATGAGCGAGCTGTTTATGAGCCACCCGCCCATCGAGCAGCGTATCGCCGCCCTGCGTGGTTGATAGATACTGAAACTGGGGATAACCCCGAATAAAAAACGGCTGCCCAAATGCAGCCGTTTTGCTTTGCCGTGGTCTTTAAAGCTTGAAGTGCCCCATCTCCTGGCGCAGCACCCGGGACAGCTGCTTGAGCTTGGCCGCCTCTTGCGACACATGGCGGGCGGCATCCCCCGATTGTTCGGAGAGGGAGGTGATGTTGCCGACGGTTGAGACCACCTCGTTGGCGGCGGTGGACTGCTCGCGTAGGGTGTGGCTGATCTCCCCCATCAGGCCGGTGAGGTTGGAGGCGTGATCCTGAATGCTGGCGATGGCCTGTCCGGTCTGGTTGGCCAGGGTGACACCGCGGGAGACATTGTTGACTGTGTTCTCCATGCTGCGGATGGAAGCATCCGCTCCGCTCTGGATTTTGCTGATCATCCCGGTGATCTGCTGGGTCGAGGCAGCCGAGCGACTGGCCAGATTGCGCACCTCGTCGGCAACCACCGCAAAGCCGCGCCCTTGTTCACCGGCCCGCGCTGCCTCGATGGCGGCGTTGAGCGCCAGCAGGTTGGTCTGGTCGGCGATGCCGCGGATCACCCCGATGATCTCCGAAATCTGCTGGGTATGGCCGTTGAGCTCGGAGATGGTGGACGCCGCATCCCCCACCGTGGTAGAGATATTCTCGATGCTGCCAAGCGTCTCTTTAATGACCCCGGAGCCCTCCTCCAGGGTATTGGCGGAGACCTTGCTCAGCTCGTCGGCATGGCTGGCGTTGTCGGAGAGGTGGCTGATGCTCACCACCAGCTCCTCGATGGCGGCGGCCATGGTCTGGGTGCTGGTTTGCTGATCGGTGGCAAACTGGGCGGTCTGCTCGGCAATTTGGGCGATGCTGTCAGCAGAGTGGGACAGCTCCTCGGTGGAGTGGGAGACCTTGGCGATGATCCCCTTGAGGGTGGTCTGCATGCCGCCGAGCAGGCCGATCAGGCTCTCTTTCGATCCTGGCGGCACTTTGATGGGGCGCGAGAAGTCCCCTTCCGCCATCATATGGAGATCGGTCTTGAGCTGCTCGACCGAGGTGCCCACCAGATCGAGCAGGGAGCGATAGGTGCGCCAGAGGAAGAACATCAACACCAGACCGAGGGCGATAAAGAGATAGCGCAGCATATCGGTATTGGCGATGGCACTCTCGACCGCCTCATGGTTGCGCTGCTCCATCATCACGTAGAAGTCATCGATGGGGGACATGATGCGCCCCTTGTTCTGGTGATAGGCCTTATCATGCATCATGGCGATGGCTTTTTGCTGGTTGGCAACCAGATCGCCATCGGTCTGCTGTACCAGCTTGAAGGCGGCGACCTCAGTGTTGACCAGCGCATCCGAGTTGTTTTTGGCTTCGTTCAGTTTGGCGAGCTCACCGTCGGTGAAACCGGCATCCTTCATCAGGTCGATCAGGCCACGGCGAACATTGCTGTCGGGGCGGGGATTCTGGCCGTTGGCGGCGACAAAGTCCCAGTAGATACGGTTGTAGCCATCCGGTCTCGGCTGTTCGCCGTTGCGAATGGCCAGGATCCGCATGTACTGCTGCTCGTAGGCTGGATCCTTGGTGATGACGTAGGTGCGCCCGAGTCGGGTCAGGTCATCGGAGGATTGGCGCAGTTCGTCGGCCAGCAGGTAGGAGACATATTGTTGTCGATAACTCTCTTCCAGTTGTTTCCCAGCCCAGCTGTAGGCGAAAAACACCAGTGACAGCAGGATCAGGGTGATGACGGATAGCAGCAGGTTGAGCTGAAAGGCGGGCTTGTTCTGTTCCATGGTATGGGCGTCCTTTCCCTATGGCTGAGTGTCGTATGGAGCATCGCCAAGTCAATGGCTGGCAAGGCTTTTTGCTCTGAGAGTATAGGAAGGGAAACTCACAGATGAAGGCGGTGGGGACAAATTAAGGGCGGATCAGGTGAACAAGTGTGGATAAAGATGACCGGGGTCAATTCCCCGATCATCTGGATTGGCGTGAATTAATGCGGCCCGATCACCCGATCACCCGATCACCCGATCATAGGATTTCAAGGTCGGTGAGCGGCACGGCGCAGCAGGTGAGGATCTTGCCCTCGGCCCGCTCGGCGGCGGTGATGGCGGGGGCGTCGGGGTGATCCACCTCGCCCGAGATCAGCGTCTGTTTGCAACTGCCGCAGATCCCGGCGCGGCAGCTCCATGGCAGCTCTACACCTTGCTTGTTGGCCTGATCCAGCACAGTGCCCTGATTGTTGCCGGTAAAGGCTTGGGCGCCGATACACAGTTGCACCGCCTGATGGGGGCGGGCCACCGAGAGAATGGCGCCGCCAAAACTCTCCTGTCTGATCCGTGCGGCCGGTACGCCGAGGGCTGCAACTTTGGCTGCAGCATCGGCCATAAAGCCGTGGGGGCCGCAGATAAAGACCTCTTTTTCGGCCAGCCCTTTGACCAGTTGCAGATGCTCATCATTGAGTCGCCCTTGCAGCCCCTGCCAGTGATTGTCCGGCTGGCTCAGGATCAGGGTGAGGGTCATCCCCTGCTGCGCCATGGCGTGCAGTTCGCTGGCGGCGGGAATATCCGCTTCACTGCGGCACAGGTGCATAAAGTGAACCTCTTCCAGCTCCCCGCGTAGCGCCAGGGTGCGGGCTATCGCCAGCATGGGGGTGACGCCGGAGCCTGCGGAGAGCAACAGGAGGTTGCGCTCTGACCCTAAGTGAAACTCACCAGCGGGGTTGGCGGCCAGCAGCCGGTCGCCCACCTGCAACTGCTGGTGCAGCCAGTGGGAGATGCGGCCGCCCTCCACCTTCTTGACGCTGATGCTGTAACGCTCCGGGTGGTCCGGCGTAGAGCTCAGGGTATAGCGCCGCTGGATCCGTTCATTTTTGATATCGAGGCTGATGGGCAGATGCTGGCCCGGCAGGTAGTCGGGCAGGGGCTCGCCATCGGTCGCCTCGAACCAGAAGGTCTCCAGATCCCGCGCCAGCGGTTCGCGGGCCACGCAGACCAGCTCCCGCTTCTTCGGCGCAGCGGCGGGATAGACGACCGGACGGGTGCGCTCCAGCACTTCTATCTCGCTGCCTGCCTCAATCCAGCCCTCGTTCAGCGCCACCAGATTCTGGCCGAAGTAGACCTCGCCATCCTCGCCACGGCGGTAGCGGGTGAGGGTGGCCAGCGGCTCTTTCAGGGCGTTGAAGCGATCGGTGCCCGCTTCCACCGTGGTCATGATGCAGCGGCTGCAGGGCTTGACTACTTTAAATTCCACCTCACCGATGCGGATGCGCACCCAGCTGTCCTCCTCGAAGGGCTGGGTATCGCTTGCCACCAGATTGGTGCGGAATTGGCTCATCTGGTGCAGCGCATCGGAGCGCAGATTGAGATCCTCAAGGGAAGCCTGGCTTATCAGCAGCAGCGGATAACCGTCGGCAAAGCTGACCCGGGTGCCGGTCTTCTCGCGAAAGCGATCAGAGGTTTCACCCAGCCAGAGCAGCTGCACCGTCTCCCCTGCCACCCGGCTTAGCCACCCATCGGCTTTTGGGTCGGTGTGCAGGGCGGTGAAACGGTCGCTCCAGACTCCGGTAGCTTGCGGGGCGCGGCTGAAGTCGACCTCTTGCAGGGTGAGGGGTTCAAAGCCCGGATAGCGCAGTTGCAAGCCCCCTTCGATGGGGGTGGCCACGACCTGTTGCAGTTGGGGATGGGTTCGGGCGGTGATAAAGGTGCCGTCCGGTTTGACCACCATGTAGCGGCGATCCCCTGCCAGTCCCTCTTCGGTCACCCGGGCGCGAGCCAGCGGCATACCTGCAGTCGATTTGATGGGGTAGAGGTGAATGCTGTCTAGCCTGGGCATCTTCATATCCTTGTGACGCGGCGCGATCGCCTGGAAAAAGGGGAACATAACGGTTCCCCGGCGATCCGGCAATCCTTTCAAGGGGGCGGTCTATAGTTGGGAAAACAGAACAAGAGGGCATCGGGATGAAAATAAGCTGGTTGCTGGCGGGGAGCCTTTTTTGCCACGGGCTCTGGGCGCAGGAGCTGACCCTGACCACGGGAGAGTATCCCCCTTACTGCTCCGAGACGCTGAAATATCAGGGGCTTATCCCTCATGTAGTGAGCGAGGCATTCAAGAGTGAAGGGGTGAGCGTCAAGTTCCAGTTTTTGCCCTGGAAGCGGGCTTTTCGCTTGTCGGAGGAGGGGGTGGTGGATGGCACTGTCCACTGGTATGAGTCGAGCGAGCGGCGCAAAACCCATCTCTACAGCGATCCCATCCTGAGCGAGACCTATGTCTGGTTCTATCTCAAGTCAGATCCGCTGGAATGGCGTGGCTATCAGGATCTGGCGGATCGCAAGCTGGCTGCGGTCAGTGGCTATACCTACAATGCAGATTTTTTTGCAGCCATCGCGCAGGTGCCGCTGCAGGTGCAGTTCGTCACCCGGCTGCGCCAGAGCTTTGATCTGCTGCTCTCCGGCCGCGCCGACCTGACCCTGGAGAACATAGATGTTGGCTACTACTCCTTGCGTCAGTTCTACCCGGCCAGCACGGTCGATCTCTTTGCAACCCATTCAAAACCCGTGATGAAAGTTGAAGGTCACCTGTTGATCAGCCGCAAGCGCGCCAATGCTGACGAACTGATCAAAACCTTCAATCGGGGGCTCGCCAAACTGAAAGCCAGCGGTCAGCTGGAGAAGATGTTACTTGAGTCACGTTCTGGTCTCTATGAACCATAAAGTGCAACATTTTTTGATCCTGATTCGCTAATCAGTACAAAAAAGCGGCCATTATCGACTCAGTTCCCAGTTTCTAACGCTTTCGCTTCTTCCCCATCCGGCCACCGTCCGCCTCGGCTACACGGTATCAAGCGCCATCGGGTGGGGCCTGTCACACAAAAAGAAGAAAGCAATGTATGAGCAAACAACTGGACATGACCCCATTGCCGGATCTCTCCCTGAAAACGGGAACAGGCCCGGTGCGTACCCGGCTACCCGTCTGGCGGCCGGCCCTGCCACCCTGCAATCACGCCTGCCCGGCCGGAGAAAATATCCAGGCCTGGCTCTCTTTGGCGCAGGCCGGCCGTTTTGAGGCTGCCTGGCAGACCCTGATCGAAGAGAACCCCTTGCCCGCCATTCATGGCCGGGTCTGCTATCACCCCTGCGAGAGCGCCTGCAACCGCGGGCAGGTGGATGAATCCGTCTCCATCCATGCCATAGAGCGTTTCCTCGGCGACGAGGCGCTGGCCCGTGGTTGGCAGCCTGCGCCACCAGCCCCTGCCAGCGGCAAGAAGGTGCTGGTCATAGGCGCTGGTCCCTCCGGCCTCTCCTGCGCCTGGCATCTCAACCGGCTCGGCCATCAGGTGGAGATCCGCGAAGCGGGGCCGCTGGCGGGCGGCATGCTGCGCTTCGGTATTCCCGCTTACCGTCTGCCTCGCGATGTGCTGGATCGGGAGGTTGCCCGTATCGTGGCGGCCGGGGTGACGCTAACCCTCAACCACAAGGTGGAGGATGTGCTGCGCGAGCGTGACGAGGGGGGCTTTGATGCCGTCTTTATGGCCATCGGCGCCCATCTGGCCAAGCGGGTCGATATTCCGGCTCGGGAAGCGGGCAAGATCCTCGATGCGGTGAGCTTCCTCGAACAGGCCAGTCTGGCCGAAGAGCAGGGCTTGCCGCTACCCAAACTGGGACGGCGGGTAGCGATTTATGGGGGTGGCAATACCGCCATGGATGCGGCCCGCACTGCCCGCCGCCTCGGTGTGGAAGAGGCAATGATCATCTACCGCCGCGATCGGGACCATATGCCGGCCCACGCCTTTGAAGCCGATGAGGCCGAGGAGGAGGGGATCAAGATCAACTGGCTGCGCAGCATCCGCCAGCTCGATAGCACCAATATCGAAGTGGAGGTGATGGCGCTGGATGTCGAGGGCAAGCCGGTGCCCACCGGCAAGTTTGAAACTCTCGAAGCGGACTCCCTTATTCTGGCGCTCGGTCAGGAGGTTGATTTGAGCGTGCTGGAGAGCATTCCCGGCGTGCGGGTCAACAAGGAGGGAGTGGTGCAGGTGGCAGGCAACCTGATGACGGATGTGCCGGGTCTGTTTGCGGGCGGCGACATGGTGCCCTCCGAGCGCACCGTCACCATCGCCACCGGCCATGGCAAGAAGGCGGCGCGCCACATGGATGCCTGGCTGCGCGGTCGCCACTACCACAAACCGCTCTCCTACCCGCTGGTGGGGCCGGAGCAGTTGCAACTCTGGTTCCAGACCCACGCCCCGGCCAGCAGTCAGCCGGTCAAACCGGCGTGGGCGCGGGATGACTTTGGCGAGATCATCGGTGGGCTGGATGAGGTGGCCGCCCGCTACGAGGCGGCGCGCTGCTACTCCTGCGGCAACTGCTTCGAGTGCGACGGCTGCTATGGCAGTTGCCCCGAGCAGGCCATCGCCAAGCTGGGGCCGGGCAAAGGCTATCAGGTGGATGCCGAGCGCTGCACCGGCTGCGGTGCCTGTCACGACCAGTGCCCTTGTCACGCCATCGAGCTGCGCCAACCGGAGGAGTCCCAATGAAACATGAACTGATCATGGTCGATGGCAACGAAGCCGCGGCCCGGGTGGCGTACCAGCTGAGTGAAGTGTGTGCCATCTACCCCATTACCCCGAGCTCGACCATGGCCGAACTGGCCGATGCCTGGGCGGCGGAGGGGCAGACCAACCTGTGGGGCAACATTCCCACAGTGGTGGAGATGCAAAGCGAAGGAGGAGCAGCCGGTACGGTACACGGCGCCCTGCAGGCGGGGGCGCTGGCCACCACCTTCACCGCCAGTCAGGGGCTGATGCTGATGCTGCCCAACATGTACAAGATCGCCGGTGAACTGACTTCGGCGGTGTTCCATGTGGCGGCCCGTTCGCTGGCGGCGCAGGGGCTGTCGATTTTTGGTGACCATCAGGATGTGATGGCGGCGCGCAGCACCGGATTTGCCATGCTCGCCTCCGGCTCGGTGCAGGAGGCGCAGGACCTGGCCTTGGTCGCCCACAGCGTCACCCTGCAGTGCCGGGTGCCCTTCATCCACTTCTTCGACGGCTTTCGTACTTCCCACGAGGTGAACAAGATCACCGCCCTGCATCGGGATGAAATTCGCGCACTTATCGACAACGATTGGGTACGCGCCCACCGTGCGCGGGCGCTCAACCCGGATCATCCGGTGATGCGCGGCACAGCCCAGAACCCGGATACCTATTTCCAGTCCCGCGAGAGCGTCAACCCCTTCTACGAAGCGGTACCGGCACGGGTGCAGCAGTGCATGGACAACCTCGGCGAGCTGACCGGCCGCCACTACCGGCTGGTGGAATATCACGGCGCGCCCGATGCCACCGACGTCATCGTGCTGATGGGATCGGGGGCGGCCACCGCCCGCACCACCGTGGATTGGCTCAACCAACAGGATCGCAAGACCGGGGTGCTTATCATTCGCCTCTATCGCCCCTTCCCGGTACAGGCGCTGCTCGACGCGCTGCCCGAGAGCGTGCGGCGCATGGCGGTGCTGGATCGCACCAAGGAGCCGGGGGCGGGCGGCGAGCCGTTGCTGCTGGATGTGCAGAGCGCCCTTATCGACGGTTTGCAGCGCGGGCTTATCAAGCGGCTGCCCTGGCTCAGTGGTGGTCGCTATGGCCTCTCCTCCAAGGAGTTCACCCCCGCCATGTGCGCGGCGGTATTCGAGGAGCTCGCCTCTGATGCGCCGCGCCCGCGCTTTACCGTGGGGATTGTCGATGATGTGTCTGGCCTCAGTCTGGCCTGGCACCCCATCGGCGATCTGGAGCCCGCCAGCCGGGTGCGGGCGCTCTTCTTCGGCCTCGGCGCCGACGGCACGGTGGGCGCCAACAAGAACAGCATCAAGATCATCGGCGAGCTGGAGGGGTTCCACGCCCAAGGCTACTTCGTCTACGACTCCAAGAAGTCGGGCTCGCGCACCGTCTCCCACCTGCGCTTTGGCCCTGAGCCCATCGACGCCCCCTGGCTTATCGAGCAGGCGAGCTTTATCGGCTGCCACCAGTGGGGTTTTGTCGAGTCGGTCGATCTGCTGGAGCACGCCGCCGAAGGGGCGACCCTGCTGCTTAATGCTCCCTATGAGGCGGACAAGGTGTGGGGCCAGCTGCCCGAGCGGCTGCGCGCCCGTATTCGCGCCCTCAATATCCGGCTCTACTGCATCGATGGGGATCGGGTGGCCGAGCAAAACGGCATGGGCAATCGCATCAACACCATTATGCAGACCTGCTTCTTCGCCCTGGCCGGAGTGCTGCCACGGGACGAGGCCATTGCCCTTATCAAGGAGAGCATCGAGAAGAGCTATGCCCGCAAGGGGCCCGAAGTGGTCGAGCGCAACTTCGCGGCGGTGGATGACACCCTGGCTCATCTGCATCAGGTGGCCATCCCGGCCGGTGAGGAGCAGATCAGCGACTATCCGCTGCCATTGGCTCCCGGCGGCAGCGAGTTTGTCCAGCGGGTCACTGGCGAGATGCTGGCGGGGCGCGGCGATCTGATCCCTGTCTCCATGCTGCCGGTGGATGGCACTTACCCCACTGCCACCAGCCGCTTCGAGAAGCGGGACATCGCCCGCGAGATCCCGATTTGGCATTCGGATATCTGCATCCAGTGCGGCAACTGCGTCTTTGTCTGCCCCCACGCGGCGCTGCGGGCCAAGTTCTACCATCAGGACTGGCTGGCAACCGCCCCCGAGGCGGCGCAGTCGGTGCCCGTCACCGCCAAGGGTTTCCCCGACAGCCGCTACACCTTGCAGCTCTATCCGGAGGATTGTACCGGCTGCGGCCAGTGCGTGCAGGCCTGTCCGGTGCGGGCCGGAGCGGATGAGAGCCATGAAGGCGAGCGGGCCATCGCCATGATGGACAAGGCCCCCCATCTGGCTGGTCAGAAGCAGGCACTGCGCTGGTTCGAGAGCCTGCCGTGGCCTGCCCGCGAGCGGGTGGATTTCTCCACGGTGCGCGGCACCCAGTTCCTCGAACCCCTGTTCGAGTTCTCCGGTGCCTGCGCCGGCTGCGGCGAGACTCCGTATCTCAAGCTGCTGACCCAGCTGTTTGGCGATCGCATGCTGGTGGCCAACGCCACCGGTTGCTCCTCCATTTATGGCGGCAACCTGCCGACCACGCCGTGGGCCAAGAATGGCGAAGGGAAGGGGCCCGCCTGGTCGAACTCCCTGTTTGAGGACAACGCCGAGTTTGGCTTTGGTTTTCGTCTCACCGCCGATCAGCATCACGGTCAGGCGGTGGCGGCCCTCGAAGCGATGAAGGGGGAGCTGGGCGCCGAGCTGGTCGATACCCTGATTAGCGCCCCGCAGCGGCTGGAGTCGGAGATCCGCGCCCAGCGCACCCGGGTGGCGCAAGTGCGGGAGCGGCTGGAAGAGGTGAAATCCGGCAAGGCCCGCGAGCTGCTGTCGCTTATCGATCAGCTGGTACGCCGTTCGGTCTGGATCATCGGCGGCGATGGCTGGGCTTATGACATCGGCTCATCGGGGCTCGACCATGTGCTCGCCTCCGGGCGCGATGTGAACGTGCTGGTGATGGATACCGAGGTCTACTCCAACACTGGCGGTCAGATGTCGAAATCGACCCCGCTCGGTGCCGTCGCCAAGTTCGCGGCGGGGGGCAAGACGCTGGCCAAGAAGGATGTGGCGCTGCAAGCCATCTCCTACGGCAACGTCTATGTTGCCCGCATCGCCTTTGGTGCCAACCCGCAGCAGGCGCTGCAGGCCTTGCGTGAGGCGGAGGCCTATCCGGGCCCGTCGCTGATCATCGCCTACAGCCACTGTATCGCCCACGGTATCGACATGGAGTTTGGCCTGACCCAGCAAAAACGGGCCGTGGCCTCCGGTCACTGGCCGCTGATGCGCTACAACCCGGTATTGCGCAGATCGGGGCAGAACCCCTTCAGCCTCGACAGCTTACGTCCCTCCATCCCCCTTGCTGAATACCGGCAGGAGGAGACCCGTTATCGGGTATTGGCCCAGAGCCATCCGGAGGAGGCTGAGCGGCTGATGCAGGTGGCGCAACAAGTGGCGTGGCAGAAGTGGGCCACCTACGAGGAGATGGCTACCCGCGAAGCCAGCCATTTCCATCCTCCGGTGTGAGGATTGGGTTAACTCGGCATAAAACGAAGCGGGCCAATGGCCCGCTTTTTTAGTCATTTGGGTAGGGACGGGCTCGTTATAGAGTAAAAGCATCCATATTTCCGACTCTAATCGAGGTCATATTTTAAGGTGAATGGCACTAAGGCATTGAAAGTTTTTCATAAATACGTCTGTGTTAGAGTGGTTCACTTCACAGAACAAATTTGTTAGGTGCTTATGACTAATCGCCTTTTAAGTCTCTTGGGGTCATATCCAGAGTGTGACGAATTTCAAATCGGGAGATTGCTTGTTTGGGTCGAGTACCCTTCAGGCAGAGACCGTTTAGCTTGTTTGCGTAATGCAGAGGCGATTCTTCCTGAGCTAGAGTCTGATATTTCCAGAGTGGAAGAACTTGCTGCGATGAGCATTGGAAGTGCAGTCCCAGCAACTGTAACGGGCATAAGAATTGAAGCAGAACGATCCGCCTCGTATGAATGCACCTTTTTTGACGGGGAACATGAAGATGAATTCATAACCATCAGCAGAGATTCTGGTGGCTACCTTTTTGCTGATGCTCAGAGCAAGCGTGCAAGGTGAAAGAGCTATAGAAAAGGCTTTATAAGAAGCTGACGAAGCTGACACAGAACCAGATAGACAAATGCCGCCATCTTGGCGGCATTTGTCTATCTGTAGGCTGTAGGAGAGTTGGCCAAGGCTTCCTTTTCCGACCAAGGCAGGTAAGCTGCGAGGCAAATAGCGTCAAGCAGGAGAAGGGACGATGACAGAACAACATATCGCCGGGACGATCGGCATTCTGGGGGCGGGGTGGCTGGGGCTGCCGCTGGCGCGAGCCCTGTTGGCGGCTGGCAAGCAGGTGGCGGTGACGGTTAGCAGCGCCGAAAAAGCGGCCCGTTTGCAGGGGGAGGGGATCGCTGCCTATCTGCTGACGATTTCTGCCGAGATGCCCGTCGCTGATCAAAAAGAGCAGTGGCCCATCCCCTGCGAGAGTCTGGTGATCTGCGTACCTCCCAGCAAGACCGATGACTATCCGCAGGCGGTGGCAAGGGCCTGCGCGTTGGCCAAAGCGAATGGCACCCGGCGGGTGCTGTTTGTCAGCGCCACCTCGGTATGGGGCGCAGGACAGCAGGAGGGGGAAGAGCCCCAACCCCGTCATGCCCGTGGCGAGCGGATGCTGGCAGCGGAGCAGGCGGTGCTGGCGGCCGGTTTCGAGACGGTGATGATAGTGCGCCCCTCCGGCCTTTATGGCCCGGATCGCCATCCCGGCCGTTTCCTCGCGGGCAAGACTCTCGATGGCGGCGCCCAGTCGGTCAATCTGGTTCATCTGGACGATGTGGTGGCGGCTTGCATCTTGCTGCTGGAGCGGGGCAAGGACGGGGATGTCTTCAACCTGAGCGCGCCGGTGCATCCGCGCCGCGAGCAGTTCTACCCCTTTGCGGCGCGCCAGCAGGGGCTGCCTGTGCCGGTCTTTATCGAGCCTGCTGGTGAATTTCAGCCCATCGACGGTCAGCTGATTTGCCAGCAGATGGGATTCAACTATCGCTGGCCCGATCCGGCCCACTGGTTTGCCGAGCTCGCCGCCTCGGGCAATTGAGGTTTGCCAAGGGGGTGATCGCCCCCTATCATGCCGCCATCCATGAGAGAGAGGCGGTAATGATGGTAGATACAAAACGTCACCCCGATGGGGAGTTGTTGCTGAGAACCCTGGCAATGCCAGCCGATACCAACCCCAATGGCGACATCTTTGGTGGCTGGATCATGTCCCAGATGGATATAGGTGGGGGCATTATGGCCAAGGAGCTGGCAAAAGGACGTATTTGTACCGTATCCGTCGAAGGCATGACCTTCCACAGTCCGGTCAAGGTGGGTGATGTGGTCTGCTGCTACGGCCGCTGCATGAAGATCGGCCGCAGCTCCATGAAGCTCAAGCTGGAGGTGTGGGTCAAGCCGGTACTGCGGGAAAACGATGCCCAGCGTTACTGTGTGACCGAGGGGATCTTCACCTATGTCGCCATCGACGAACAGGGCAAATCCCGCCCGGTTCCGGTGAGTGCCTGATTAAATCAGCCGGGCATTGATGATGGATATTTCCTGCTCAAGCCCGGTTTTTTGCCGTATCATGCGTTCCAGCATCTCTTCCGAGCCCACATATTGCAGGGTGTCAAACAGGCAGAGATCGCATTGAGGGTCCCGTCTTATCTGATAGACGGTGGCCAGCTCCACTTGATGACAATTTCCTTGTTGATCATAAAACGTCACATTGTACCGAAGTTCTTTCGCCATGAGACAAGGTCCTTCTGGTTGGGTGGAACAGGGACTATCAGCTTAGTCGGCGTGGATGACGTTTGTGATGGTCGCAACAAAAAGCAAAGGCGGGCGGTTGTTAGCCAATGAAAAATAGTTATCGCATTCTTGGCACCTCCCTGCTGACCCTGGGGTTGGTAGGCTGTTTTGAGGTGCCGGATCAGAACCATCTGGTCACAGCTCAAGGGATTGTGCCGGGACTCGACTGCCAGCGTCCGCCGCTGGTAGCGTTGGCGACCACGGCGCTGCCCCGTGAATTCGGGGTGACGGTGTGGAATCTCTACAAGGGCCAGCGCAAAAACTGGCGTGAAGGGATGGACAGTTATGCCAAGGGGCAGGATCTGGTGCTGCTGCAAGAGTCGGCCACCCGTCCCGATATGCTCGACTGGCTGCGCGCCGGTGATTTCCAGTGGCAACAGCTGCAAGCCTTCACCCAGGGCGGCGTCTCGTTCGGGGTGATGACTGTGGCCAAGACCCCGCAGGCGTTCGTCTGTGGCGTGCGCTCCCCCGAACCTTTGTTGCGCATTCCCAAATCCGGGCTGGTGAGCCTCTATCCGCTGCAGGGCGATCCTGACGGCGTCATGGTCATCAATATCCATGCGGTCAATTTCGAGCTGGGGATGGCCACCTTCCGCGAGCAGCTGAACGATTTGACTGCCTTGGTGCGCCGCCATCAGGGGCCGGTGATCCTGGCCGGTGATTTCAATACCTGGAGCGACAAACGTCAGTTCTGGTTAAGCAAACTGGTGGACGAGCTGGGGCTGCAAGAGGCCGTGCCGGTGCCTGACTTGCGCCGCACCGCCTTCGGTCGCCCGCTGGATCACCTTTACTACCGCAATCTGGATCTGGTCGAGGTGAGTTCACCGGCGACCGACAGCTCGGATCACAACCCCATCATTGCGCGTTTTGCCGCCCAGTCTGTGACTCCCTGATCGGGGATGATGTGTGCGTGTTGCCCATAAAAAAATCCGGCGCCTGATGGCGCCGGATTTTTTATATGCTCTGGCGGTCAACCCGCTCGGGATGACCCGCAGGCATTACTGGTAGAGACCCAGATTCGCTTTGGCGTAGGCTTCGAAATCGGTGCAGCCACCGATGTGCTGCTCATCCAGGAAGATCTGCGGCACGGTATTGACCGGCTTGCCGGCGCTCTTGGCCAGATCTTCTTTGGTGATCCCTTCGGCATGGATATCCACGTAGCGGAATTTGAAGTCATCGCGCTGTTCGGTCAGCTGCTCGGCGATCTGTACGGCACGGACACAGTAGGGGCAACCCGGGCGACCAAAAATCACTGCAAACATATTTTCTCTCCGTTTTTTAAGCCGTTTATGTATGGCCGTTGATATGAGGCAGGCAACAGCATAGTCCTGCCTCGTGGCGACTTGAAGCCGAAATTATCGATACCCTGATCCGAGTGGGCCTATTGCGGCATCACTGCGGCTCGGCGATCTGGATCGGCTGCTGCTGATAGATGCTCTCCAGCACCCCCTTCTCGAACACAGTCCAGGGCCACGGCGCCTTGCTGGCACGGTAGCGCTCATGGGTGGCCGGATCTTGGGACAGGCCACGCTGGAACATCACAAACGCCTTGCGCTGGCCGCCCGCCGTGTCGATAAAGCCCACCAGATTGGAGGTGCCGGTGATGGTGCCGGTCTTGGCGTGCACCTTGTTCTTCATCATGGGGGCGGTGACGCTGCGGCGCCATGCCAGGGTGCCATCCACCTGGGAGCTTGGCAGCAGCTTGATCAGGCCAAGTTCGGCATCATTTTTCTGGATGAAGTTCAGCACCGACATCATCTGACGGGCGCTGATGAGATTGTGAGCGGAGAGACCGGAGCCGTCTGCCAGAGTGGCGTTGCCCAGATCGATCCCGTTCTTGGTCAGGATGGCGCGCACCGCCATGGTGCCACTGCGATAGCTGCCCGGCTTGTTGTAGTAGTGACGGCCCACGGTTTTGAGGAAGGTATCGGCGTAGAGGTTGTCCGATTTCTTCAGCATCTTGGCGAGCATCACCGGCAGGGAGACCGAATAGTGGGTGCCGAGGGTCTCTGCCCCTTCAGGGGCCTTGTGGGTGACCCGCAGCAGGCCATCATGCTTGATACCGGCACGGTTCATCGCCCAGCGGATGTTGTCCCAGCCCCAAGCCTCCACGTCGTGAATGGCGAAACGCAGACCCTGCGGCTCTTTATTCGGGGTGATGCAGCCCTTGAGCTCGTAGAAGTTGCCCTTGGCCATGTCTACTTCCAGTGCGCAGAACTGGCGCGCCATGTCGCCATAGCTCATCACTTCCACGTTGTCGGCACCGATGCCGATGGGCACGCCGGTGGCCACGTTGCCCACCGCCGGTTTGCCAATTTGGGTGGCACTGATGGTGCCGTAGGCGCAGTTCTTGTCGATGATGACCGAGGAGACGGGCGCTGCGAAGCAGAGGGTCTGATCCCCCCACGACCAGCCGTTGCCGCGCTCGTAGCCGTTGTAGGCGCCGGTGTTGACGTAGACATTCCCCTTGATGCTGGTGACGCCGAGTTGCTTGAACAGGGCCAGCAGATCCATGCGGGAGAGGGTGGGGTCGCCGACGAAGTTGATCCAGATATCGCCGTTGATGGTGTCACCCTGTTTGGCACCGGGTTGGGCCTGAATGTCGGTGGCGAAGCGGAAGTCGGCACCCAGCTCGAGGCGGGCCGCCAGCGCGGTGAGCACCTTCATGGTGGAAGCTGGAGCGATCATTTGATCCGCGTGGCGGGCGAACTCGACGCCGTTATTGCCCTGCACCATGATGGCGTACTGGCCACCCTGAGGGGGCGTCAGCGGGGCGGCATGAGCCGCCAGAGAAGAAAAGAGAGCACAAAAACCAATCAACAGCCGCTGCATAACATCCTCTAACGTGACGAAGGGCCCGGCAGTGGTGCCGACCCTGATAATTCAACCAGCCGATGCGGGATCGACGGGGGTAATGCAATTCATGCCATGTATGCCGGTCGCCATCATGCCATCGAGTTGGCGGTACGATAGCGGCCCTCATAATCAAAAATTTTCTCTTTTATCTGCCAGAAGCGACCCGATTTGCGGGCGATGACAAAATCCGGATGACGGAACTGGCTTTGCGCGGCCAGCACGCTCGCCAGGGTGGCAAATTCGGGCTCCAGCCCCGGGGCGGGCCAATGATGACGCACAAAGTGCTGTTGAAACAAGCGCCGTGCGCCCGGGGAGTGAAATCCGAAGTATTCACTGAGGGTCAATCCATCCTCATCGTGGTAGGTCACCTCCAGCCGCTCCCCCTGTTTGCCGCGCCCTGCGGTGAGGGTTAGCCCCGCACAGCGGATCACCATGCAATCCTTGAGATTGAGCGCCTCTTTGAGCTTGTCGTCAGGGTCCACCAGCAGCTGATCGCAGCTCTGGCAGCGGCGGGCGGCGATGTCGTTCTCCGCACCGCAGCCGGGGCAGATCTTGGCGCGAAAGCGGTAGTCGCACTCCTCGCGGTTGCCCTCATCATCTTCAAACAGCCCCTGACAGCGGCGACCGTAGTGCTCGATCACCTTGCCATCCTCGTCGGTTTTGCCCCAGAAGGTGTTGGCAAAGCCGCAGGCGGGGCAGGGCACCTGTACCGGCTCGGTACCGGCGTGGGGGCGAGGCTCCCCCACTTCGGGGGCAAACAGGTTGAAGTTGTTGCCCGCATAGTCGAGCACCAGACAATCCTCCTTGCCCGGCGAGAGGCGCAGGCCCCGCCCGACGATCTGCTGATAGAGCGAGACCGACTCGGTGGGGCGCAGCATCACGATAAGATCGACGTGGGGGGCGTCGAAGCCGGTGGTGAGCACCGCCACGTTGACCAGAAACTTGAGCTCGCGCGCCTTGAAGGCGCTGATAAGGGCATCGCGCTCCGGCCCCGGCGTTTCGCCGGTGATAAGGGCTGC
The DNA here is from genome assembly GCF_040908505.1 of Aeromonas sp. R1-2. Taxonomy (NCBI): domain Bacteria; kingdom Pseudomonadati; phylum Pseudomonadota; class Gammaproteobacteria; order Aeromonadales; family Aeromonadaceae; genus Aeromonas; species Aeromonas sp. R1-2. Next base: position 253,481 of record NZ_JBFODU010000014.1, on the reverse strand, counting down.
CTGCTGGCCTCTGGCGCCAAGCAGGCCGTGAATTTCACGGGCATGCTCGACGGTGGCGGCAAAGATCATCACCCCCTGCCGGTCGGCTGCATACTCCAGCACCTGACTCAGGATATGGGGTGTAACACGCTCCTGCCGCTTGAGCTCGCCGTTGAGATCCGCCTCGCTAAAGAGGCCATTCTCCCGCGCCACCAGCTTGCTGAAGTCGTAGTGAACGATGGGGGCATCCACCATGCGCGGCGGCGTCAGGTAGCCGTTTTTGACCATAAAGCGCAAGGGCAGCTCGAACACGCAGTCGCCAAACAGCCGCTCGCCGTGGCTCTTGACCATGCCGTGGTAGTGGCGCCGGTAGATCCAGCCCAGCCCGAGCCGATAGGGGGTGGCGGTGAGGCCGAGGATCTTGAGGGCGGGATTGGCGGCCTTGAGGTGGTCGATCACCTGATGGTACTGGCTATCGTCATCGAGCGAGACCCGATGGCACTCGTCGATGATCAGCAGCGAAAACGCCCCGTCGAAGGCCGCCAGATTGCGGGCGACCGACTGCACCGAGCCGAACACCACCTGGGCGTTTGCCTCCTTGCGATCCAGGCCGGCAGCAAATATGTCGGCCTTGAGCCCCCACGCCTCGTACTTGGCGTGGTTCTGCTCCACCAGCTCCTTGACGTGGGCCAGCACCAGCACCCGACCGCGCGCTTTGCGGGCCAGTTCGGCGATCACCAGACTCTTGCCAGCCCCGGTGGGCAGCACCACCACGGCGGGATCCGGGTGTTTGCGAAAGTGGTTGATCACGGCGTTGACGGCGTCGGTCTGATAGGGTCTGAGAACGAACATGGGGGCGTGGCGTTTGGGCATGGTGCGGCGCAGGGTGGCGCCATTATAGGGTGCTTGCTGCCACAAAAACAGCGGGCCGGCATGATGCCGACCCGCAGGGTGCTTGGTTGCTGATCAATGGAACGGGAAGATGTAGTTCATCCAGCTTGCCATGCGCAGCAGCACTTTGCGCATCACAGATACATGGTGGAAGTACTGGGTGTAGACCGCAGCCTGCCCGCTGGCACCGGCAATCATCTGATACTTGGCCCACTCGGGGTCGGTAATGGAGATGACTACCGGCAGGCGACCCGGACGCACCGCCGTGGTCTGATCCAGCAGACCGGCGTTGGCCTGCACGTTACCGGCTGCAATGGCCGGAACCACGGCGGTCACCTTGCCCTTGAAGATTTTGCCGGGTACGCCATCGATCACCACTTCGGCCTCATCACCCACCGCCAGTCGCTGCATGCTGTTCTGCCAGAACCAGCCGACATAGGCGGTGTCATCCTTGTGGATGAAGGTCATCACAGGACGATACATGAAGGGGGTGGCGATCATGCCGGGGCGCAGGGCCAGCTGCACCACATGACCATCGCTCGGGGCATAGACCACGGTTTGTGACTGCTGGTATTTGGCTTCCAGCAGCTGGGCCTGCAGATCGTTCAGGGTGGCTTTCTGCTGGTCAATCTGGGCCACGATATCGTCCACGTTGGCCTGGGTGACGTCGAGGTCACGCTGCTTGCCCACGCCACGACGCATCAGGTCGCTGGCACGATCTCGATCCAGTCTGGCTGAGCGCAGTCTCGCCTCGATGGACTTGAGGTGCTCGCGGTTGGATTCGACCCGTGCGGTGAGGCTATCCACTTTCAGGCGGAACGGTTCGTCATCGAGGCGAAACAGCACGTCGCCTTTTTTCACCGGCTGGTTGGCTTGTACCGGCACCTCAACGACCCGGCCCTTGACCAGCGGCACTATGGGGGTGGAGACGTAGTAGTTGCGCGCCATCTCGGAGTAGGGGTGGTTGTAGTTCATCAGCATGATCAGGGTGCCGATGAGCAGCACGCCGCCCAGTGCTGCGGTGGGGACGGTCCACTTGTTGAGCGGGATGCGGAAGATTTTGAATATGGCGACACACAGCGCCGTGTAGGTCAGGATCAGTAGCAGGTCCATGGTTTATCCCTGTTGCTCACTCTGTTCGATAGTGTTGATACGGCTCTTCAGATCCGCCAACTCCTGCTTGAGGGCCGCCAGCTCCTCTTCATCTTTTTGCAGCCGCTGGCTAAAGCCCCAGCCGCGATCGGGGCGATAGATGGTTGCCCAGATCCAGAGGAAGGGCCACAGCACATGCAGGGTAAACAGGCTGACCCAACCTGCCACGTGAATGGCATCCTGATGAGGGTGATTCCGATGTTTGGCAATCTCGTAAGGAATATCGTGGATAACGATGACGCCATAAAAAATGACCAGCCCGACAAAGACGAGCAGACCAAGTGCAAAATAATCAAGGGCCATTTATAACCTCCACTGGCATGACGCACAGCTTAATCATTGGTTCCAACAAGCACGAAAGCAATTAAGAATCACACATTTATCGTCAGTTCGCCCGGAATCTTAAAGCTATTCGCTGTATTGAAGCTGAAGCCATTCAATAGTTGCATTATTAGTCTTTTTGTCATTAAAAAAGGCGCCATCAGGCGCCTTTTTTGTGCTGCTTTCGCTGCATTTTTTGCTGTTTTTACCCTTCGCTGGTACTGCTGACCAGCGGCTGGCGGAACTTCATCAGGAAGGCCACGGTAATGGCCGCCGTTGCAGTCAGGCCGATGATGGTGGAGGTCCCCATCTCCAGCCCGAACCCGATGGGGGCGTTGGCCAGATAGGTGATCACCACAGCAGTCATGAACATGGCGGGAATGGTGCAGATCCAGTGCAGCTTGCCCTCTTTGATGAGGTAGGCAGCCGCAGCCCACAGCATGATGACGGCGGTGGTCTGGTTGGCCCAGCCGAAGTAGCGCCAGATCACCCCGAATTCAGCCTTGGAGATGATGAAACCAAGGATAAACATGGGGATGGCGATCAGCAGACGCTTGGCCAGCGGCTTCTGGGTCATCTTCAGGAAGTCCGCCACGATCAGGCGAGCACTGCGAAACGCGGTGTCACCGGAGGTGATGGGCAGGATCACCACGCCGAGGATGGCCAGAATGCCGCCGACTGTGCCGAGCAGGCTGGTGGAGACTTCGTGTACCACGGCTGCCGGGCCGCCGTTGGCCATGGTAGCGTTGAGCGCTTCGGTGCTGTCGTAGAAGGAGAGACCCAGGGTGCACCAGATAAGGGCGATGATCCCTTCACCGATCATTGCACCGTAGAAGATGAAGCGGCCGGATTTTTCGTTCTGCATGCAGCGTGCCATCAGCGGTGACTGGGTGGCGTGGAAGCCTGATACCGCGCCACAGGCGATGGTGATGAACAGCAGCGGCCAGAGCGGCAGCTCGGTCGGGTGCAGGTTGGAGAAGTCCATCCCGGTGTTGTAGAAGCCTTTGCCGGAGGCGATCAGGCCAACGATGAGGCCGACCGACATGAAGACCAGCAGGGCGCCGAAGATGGGATAGAAGCGACCGATGATCTTGTCGATGGGGACTATGGTCGCGAGGATGTAGTAGGCAAAGATTGCCACAATCCAGTAGACCAGATCGGTGGAGGTGAGGTTGGCGAGCAGCCCTGCCGGGCTCAGCACGAATACCACGCCCACCAGCATCAGCAGCACCACGGCAAACAGGTTCATGAAGTGCTTGGCGGCGGTGCCCAGATGCTCACCGACCACGGTTGGCACCGAGGCCCCCTTGGCGCGTACCGACAGCATGCCGGAGAAGTAGTCATGTACCGCACCGGCGAAGATGCAGCCAAAGACGATCCAGAGCATGGCGACCGGGCCGTAGAGGGCGCCCAGGATGGGGCCGAAGATGGGGCCGACACCTGCGATGTTGAGCAGTTGAACCAGATAGACTTTCTTGTCCGACATCGGGACATAGTCCACCCCGTCAGCCATGGTGATGGCGGGGGTTTTCAGCTCGGGTTTCGGGCTGAATATCCGTTCGATGAATTTGCCGTATATGAAGTAGCCGGCCACAAGTAAGCCGACACAGAGGAAGAACCAGATCATTGCTACGCTCCTGCATTGTTATTTTTTAGTGTGCAGAGCGAGTCTAAAACGGTTGCGCCTGACTGGCAGGTGAAACTCCCCGAGCGGCGCTTTGGCGCGCCGAGCGGTCGGCGGCTGTGATCAGGCGCACACTCCGCGGCTCAGTCCAGCCCCAGCTGATCTTTGAGCTCCTTTAGATAGCGACGACTGACCGGCACCCGGGCGCCGCTCGGGGTGACAATCTCTGCCAGCTGGTTATCCAGCAGCCGGATCTCGAAGATGGCGTTGGGGGAGACCAGATACTGGCGGTGGCAGCGCAGCAGCGGACTCTTTTCTTCCAGCGATTTGAGGGTGAGCTGGGTGTGGAACAGCTCGCCCTGACAGGCCACATGGACTCCGCCCAGATCGGAGAAGGCATACTCCACCTGCGCGATGGGCAGCAGTCTGACCCGATTGTGCAGATAGCCCGGAATATGTTCTATAGTGGGGGCCAGCCGCTCGATGGGCTGAGGGGAGATATCCTGCTTGAGGCGAGCGAGGGTTTTGGCGAGCCGAGCGGGCTCCACCGGTTTGAGCAGGTAGTCGAAGGCGTTCTCTTCAAATGCCTGAATGGCATATTCGTCAAAGGCGGTGACAAAGACGATGCGGGGCAGGGGGTCGAGCATGGCGACCAGCTCCATGCCGCTCAGCTTGGGCATCTGGATATCGAGGAACACCACATCGGGCTTGAGGCGCTGAATAAGCGGCAGCGCCTCGATGGCGTTGGCCGCTTCCCCCACGATCTCGATGGCAGGATCGCAGGCCAGCTGCTGCCTCAGCTCTTCGCGGGCGTAGTGTTCGTCATCGACAATCAGGGTGCGGATCATGGTTGCTCCTTGGGGATGGTGATCGAGACCCGGGTCCACTGCTCAGGCTCGCAGGCAATAGTCACGCCATAGCGCTCGCCAAAGGCGCTTTTCAGTCGCCGATCGACAATGGTCATGCCCAGACCGTCGCCAGCGGGGTGCGCTTGCCAGGTGCCTGCATTATCTTCCACATGGATAGTGACGCTGGTGGGATTCTCATCGGTATAGAGGCGAATGCGCCCTTGCTCCAGCAGGGTCGAGACGCCGTGTTTGATGGCATTCTCGATCAGCGGTTGCAGGGTGAAGCTGGGCAGGTGCAGTGTGGCCAGATGGGGCGGGATCTCGTTTATCACCGTCAGCCGATCGCCAAAGCGGGCCAGCTCGATCTCCAGATAGGATTGGCAGTGCTCCTGCTCCTCCTGCAGGGTCGCAAGGCCGCTCTGTCGCTTGAGGTTCTTGCGAAAGAACAGCGACAGGTGCAGCAGCAGATCCCGCGCCTTGTCCGGATCGCGCCGGGTGATGGCACTGATGGTGTTGAGGGTGTTGAACAGAAAGTGGGGGTTGATCTGGGCCTGGATAAGTTTCAACTCGGACTGCACCAGCAGCCGCTGATGTTGCTCCAGCCGACCGGCCAGCAACTGCTGTGACAGCAGGTTGGCAATCCCTTCCCCCAAGGTGTGGTTGATCTTGAGAAACAGCCGCTTCTTCGGCTCGTAGAGCTTGATGGTACCGATCACTCCTTTGTCCCCCTGCAGCGGGATCACCAGCACCGAGCCCAGCTGGCATGCGGGGGAGAGGCTGCAGCGATAGGGCTGGCTGTTGCCATCGGCAAACAGCACCTTGTTCTGGGCGATGGCCTGCATGGTGATGGCTGACGCGATGGGGGTACCCGGCAGATGGTGATCTTCGCCAGTGCCGATAAAGGCGAGGATCTGCTCGGTGTCCGTGATGGCGACCGCCCCCACGCCTGTCTCCTCCTGAATGATGCGGGCAATCTTGTGGCTCGCCTGTGGGGTAAAGCCCTGACTCATGATCCCCACTGTGCGGTTGGCGATATTGAGCGCCTTGGCGGAGAAGACCCGGGAGAACTTCTCATACATCCGCTGCTGGTCGCGGATCATGCTGATAAAGAGCGCCGCGCCGCAGGAGTTGGCCAGAATCATCGGGGTGGCGATGGTGCGCACCAGCAGCAGGGATTTGTCGAACGGGGTCGCCACCAGCAGGATGATCACCATCTGCATGATCTCGGCATAGAGAGTGGTAAAGAAGGCGATACGCGGTTCAAACAGGGCATCTGTTCTCCCCGAGCGCATCAGGCGCCAGTGCACTATGCCCCCGAGCAACCCTTCACAGGTGGTGGAGATGGCGCAGGCGAGATCGGTAAATCCCCCCAGCGTATAGCGGTGCAGACCGCCGGTCAGCCCCACCAGAAAGCCCACCAGCGGCCCCCCCAATAATCCCCCCAAGACGGCGCCGACCGCCCGGGTGTTGGCGATGGCATCATCGATATCGAGGCCCACATAGGTACCGAGGATACAAAAGCTGGAAAAGATGATGTATATCAGTATCTTGTGAGGTAGTCTCACGGAATAGTTGGCAAGCGGGCGCAGCAGCGGGCTTTTCGAGAAGAGATAGGCGATCACCAGGCTGACGCTCATCTGTTGCAGCAAGGAGAGGACCAACTGCATAAAAAACGCTCCTCATAAGCCAGCTGAAAAAATAGCCAGCCCGTGAATAAGTGTGATCAGGATCTTGTTCTGTTGGCCCAACTGGGCGCAACGGGCCGTCAGTTTGCCAGAACAAGTGGATAAAACCATATTAAATCAGCATGTTAAATTGATATTTGTGTAAGCGGCAGCGGGTTGATATTGATGGATGGAGCATGAATGTATCCGCTGGATACGCCACACGGAGGTGGCATGCTCCGCCCGGCCCCTTGGCTGGGCGTTTTTTATACATGGTCAGTTGACAACCTTCTGATGGGGGTTTGAGCAATTATTCCGGTTTGTCCAATGAGTTATCCCCAGCTTCTGGGGATAACTCAGAATGCAAAGTAGTAGCAGAAGCGGCGGGTCAGGTTGAAGAACTGCCGTTGTCCCTCATCGAGCTCTTCCTGTTTGATAAAAGCAGTGATGGTGCGTTCATCTTCCCGCAGATCGATCATGGCGACGGCTTCCGGCCGCTGGGCCTTGATATAGGGCAGGATCTTCGGCTTGAGGGGCATGGTAGGTTCGGTAGAGAGCACCAGCGCGATGCTCTCGTCCGAGAGTTTCACCAGCGATCCCGGTGGATAAACCCCCAGCACCTTGACCAGCAGCTTGACCAGCGTCTGATCGAACTTCTTCTGGGAAAGTTTGTAGAGCTGGCTGATGGCTTGGCTGGGCGCCGCCGGATTGGCGCTGCTGCGCGGATGCAGCAGCTCGTCATAAAAGTCCACCAGTCCAATCAGACGTGCCAGCGGTGGTATCTCCCCTCCCTTGATCCCCAGCGGATAGCCGCTGCCGTCGAGCCGTTCATGATGCAGATGTGCCACCTGACGGATCTTGGGCTCGAAGGCATTGAGCTGGGTCAGCATGTCGAGTCCGTATTGCGGGTGCATGTTGAGAAAGTTCTGCTCGGCCTTGCTGAGATCCCCGCGTTTTTGGGTGATCTGGCTAGGGATCTTCAGTTCACCGATATCGTGGATAAGTCCCGCAAGCCCCGTCTCTTCCAGTTCGATGGGATTCATCCCCAGCTCGCGCGCCATCAGCATGGCAATAAAAGCCACATTGAGGCTGTGTTGCAGCAGGATATCGGTGTGGGGGCTGCGAATAAGGTGGAGCCCGAGAGGCCCTTCATGCTGACTGAGGGTGAAGGCGGCATTACGAACGATCTGGGCTGTATTGGCCAGTCCCTCATCCGGTTTGAGGTTGAGTGCCCCGAGTGCATCGCGCAGCTCGCTCATGGATTGGCCAAAGGCTTTGTCGGCGGCGCGCATGGAGCGGCGAAAGGCTTTCTCGTCAAAGGGGGGCGGGCCCGAGGCAATCAGCTCTTCCAGTTCATCAAGATCAGGCCCGGCATCCGGGATATCGCCGCGCAGCAGCGGCTCGATGGGCAGATCGCTCTTGTCGGGGTCGACCATCAGCAGGGTGAGATCAAGATGACGGAGAATGTCGAGTTGCTGCTGGTCCTTGATCTTGAAGGTATTGAACATAAACGGGTGGTTGGTCCATCCCGTGGGGAGATGGATATAGTGGCCTACTCTCAATTGCTCTATCGAGGCTTGGATCAGTGCCATCGGTTAACCTGCATTTCGTGAATGCCTACTCAACAAGCTAGCAAAATCCGATGGATAGACAACTAAAAATCCATTTCGGGGCTGCGGAGCACCCCGTGCTGTGATGGGGCGCACGAGCGCCGTGCTGCTCCTCTTAATTCGCGCTTAAGTTTTACTTCCTACGCTGGCCCCGTCGTTTTTGTTGGCTTGGCCGGCCCGCTGCACTGCAGGCCGGTATGTAGGAGTTGTTTATGCGTGTAACTCTCGGTGTACTGCAGACCAATCTGTTGCTGGTGCTCTTTTTCGCCCTGGTACTGAACTGGCCAATCTTTATGCATTTCTATACGGTGCTCAGCGCCCTGACCCATGTCAAAGTCGGATTTGCCATCTCGATCCCGCTGGTGCTGATCGCGGCGCTCAATGCCGTGTTTATTCCCTTCACGTTCCGGTTTGTGCTCAAGCCCTTTTTTACCGTGCTTATTCTGACTGGCTCCATCGTCAGCTACGCCATGCTCAAATACGGCGTCATCTTTGATGCAGGCATGATCCAGAACATAGTGGAGACCAACAGTGGTGAGGCGGGGGCCTATTTGAATGGCTCGGTTGCGCTCTGGTTTCTGCTGACCGGGCTGCTGCCTGTCCTGGTGCTCTGGTCACTGCGGATCCGCTATCCGGCTCGCTGGTATCAGGGGTTGGCGTTGCGGGCAGGTGTATTGGCTATCTCTCTGCTGTTTATCGGGGGCGTCGCGGCACTTTACTATCAGGATTACGCCTCGGTCGGGCGCAACAACAAGTCTCTGGCCAAAGAGATTGTGCCTGCCAACTATGTGCACGGCCTCTACAAATATGGGCGGGATGTGCTGTTTGCCACGCAGATCCCCTACCAGCAGTTGGGGACCGATGCCAGGGTGGTGGCCCGGGGAAGCAAGCCGACTTTGATGTTCCTGGTGGTGGGGGAGACGGCGCGCAGCCAGAACTACTCCCTTAACGGGTATGGCAAGGCAACCAACAGCTTCACGGCCAAAGAGCAGGGAGTGGTGTCGTTCAGGGATGTGCGCTCCTGCGGTACAGCAACAGCCGTTTCGGTGCCCTGCATGTTCTCCAACCTCACGCGCCGTGGTTACGATGACCAGCTTGCCAGCTCCCGTGACGGTCTGCTCGATGTGCTGCAACATGCCGGGGTCTCGGTGTTGTGGAAAGAGAACGATGGCGGCTGCAAAGGGGTGTGCCGCAATGTGCCGACCATCGAGATCCTCCCCAAATCCTATCCTGCGCTCTGTCAGGGGGAGTCTTGTTATGACGAGGTGCTGCTGGAGGGGCTGGATCAGCAGATTGCCGGCATGAAGGGCAACAAGCTGGTGGCCTTTCACCTGATGGGCAGCCATGGCCCGACCTATTTCCGTCGTTACCCTGCCAGCGAGCGCGTCTTTATGCCGGATTGCCCGCGCAGCGACATTGAAAACTGCAGCAACGAGGAGCTGGTCAACACCTATGACAACACCATCCGCTACACCGACAAGGTGGTGGGGCTGCTGATAGACAAGCTCAAGTCACTGGAGAGCCAGTACGATGTGGGACTGGTCTATCTCTCCGATCACGGCGAATCCCTGGGGGCCATGGGACTCTATCTGCACGGTACGCCATACAAGTTCGCGCCGGATGATCAGACCCGGGTGCCGCTGCTGACCTGGTTCTCGCCTCAGTTGCAGGCCGATCGCCAGCTGGATATGGGTTGCCTGGCAGCGGAGGCGAGCAGCCAGCGCTTCTCCCATGACAACCTCTTTCACTCCATGCTGGGGATCATGGATGTGCAGACCCGTGTTTACGACAACAAGCTGGATCTGTTCAAGCCATGTCGGGCGGGTTAAACCGCTAGCAAGCACACAATAGAAAACGGCAGCCAGTGGCTGCCGTTTTGTTATCTCGCAAGGTCAGTGCCTTACTTCTGCTCCATGATGATCTGCAGCAGATCCCCTTCCAGCAGGGCGCGCTTGACCAGCGCAAAGCCGCCATAGGTCGGCTGGTTCTGGAAGCGGGCTTTCACGATGGGCAGGCCACGGTGGAAGCTCGGCAGGGATTGATGCTCGACACAGCGACGGATGGCCGGGAAGAGGATCTCTTCGGCGGCGGTGATTTCGCCGGCGATCAGCACCTTTTGCGGGTTGAACAGGTTGACCGTAATAGCCACCGCCCGTCCCAGATGCTCACCCACGTTCTCGATCACGCTGCGGGCCAGTTCGTCCCCCGCCAGCGCCGCCTTGCACACCTCCTGAATGGTGATGTGCTTCTCCTGCAGCGCGCTCTGGTGACCTCGGCTGATGAGCTCCTTCACTTTGTCGATGATCGCTTCGTTGGAGGCGATGGTCTCGAGGCAGCCGAAGTTGCCGCAGTGACAGCGCTTGCCGAGCGGCTCGACCTGGATATGGCCGATCTCGCCGACGTTGCGGTTCTGACCGAGGAACACCTGACCCTTGGTTATGATCCCGGAGCCTGTCCCCTGGTGAACACTCACCAGAATGGAGTCCATGCAGTCGCGGGACTCGCCGAAGAAGTGTTCGGCCAGCGCCAGCGAGCGGGTGTCGTTGCCCACGTAGCAGGGGAGGTTGAAGTGGTTCTCAAGCAGCTTCGCCAACCCCAGATTACGGATCTGGTACTTGGGGGTGTAGATGACCATACCGGATTCCGGGTTGACCAGACCCGGCATGGTCAGCGCGATGCTGATGAGGTTGCGACAACGTTCGCGGTTGGCATCGATAAAGGCGCCAATCTCCCGCAGCAGCATGTCGACCACGGGTTGCTGGTCGATCTCGGTCACCTGAATGACGTGCTGGTCGAGCTCCTTGCCATCGAGGTCATAGAGACTCAGTTGCAGGTAGCCGCGGCCCAGCTTGGCAGAGACAAACTGAAAGCGATGTTTGATGGTGGTCAGGGAGATGGCACGCCGCCCGCCGGTTGAGGCTTGCGGAGAGGTCTCCTTGATCAGGCCATGCTCGATCAGTTGCCGGGTTATTTTGGTCACGCTGGCCGGGGCCAGCTGACTCAACTCGGCAATCTTGACCCGGGAGATGGGGCCTTGCAGGTCGATGAGCCGATACACGGCTGCACTGTTGACCTGCTTGATAAGATCTACGTTTGCTATTTGTCCGCCAGTCATGATGTCACTGTTGTGTGTAGTGTCCGTTAACCACGGTCCCACGGACCGTGAAGTCCTGATCGAAGACAGTGAGGTTGGCTACTTTACCGACCTGGATACTACCGAGACGTGAGTCCCATCCAATGGCGCGAGCGGGGTAGAGGCTGGCCATTCTCAGTGCTTCATCGAGCGGTAATCCGACCTGCTTGACCAGATTTTCCACCCCCTCAATCATGGTGAGGGAGGAACCGCCGAGTGTACCATTCTCGTCGACACACTGACCATCGCGTAAAAAGACGGTGGTGCCACAAAAATCAAATTTCTCAAAGCCTTCCGGTGCACCGGCTGCCGCGGTGGCATCGGTGACCAGCACCAGTCGCTCCCCCAGCGCCTTGTGAGCCAGACGCACGTTGGCCCAGTGCACATGGTGGCCATCGACGATGATGCCCGCATAGACATCTTTGCGATCGTAGATGGCGCCCACGACGCCCGGCTCGCGACCGTTGAGGGTCGGAGTCATGGCGTTGTAGAGGTGGGTCGCAAAGCGAATACCGTTATCGAACCCGGCCATCGCCTGATCGTAACTGGCGGCAGTGTGACCGGCCGAGACCAGAATGCCCGCTTCCACCAGACGGCGGATATGGGCCGGCTCGTTGCGCTCCGGAGCCAGGGTGATTTTGGTGATGGCATCCGCGTTGGCACAGAAGAAGTCGATCATCTCGTCTGCTGGCTGGCGAATTTGCGCGGCAGGGTGAATCCCCTTGCGCTTGAGGTTGGTGTAAGGCCCTTCCAGATGGACGCCCAGCACCTCGTTGGGGTTGGCAGCCATGTAGTCACGGGTCACCGCAACGGCCTGCTTCATGTCGGCATCCGGACTGGTGATCAGGGTCGGCAGGAAGCTGGTGGTACCGGATTTGAGGTTGGCCGCCTGCATGGTTGCCAGGGTTTCGACCGTGATGTCGGTGTTGAACATCACCCCGCCACAGCCGTTGAGCTGCACATCGATAAAACCGGCGGTCAGGTTGGCGCCTTTGAGGTCAATCTGCTCGATGCCCGCAGGCAGTTCGGCCAGGTGAGAGATGGCGACAATCTTGTCGCCCTCGATAAGCACCCCGTAGCCGGTCAGCACGCAGCTGCCGGTGTAGAGGGTGCAGTTGGTCAATGCGTACATGACGACTCCTTACAGACGGCCGATGTTGGCGGCTTCCAGTTGCTGGAAGTAGCGAACGGTCTTGACCTTGAGCTCCATGGTGGAGGGCTCGTCGCACACCATCATTCCCTTCGGATGCAGTTGCAGGGTGGAGATGGTCCACATGTGGTTGACGCTGCCTTCCACGGCGGCCTGCAGGGCCAGTGCCTTGCCGTGACCGGTGACCAGGATCATGATCTCTTCCGCATCCATCAGGGTGCCGACACCCACGGTCAGGGCCAGTTTGGGCACCTGCTCCATGTCGCCACCGAAGAAGCGGGAGTTGGCGATGCGGGTATCTTCGGTCAGGGTCTTGACCCGGGTGCGGGAGGAGAGGGAAGAAGCCGGCTCGTTGAATGCGATGTGGCCGTCGTTACCCACGCCACCCATGAACAGGTGGATCTTGCCGTAGGACTTGATCTTGTCTTCATAGCGCTTGCACTCGGCCACCAGATCCTCGGCATTGCCGTTGAGGATGTTGATGTTCTCGGGACGAATGTCGATGTGGCTGAAGAAGTTGTTGTGCATGAAGCTGTGGTAGCTCTCCGGGTGATCTTCCGGCAGGCCGACGTACTCGTCCATGTTGAAGGTGACCACGTTCTGGAAGCTCACTTCACCGGCTTTGTGCAACTCGATCAGGCGCTTGTAGGTGTTGAGCGGGGTGCCACCGGTGGGCAGGCCCAGTACGAAAGGGCGATCGCTGGTCGGCTTGAACGCGTTGATGCGGTCAACGATGTAACGAGCAGACCACAGGCCTACTTGGCTGGCAGATTTCAACGGGATCAGGCGCATATGGGATACCTCTGTGTCGGGTTGCGACCGGTTTGGCGGTGGCAATTGGCTAAGACGGATTCAAGTTGTTTTATAGCGTAAATAAAGATTGCGAACTAAGCCACATCTATCCACCACCTTTATCTTGTTTGGGTGATAACGATCACGATTATCGGTTTATTAATTTGCGCAGCGAAATAAAAGCCCTAGACTGCCAATCAAGCCTTGATGGCTTATGCGTCAAACGTGATAAGCACTTAATTTCTAGAAAAACATTAACTAAGGAGAGGAACCGTGAACATTCTCGGTTATTTGCAAAAGATCGGCCGTGCCCTGATGGTGCCGGTAGCGGTATTGCCTGCCGCCGCGATCCTGATGGGGGTTGGCTACTGGATTGACCCGAATGGTTGGGGTGGTGACAGTGCGCTGGCTGCCTTCCTGATTAAAGCGGGCGCAGCCATTATCGATAACATGTCCGTACTGTTCGCAGTCGGTGTCGCCTACGGTATGTCCAAGGATAAAGACGGTTCTGCTGCCCTGGCAGGTCTGGTCGGCTTCCTGGTCGTTACCACCCTGCTGAGCCCGGGCGCTGTGGCCCAGATCAAGAGCATCCCGGTGGAGCAGGTTCCTGCCGCGTTTGCCAAGATCAGCAACCAGTTCGTGGGTATCCTGTGTGGTGTTATCGCCGCTGAGCTGTACAACCGCTTCAGCAGCGTCGAGCTGCACAAGGCACTCTCCTTCTTCTCCGGTCGTCGTCTGGTACCGATCGTAACCTCCGTAGTGATGATCGTCGTATCTTTCATCCTGATGGCCGTATGGCCGGCAATCTACGGTGGTCTGGTCTCCTTCGGTGAGTCCATCGTGAGCCTGGGCTCTACCGGTGCCGGTATCTACGCCTTCTTCAACCGTCTGCTGATCCCGATCGGTCTGCACCACGCCCTGAACTCCGTGTTCTGGTTCAACGTGGCCGGTATCAACGACATCCCGAACTTCCTGGGTGGTCAGGCTACCATCGATGCCGCTCTGGCCGCTGGCAAGAGCCTGGAGCAGGTGAAAGGCGTGGTCGGTATGTACCAGGCTGGCTTCTTCCCCATCATGATGTTCGGTCTGCCGGGTGCCGCTCTGGCCATCTACCACTCCGCCAAGAAAGAGAACAAAGAGAAAGTTGCTTCCATCATGATCGCAGCTGCCTTTGCCTCCTTCTTCACCGGTGTAACCGAGCCGCTCGAGTTCTCCTTCATGTTCGTGGCGCCGGTACTGTATGTCATCCACGCCGTACTGACCGGTATCTCCGTGTTCATCGCTGCCTCCATGCAGTGGATGGCCGGTTTCGGTTTCAGTGCCGGTCTGGTGGATATGGTGCTCTCCAGCCGTAACCCGCTGGCGACCAACTGGTACATGCTGATCCCTCAGGGTCTGGTCTTCTTCGGCCTCTACTACACCGTGTTCCGCGTAGTGATTGCCAAGCTGAACCTGAAAACCCCGGGTCGTGAAGATGACGAAGATACTGCTCCGGCTGCCGCTCAATCTACCAACCGTACCGAGCTGGCCAAGCAATACCTGGAAGTGCTGGGTGGTCAAGAGAACCTGGTCTCCATCGATGCCTGCATCACCCGTCTGCGTCTGACTCTGAAAGACCGCAGCATCGTCGATGAGCGCAAGCTGAAAGCCCTGGGTGCGGCCGGTGTGGTAAAACTTGGTGAGCAGAACCTGCAGGTGATTCTGGGCCCATTGGCCGAAATCATCGCCGGTGAGATGAAAGCCCTGCGTTAATCGAGCGACTCGCTCACCTCAAGTCTAAGTCCATTGTTGACATAACTAAGGGCCCCGCTCAGGGGCCCCATATAAAAAAGCCAAGAAAATCCAACCTTTACTTCAAATGAGAGCAGCAGTTATGAACTTGAAACATTCTCTGTTAGCCATTGCCATGTCTACCGTTTTTGTCAGCCAGGTCCAGGCAGCCGATGCCGCCAAGCAGGCCGTGGTCGACTCCCTCGCCAACAACCTGGTGGTCAAGTATGAAGTGGTCACCAACGACGGTGCCGGTGCCGGTCTCGATTGCCAGGCGCTCGGTTCCGAGTGGGCGAGCTGTGGCGTTGCCAAGCTGCACCTGACCAATACCGGTGCGGACGTGACCTCCAAAGACTGGAGCATCTACGTCTCCTCCATCCGTCGTATCCAGCGTGTGGATAACGACCAGTTCACCATCACTCACCTGACCGGCGATCTCTATCGTTTGACGCCAACCGAGAAGTTCCAGGGCTTTGCCAAGGATGCCACGGTCGAAGTGCCGCTGGTGGTGGAATACTGGGTACTGTTCGAATCTGACATCATGCCGAACTGGTATGTCGCCAGCGAAGGTGCCGAGCCGAAAGTACTGGCCAGCATGAGCAACATCAATGATGCCAGCACCTACGAGAAGCCGATGCCGGCTGATGGCTGGAAGCGTACCAAGGATGATAAGAACATCCTGATGAACAGCGAGACCCGTTTCGCGGCCAACCAGACCAGCACCCTGCTGCCGGCTGGCAAGATTGACAACCAGATCCTGCCGACCCCGATGAAGCAGGTAGTCAAAGCTGGCCCGCAGGTTGACTTCTCTACCATCAAACTCAATGCCCTGGATCTGCCGAGCGATCGCGCCGAGGCCCTGAAGGCTCAACTGACCAAGCTGGGTGTTACCCTCTCCGACACCGGCTACCCGGTGACCATCAAGCTCGGCAGCAAGCTCAAGCAGGCTGAAGGCTATGACATGACCATCGGTCAGAAGGGCACAGTGATCCAGGGTCGCGACATCGACGGAGCATTCTGGGGTGCACAATCCCTGATCTCCCTGCTGGGTGTTGATGACAAGCTGGTGAGCCCGATGACCGTCGAGGATGCGCCGCGCTTTGAATACCGTGGCATGCAGACCGACGTGGCCCGCCACTTCCGCAGTCTGGATACCATGAAGAAGCTGGTTGACCAGATGTCTGCCATGAAGCTCAACGTGCTGCACCTTGGCCTGACCAACGATGAAGGCTGGCGTCTGGAGATCCCGGGTCTGCCGGAGCTGACCCAGGTCGGTAGCCAGCGTTGCCACGACGAGTCCGAAACCAAGTGCCTGATGCCGCAACTGGGTTCCGGCCCGACCAGCGACAACCAGGGTTCCGGTTTCTACAGCAAGTCTGACTACGTGGATCTGGTGCGTTATGCCAAGGCCCGCGGTGTGACCGTGATCCCCGAGATCAACATGCCGGCTCACGCCCGTGCTGCCGTGGTCTCCATGGAAGCGCGCTACAAGCGTCTGATGGCGGAAGGCAAAGAAGCGGAAGCCAACCAGTTCCGTCTGACTGATCCGGCTGACACCTCCAACGTCACCTCGGTCCAGTTCTACGACAAGATGTCCTTCATCAACCCTTGCCAGCCGGGTGCTGCCACCTTCGTGGCCAAGGTAATGGATGAAGTTGCCCAGATGCATCAGGCCGCCGGTCAGCCGCTGACCGCATGGCACTACGGTGGTGATGAGGCGAAGAACATCATGCAGGGCGGTGGCTATCAGGATCCGGCCGTCACCAAGAAAGAAGAGCTGGTCGCCTGGAAAGGCAACGTCGACTCCAGCAAGCAGGACAAGCCGTTTGGCAAGTCCCCGATGTGCCAGAAGATGATCGACGAAGGCAAGATCAAGGAAGTGGGCGAGCTGCCGGTTTACTTCGCCAAGGAAGTGGGCCAGATGGTCAAAGACCGCGGCTTCTCTACCCTGCAGGCGTGGGAAGATGGTCTGAAGTACGCCAGCGGTGCCAAGGACTTCGCCACCGACAACACCCGTGTCAACTTCTGGGAAACCCTCTACTGGGGTGGCTTCAACGAAGCGATGAAGTGGGCCCACAAGGGTTACCAAGTGGTGCTGTCCAACCCGGATTACCTCTACTTCGACTTCCCGAACGAAGTACACCCGGCCGAGCGTGGCTACTACTGGGCTACCCGTTTCAACGACACTCGCAAGGTGTTTGCCTTCGCCCCGGAAAACCTGCCACAGAACGCCGAGACCTCGGTTGACCGCGACGGCAACGCCTTCGTGGCCAAGGGTGACCAGGATCCTGTCAAGTTCAAGGGGATCTCCGGTCAGCAGTGGAGTGAAACTGTGCGTACCGATGCTCAGTATGAGTACATGGTCTACCCGCGTATCTTCTCCGTGGCCGAGCGTGCCTGGCACAAAGGTGGCTTCGAGCTGGATTACGTGAAGAACCGCGAGTTCTCCGGCGAGACCAAGTTCGTTAACAAGGCCACCCTCAACAAAGAGTGGAACCAGTTTGCCAACGTACTGGGTCAGCGCGTGCTGCCGAAACTGGATCAGGCCGGTGTTGAATACCGCCTCTCCGTACCGGGCGCCAAGGTAGTGAATGGTGTGTTGGAGGCGAACGTGGATCTGCCGGGTCTGCCCATCCAGTACAGCCTGGACGGTACCAACTGGAGTGCCTATGACGCCGCGGCCAAGCCGAGTGTGAATGGCAAGGTCTACCTGCGTACCACCAGCTTCGATGGCAAGCGCACCAGCCGCGTCACCGAACTGAACTGATAGCAGTCAACCGTTAACATGAGGTGGGTCGCAAGACCCGCCTTTCCCAAGGGCGATGGCGCATCGGGTTTGGGAAAGGTTGACTGTGCGTGTGAGCCTTTGTTGTGTGTAATTGTCTGTTTTGTGTTTTTCATCACTTTCAGCCCCGCCCAGTGCGGGGCTTTTTTATGCATTTGGTGTGCAATGTGCCAAGCCACGCCGTTTTTAGCGGTGCAATGGCCGGGAAATGGCCCGGAAGTGCCAAATTCAGGTTGAGACAGCGCCCGTAATAAGGGATCATACCCGGCTTGACGGCGGGGGGATGAGGGTGCCAGCCGGCACAACTTCCGCCAGTGACGCTTTTTTGAGGTGAGCCATGAGTCAGGCGAACAGCCCAACTAACTTTATTCGTCAGATCATTGATGAAGATCTGGCCAGCGGTAAGCACAGCAGCGTGCATACCCGTTTTCCGCCCGAGCCGAACGGTTATCTCCATATCGGCCACGCCAAATCCATCTGCCTGAACTTCGGCATCGCCCGCGACTATCAGGGCCAGTGCAACCTGCGTTTCGATGACACCAACCCGGTGAAGGAAGATATCGAGTACGTAGAGTCCATCAAGCAGGATGTACAGTGGCTCGGCTTCCAGTGGAACGGCGAGATCTGCTATTCCTCCGACTATTTCGACAAGCTGCACGGCTACGCCATCGAGCTGATTAAAAAGGGTCTGGCCTATGTGGACGAGCTGACGCCCGAGCAGATGCGTGAGTACCGTGGCACCCTGACTGAAGCTGGCAAGAACAGCCCGTTCCGCGATCGCAGCGTGGAAGAGAACCTGGCGCTGTTTGCCAAGATGAAGAACGGCGAGTTCGCCGAAGGCACCGCCTGCCTGCGCGCCAAGATTGACATGGCATCCCCCTTCATGGTGATGCGTGATCCGGTTATTTACCGTATCAAGTTTGCCCACCACCACCAGACCGGTGACAAGTGGTGCATCTACCCGATGTATGACTTCACCCACTGCATCTCGGACGCGCTGGAAGGGATCACCCACTCCATCTGTACCCTGGAGTTCCAGGACAACCGTCGTCTGTACGACTGGGTGCTGGACAACATCACCATCGACTGCCACCCCCGTCAGTACGAGTTCTCTCGTCTGAACCTCGAATACACCGTCATGTCCAAGCGCAAGCTGAACCTGCTGGTGACCGAGAAACACGTCGATGGTTGGGATGACCCGCGCATGCTGACCGTCTCCGGTCTGCGTCGTCGTGGTTACACCCCGGCCTCCATCCGCGAGTTCTGCAAGCGCATCGGCGTCACCAAGCAGGACAACATTGTCGAGATGAGCATGCTGGAAGCCTGCATCCGCGAAGACCTCAACGAGCATGCGCCGCGCGCCATGGCCGTGCTGCATCCGGTGAAAGTGGTCATCGAGAACCTGGCTGCCGACGAAGTGCTGACTGCCCCGGCCCACCCGAGCAATGCCGAGATGGGTACTCGCGAGCTGAACTTCACCCGCGAAATCTTCATCGATGAAGCGGACTTCAAAGAAGAGGCGAACAAGCAGTTCAAGCGTCTGGTGCTGGGCAAGGAAGTGCGTCTGCGCAATGCCTATGTGATCAAGGCCGAGCGCATCGAGAAAGATGCCGATGGCAAAGTCACCTGCATCTACTGCTCCTACGATCCCGAGACTCTGGGCAAGGATCCGGCCGATGGCCGCAAGGTGAAAGGGGTGATCCACTGGGTCAGCGCCACTCACTCCCTGCCAGCGGAAGTGCGTCTCTACGACCGTCTGTTCAAGGTGCCAAACCCGGGCGCCGAGGATGACTTCGAAGCCGCCCTGAATCCGGAATCCCTGGTGATTATCGAGGGTGCCCGTGTCGAGGCATCCCTGAAGAACGCCCAGCCGGAGCAGGCTTACCAGTTCGAGCGTGAAGGTTACTTCTGCGCCGACAACAAGCTCTCCAGCCCGGAGCATCTGGTGTTTAACCGCACCGTTGCCCTGCGCGACTCCTGGGGCAAAGTCGAAGGCTAAGCCGATGGGGCAGGGGAGACCCTGCCCTGTGCGATGCCAGCGGCCTGCGCCGGACAATAAAAAAGCCAGCATCAGCTGGCTTTTTTATTGTCCGTTATCTGCAAGTCGTGGCCGACTTATTCGTCGTGCTTGCACTCACCAGTAGCACAGTGACCGTAGAGGTAGAGGCTGTGATTGGTGAGACGGATATTGAATTTCTTGGCGATCTCGCGCTGACGCTGTTCGATCACTTCATCGGAGAACTCGATCACCTTGCCGCAGTCGAGGCAAACCAAGTGGTCGTGGTGCTCCTGAGTGGCCAGCTCGAATACCGACTTGCCACCTTCGAAGTGGTGACGGGTAACGATACCGGCATCATCAAACTGGTTGAGAACGCGATAGACGGTAGCGAGACCAATCTCTTCACCCAGGTCGATCAGTCGTTTATAGAGATCTTCGGCGCTGGTGTGCTGGCAGTCCGGCTGTTGCAGGATTTCCAGGATTTTGACCCGGGGCAAGGTGATCTTGAGCCCGGCCTTTTTTAACGCTTGGTTGTTGTCTGCCATATTCTACTTATTCGCATTCTCGAAGGTGGGGTTATTCTGATGGACTGCCGCAGGAATGGCAACCTTGAACTCGCTTGGCCTGTCATTATAGGTCGTAGCCTCCCTAAAAATAAACCCAGCAATTCAAGGGGTTTAGCCATAAATGGCCGGTTGGATTGAAATAATCAATCGTGTCGTCCGACTTGCTGGCATGGCAGATGTTGATAAGATGTAACTTTCACATTCTGGTCGGATGAGATCCATGGATTGGCTTTTTGACAATGCGGCCTGGGTGCGCCGCGCACTCAACGCCTGGCCCCCCTTCTGGGGCGCTGGTATCAAGATAGAGACCCTGAGCGATGACTTTCGCTACTGCCGGGTGACCCTGAAATCCCGCTGGTGGAACAAGAACGCCAACCGCACCCAGTTTGGCGGCAGCATGTTTGCCATGACGGACCCCATCTATCCGCTGATGCTGATGGGCTACTTCAAGAATCGCTACTACGTCTGGGACAAGGCGGGCAGCATCAACTACATCAAGCCGGGCAAGGGCAAGCTGGTGGCCGAGTTCAACCTGACCGAGGGCAAGCTGGCCGAAATCGTGGCGGCGACCGAAGGTGGCAACAAACACTTCCCCGAATTCGAGGTCACGGTACAGGACAAGAGCGGCGAGCTGGTGGCGCAGGTCAAGCGCACCCTCTATGTGCGAGCCAAACCGGAGCACAGAGGTGAATAACAAGGGAGAATAAAGGCAAGCATCGCCACTTGCAGATACAACAAGGGCCCCGTCGGGGCCCTTGTTGTCAGAGAGAAGAGGGGAAGCGGATTACTCCAGCTCGCCCAGGCACATCTCTTCGTGCAGCTGCTTGCACCAGCCCTTGACGCGCTCGGCAGTCAGCTCCGGCTGGCGATCTTCATCGATACCCAGACCGACAAAGTGCTTGTCATCGACCAGTGCCTTGGAGGCTTCGAACTCGTAGCCGGCAGTCGGCCAGTGACCGATGATGATGGCGCCTTTGGCTTCGACGATGTCACGCAGGGTGCCCATGGCGTCGAGGAAGTACTCGGAATAGTCTTCCTGATCACCGCAACCGAAGATGGCGACCAGCTTGTTGGTGAAGTCGATTTCGCCCAGATCGGGGAAGAAGTCGTCCCAGTCGGCCTGGGCTTCGCCGTAGTACCAAGTCGGGATGCCGAACATCAGCAGATCAAAGCTCTCGATGTCGGCCTTGCTGCTCTTGGCGATGTCACGGACTTCAATCAGGTTTTTGCCCAGCTCTTTCTGGATCATCTTGGCGACAGCTTCGGTGTTACCGGTATCGCTGCCAAAAAACAGACCTACACTTGCCATAGTGTTTAGTTACCCGTATTTGGTGTTAATGCTCAACGCTCAGACTGCAATGTCCACCGCAAAGGCGGACTCAATCTGTTGTTTCAGGATAGATTGGATCAGCTCGGCTCGGCTGATGTTCTGTTGTAACGCAAGTTGGTTCAGGCGCTCCAGCAACTCGGCCTCCACCTTTAACTCTACCCGCTTCAGCCCATTTTCCCGATCGCGCTTAAGCTGGTTACGCTTGTTGATCTTGAGCTGGGTCTCGCGGGGGAGTGGATTGGTCTTTGGCCTGCCGGGGCGCTTCTCATTTGCGAACAGATCCAGTGTTGTTCGATCAGTTTGCTGTTTGGCCATACATCACAGATGAAAATAAGTTAGCCGAGTCCTGAGCCTTCCCAGCCCAGTTCGATCAGCCCCTTGGCGACAAAACCCGCACAACCCAGAAACAGTACCAACCAGACGATAAAACGACCGAAACGGGGCACGTTGCCGCGCTTGAGCACGTCCTGAATGGCCAGGCCAATCAATATGAAAATGGCCACAAAGAATAACTTGAGGCCCAAACTTTCGATCAGGTCGATATGTTCACTTAGCATGGATTGCGCACACTCCTTATGACGGGCGCACTATATCACAAAGGATTTGAAACTGTTAACCGCCTGTCGACAGGAAATCCACAACCAATTTGTTGAACAGAGCCGGTTTTTCCGCATGCAGCCAGTGGCCGGTACCCGCGATGACTCGCACCTTTGCCGCCGGGAATTGGGCCAGTGCAGTCTCGCTGTATTGGGGCTGCATATAGTCAGAATTCCCGCCTTTGATAAAGAGCACTGGCCCCTCGAAGCGATGCTCATCCTCTGGCCAGCCCATGATGTTGGCGTAGTTTTGCTCAAGGGCGGGCACATTGAAGCGCCAACCCCAGCCATATTCACCTTTGGCGAAGGATTTGAGCAGGAACTGGCGTACCCCGGCGATGTCGATATGCTGCGCCAGCATGGCTTCCGCTTCACTGCGGCTTTGCGGCGGCGTGCGCAGTGTGGCGTTGAGTCCGGCGAACACATTCTGGTGGCGGGAGTGGGGATAGGCGACCGGCGCCATGTCGGCCACCACCAGTTTGGTCACCCGCTCTGGCGCCAGCTTGGCAACCTGCATCGCCACCTTGCCACCCATCGAGTGGCCAATCAGGGTCGCTTCGGCAATCTCCAGCCGCTCCATCAGGGCCAGGATATCGGCTGCCTGGGCCGGATAGCTCATCTCGCTGCTATGAAAGGAGGCGCCGTGGTTGCGCAGATCGACGCTGATCACCCGATAGTGCTCGCAGAGGGCACGGGCCAGCAGGCCGAGGTTGTCGAGGCTGCCAAACAGGCCGTGGATCAGAATGACCGCCGGGCCCTGACCCTGCTCCTTGAAGTTCAATATGCTGTTTTGTTGCAAAATGACACCTTGTCGGTCGTGGGTGCGTATCGCTGTTTTATTTAACGCACTGGAAAGAAAAGGATTTTGTCCAATGGATTGGGATTTTATGTGGTTTTTTTTCTAAAAAATCCCGTCCGGATCGGCTATCAGTGCGGCTGATCACACACTTGGCCCGCTATTATGCCGTATTCTCGATGAGATTCATGTACATCTGCCAGCCCCTTGCTTGGGCTGTCGGGTTTGCCTATGTATAATCGCCGCATCCGAATTTCGACGAGTCCAGCGCATCCCTATGAAAACCATCGAGCTTGATGACGATCTCTACTTCTATATCGCCAGCCAGACCCGGCACATTGGTGAGAGTGCCTCCGATATCCTGCGCCGTCTGCTGGAACAGCCTGCTCACCAACGTGTGCCGGTTGCCGAGCCCGTTGCCGTCGCGCAGCCCAGTACGGTAGCCACCCGGCAAGGGCTGCAAGCCCTGCTCGATTCAGGTGAGCTGCAAAAGGAAGAGAAGTCCATCAACCGCTTTATGCTGGTGCTGAGTACCCTCTACCGGGATAACCCGGAAGGCTTTACCCAGGCCACCGAAATCAAGGGGCGCAAGCGCGTCTATTTCTCGCAGGATCCCGAGGCTCTGCGTGCCAGCGGTAGCACCACCAAGCCCAAGCCGGTACCGGAGACCCCGTTCTGGGTGATCACCAACACCAACACCAGCCGCAAGCAGAATATGGTGGCCCAGCTGATGGCCAGCATGGGCTATGGCGAAGAGGTGATCGCGCAGGTGTGTGGCGCCATTTAACGATTCTTCAAGACTCAGGCCTTGCCCGCCAAGGCCGCCATTACGCAAGGAAAACGCCATGGCTCAGCATTCCCACGCCGGTCAGCCGGCCCGTTTAAGCGACCTGACCAACATCCCCCGTCTGGTCAGTGCCTACTACCTCAACAAGCCGGACATGAGCCGCCCCGAGCAGCGGGTGGCCTTCGGTACCTCCGGCCACCGTGGCAGCGCCCTGCACAATGCCTTTACCGAATCCCATATTCTGGCGGTGACCCAGGCGCTGGTGGAGTATCGCCAGCAGGCCGGCATCACGGGCCCGCTGTTTGTCGGCATGGATACCCACGCCCTGTCCGAATCCGCCTTTGCCAGCGCCGTCGAAGTGCTGGCGGCCAACGGCGTTGAAACCCGCATTCAGGCTGGCCTCGGCTTCACCCCGACCCCGGTCATCTCCCACGCCATCCTGCGCTACAACTCTGGCAAAGAAGGGGCCAGCAAGCCTGCAGCGCGCGCCGACGGCGTGGTGATCACTCCGTCCCACAACCCACCGGAAGATGGTGGCTTCAAGTACAACCCGCCCCACGGTGGCCCTGCCGAAGGGGAGATCACCAAGTGGGTGGAGGACCGTGCCAACGCCATTTTGGAAGCGGGTCTGGCCGGTGTGAAACGGATGCCGTTCAGCGATGCACTCAAGAGCCCGTTCGTGGTCGAGCACGACTATGTCACCCCTTACGTGGATGACCTGAAAAACGTGCTGGACATGGATGCCATCAAGAACGCGGGCATCAAGATCGGTGTCGATCCGCTGGGCGGCTCCGGTGTCGCCTACTGGGACTTCATCGCCAAGACCTATGGTCTGAACATCGAGGTGGTGAACTACAAGGTCGATCCGACCTTCTCCTTCATGACCCTGGATAAAGACGGCAAGATCCGGATGGATTGCTCCAGCCCGTTCGCCATGGCGAGCCTGATTGCCCTCAAAGACAAGTTCGACATCGCCCTTGGCAACGACCCTGACTACGATCGTCACGGTATCGTTACCAAGTCTGGCCTGATGAACCCGAACCACTATCTGGCGGTAGCGATCCAGTATCTGTTTACCCATCGCACCGGCTGGTCTGCCGATGCGGCTGTCGGCAAGACGCTGGTCTCCTCTTCCATGATCGACCGGGTTGCCGGCGAGATTGGCCGCACTCTGAAAGAGGTGCCGGTCGGCTTCAAGTGGTTCGTGGATGGCCTCTACAGCGGCGAGTTCGGTTTTGGTGGTGAGGAGAGCGCAGGCGCCTCCTTCCTGCGCAAAGATGGCACCGTCTGGACCACCGACAAGGATGGTTTCATTTTGGCGCTGCTGGCAGCGGAAATTCTGGCGGTGACTGGCAAGGATCCGCAGGCTCATTACGACGCACTGGAGGCCAAGTTTGGCCGCTCCAGCTATCGCCGTATCGACGCCCCGGCCAACAGCGCCCAGAAAGCGGTGCTCTCCAAACTGGATCCGGCGCTGGTGGAAGCCTCCACTCTGGCGGGTGAGCCCATCATCGCCAAGCTGACCAAGGCGCCGGGCAACGATGCCGCCATCGGCGGCCTCAAGGTGGTGACCGAAAACGGCTGGTTCGCGGCGCGTCCCTCCGGCACCGAGTCCATCTACAAGATCTACATGGAGAGCTTCAAGGGCGACGCGCACCTCGACCTCATCCAGCAGGAGGCCCAGCAGATTGTTTCCGCGGCACTGGCCAAGGCTGGTGTATAAGCCACCTTCAAGTCACTGACCGCTGACTAAAAAGAGGAGCCGAAATGGCTCCTCTTGTTTATGCGTGGGTTGAGGTGGTCTGGTGTTTACGCCTCGTTACAGATCCCTGTACTCGCTCGGCGGGCTTGCCAACGTTTGAAGAAGGAGCGTGCTGGCAGCTTCATCAGGAACAGGGAGAGCAGGATCACCCCGATGCCGATCCACTGGTTGACATCCAGGGTTTCACCCACCATCAATACCCCAAGCGACACAGCCATCATGGGATTGGTGAGGGCCAGCATGCCCATCACCTCTGGGCCGTGGTGCTTTAATCCCCACAACCAGGCCCAGTAGCCCAGCGCGGTATTGAGCAGGATCAACCAGAGCAATCCCGGCGCACTAGCCGGATCCGGTAACGGCATTGGGCCAGCTAGCCACCAGGCGAGCGGGATCAGCATCAAGCCCCCAAGCAGCAATTGCCAGGCGGTCAGCGCCAGCAGATCGTTTACCGGCCAGTGGCGCATCCAGCGGCTGGATTGGCCGATCAGCACGGTGGCCAGCATGGCGCATGCAACTCCGACAGGATCCAGATTGGCAGAGGGGTTGAGCAACAGTAATACCCCAGCCAACCCCATCAATCCCAGCAGTAGCCATTTCAGGCTCGGTCGTGTGCCATCTTGCAACCAGGCCAGTAGCATCAGCACCAGCGGCAGGGTGGCACCGAGTGTACCTGCTACTGCCCCCGGCAGCCGGAAGGCCGCCACAAACAGCAAAGCGAAGAAGGCGGCAATGTTGCAAAACGCCAACAGGAACTGTTTGCCCCAGGGCAGAGGCGGCATGCGCGGATGCAACAGTAACAAGAGCAGCCCAGCAGGCAGTGCCCGCCATACGGCAACCCAGTAGGGTGAGTAGTCAGTCAGGTAGAGGCTGACGACAGCATAGGTGCTGCCCCACAGCAGTGGAGCCAGCAAGGCGATCAGCATTGGCATTATTTATCTCATCATAAAGTATCTTTGAGTGAAGATAAGTTAGCGCCAAATTGATTTATCATCAAGTATCTCGAAATAAAGATAAGTAGTTGGCGATGGAATCAGATCATGTAGACCTGCTGCTGGCTCAGTGGGCCCGGCAGCGACCGGATCTCGACTGTTCTCCTATGGGGGTGCTGGGTCGGGTAGCCCGGATGGCGGCAATTGCCGGTCGTGAGGTGAGTGAAGAACTCAAGGAGTGCGGCTTGCTTGGCACGGACTTCGACATTTTGGCGACCCTGCGTCGGTCGGGTGAGCCACTGACGCCGACAGTGCTCTACCAATCGGCCATGTTGAGTTCGGGTGCCATGACGGCCCGGCTCGACAAGCTGGCCGAGCGGGGACTGATAGAGCGGCAAGCGGCGCCCAGCGATCGGCGCAGCCTGCTGGTCTGCCTCACCGAATCGGGCAAAGCGCTTATCGACCGAGCGGTTGAGCTGCACGTGGCCAACGAGCGTCGCCTGTTGGCGCCACTGACCGAGGCGGAGCAGGCTCAGTTAGCGGCACTGCTCAAACGCTGGTTGCTGGAAAACGAATAACAAAAACGGGCCAGCAGGCCCGTTTTTGTTGGCAAATCAGTACCTGACTCAGTAACCGCCTTTGGCCTCTTTCACCGCCAGACCCAACTGCCATACCGCCATGGCGTAGTGGGTGCTGTGGTTGTAGCGGGTGATGGTGTAGAAGTTGGGCAGACCGAACCAGTATTGGTAGCCGGTGCCGACATCGAGGCGTAGTAGGCTCGACTCGCTGTGGTTGCCCAGGCTACTGGTTGGCGTCAGCCCCGCACGGCGCAGGGTGGCGACCGGGTAGCGGGTCTGAAAGCCATGCTCATAGCCGGGCAGTTGGCCTTGACCGCGCACCGCCACCGGTTGGCCTTTCTCCCAGCCGTGGGCCTTGAAGTAGTTGGCGACGCTGCCGATGGCATCCACCGGATCCCACAGGTTGGTGTGGCCGTTGCCGTCAAAGTCCACCGCATAGCGCTGGAAGCTGGAGGGCATAAACTGGCCGTAGCCCATGGCGCCTGCATAGGATCCCTTGGGTTCGGTGGGATCCATCCCCTCGTCGCGGGTCATCACCAGGAAGGCTTCCAGCTCGTTCGTGAAGAACTCGGCACGGCGGGGGTAATCAAACGCCAGGGTGGCCAGCGCATCCAGAATGCGGGTCTTGCCCATCACTCGGCCCCAGCGGGTCTCCACCCCGATAATGCCGACGATGATCTCCGGTGGTACCCCGTAGATCTGCTCCGCCCGGTTCAGCTCGCTTGCGTATTCACGCCAGAAGTTGACGCCGTTCTGTACGTTGTCCGGGGTGATGAACTTGGCGCGATAGCGGTTCCAGGCGCCGGTCGGGCCGGTGGGCTTGGCGGTGGTCGGCGCCTGGGCATCCATCAGGCGGATGATCCAGTCGTAACGCTCTGCCTGTGCCAGCACCTGATGCAGCTGGGCGTTGTCAAAACCGTGCTTCTCGACCATCTTCTGGACGAACCGGTCCACGTTGGGGCGATTGGCGAAGTCCCCCTTGCTAACCCCTTGTGTATAAACGGGTTTGCTCGATGGCGCCTGATTGATAAAGGCGCTCTTGGGCTGGGGGACGACCACGGGTTTTGGCGCTGGGGCGCTGCTGCAGCCACCGAGCAGGGGGAATAACGACAGAGTGAGAAGAGAGGCAAGGCGACGCATAGGGTTCTCAAAGAGACTGATAAAAGTGTCGCAATGGTAAAACATTGTCATCCCCGTGCAAGTGTTCCGTGCGCCTTGTTTGCCGCCAACTCATCGTGCGATGGATTAGCCCTTCTGTGAGGGCTGTGCTGTTTAGGGCTGGGGGGGACGCAGGGTGTGGTAGCCGCTCCAGAGTCGGGTCAGGGTGGTGATGGCGCAGAGCAGG
This sequence comes from Aeromonas sp. R1-2, assembly GCF_040908505.1. Taxonomy (NCBI): domain Bacteria; kingdom Pseudomonadati; phylum Pseudomonadota; class Gammaproteobacteria; order Aeromonadales; family Aeromonadaceae; genus Aeromonas; species Aeromonas sp. R1-2. Next base: position 225,074 of record NZ_JBFODU010000014.1, on the reverse strand, counting down.
GCAAAGCCGTAGGCGAGCGGGGCGAAGGCGGCGGGCCACAGGCACATCAGCACAAAGAGGGCGATGGTCTCGCTCCCCTCGGTGAGGCCACCCAGATAGTAGAGGGACTTGTGGTGGTAGACCGGATTGTCGATGCCCCGCTTGCCCGCCATGATGGCAAACGCCAGAAAGCTCGAGCCGGTACCCATAAAGGCAAACAGCAGGGTGGCGGCGGGCAGTGCATTGGCCGGGGCGGCGAGGGCAAAGCCCAGCACCACGGCGGCGTAGAAAATAAAGTCGAGCGTGATGTCGAGAAAGCCGCCGCAATCGGTGATGCCGGTTTCCCGCGCCACGGCGCCATCGAGCCCGTCCAGCAGCCGGTTGAGCAGGATGGTCGCGAGTGCCCACTGATAGCTGCCAAAGGCCAGCAGCGGCAGCGCCAGCATGCCGATGGCAAAGCCGGTGAGGCTCACCTGATTGGCACTGATCCCGGCACGGCAGAGCGGTTTGGCAAGCTGGGTGAGAGGGCTGCGGATCACGGGGATCAGGTGGCGGTCAAACAAGGTGAACTCCTCGGTTAAAAACAGGATTCGGTGAGATTGAGTATGGTGCCCTGTGCATCCTCTTCGTCATGGGTCACCAGAATAGCGGGGATGGCCAGCGCCTTGATCTGCGCGAATACCAGCTCGCGAAAGGCGGCCCGCAGCGGCTTGTCGAGGCGGGAGAAGGGCTCGTCCAGCAGCAGGGCGTCGGGTTCCGCCAACAGTGCCCGCAGCAGACTGACCCGAGCCCGCTGCCCCCCTGACAGCAGCTGCGGCAGCTTGTCAGCCTGATCCGCCAGCGCGACCTGCGTTAACGCTGTCAGTGCCTTTTCCCGCCGCGCGCGTTTTCCCTTGATGGTCGCTGGCATGCCGAACATCAGGTTCTCCGCCACCGTCAGATGGTCGAACAGCAGGTCATCCTGAAACAGCATGCCGATGCGCCTCGCTTGCGCAGGTAAGGTGTTGAGTAGCCGCTCGCCGAGCCTTATCTCCCCCTCCAGCCGGATCGGGCCGCTATCTGTCTGCGCGCCCGGCAGTACCCCTGCCAGCCCCGCCAGCAGGGAGCTTTTACCGCAGCCGCTTGGCCCCATCAGGGTCAATACCTCGCCGGGGGCCACCTGCAGGGCGGGCAGCGAGAGCAGCAGACTTTCATCAAGGTAAAGTCGAAGAGGCGTGGTGCTCAGCATATGGCTGTTTCCATCATGAGAGTTCATCGTGAGCAGCTCCCCTTGAGCGCCGGATTGAGTCGCGCCGGCAGCCAGAGCGCCAGCAGGTAGATAACGAGCGGCAGCAGCAGTTGCAGCAGGCCGTAGAGCCCCGCCAGCCGCCGGTTGAGGCCGCTGCCGATGGCCACCGCTTCGGTGGTGATGGTGACTACCCTGCCTGCGCCAAAGAGCAGGGTCGGCAGATATTGGGCCAAACTCACCGCCGCCCCGACGCCGAAGGCAAACAGCAGCGGGCGCGCCAGTAGCGGCGCTTTGACCTGCCACCAGGCTCGCCATGGCGTAGCCCCCAGCAGCAGGGCGCTCTGGGTGATCCGCGGATCGAACTGGCGATAGGGGCCGTGCAGGCAGAGGTAGACATATGGAAAGACAAACAACAGCTGACTCCAGAGCACCCAGCCCCAGCCAATGCCGCTGCTTATCGAGTCATGTGCAAGCCAGTCCAGCCCGAGCCGGATACCAAACAGCAGGCTCGCTTGCGGCAGCAACAGCGGCAGGCAGATAAGCCAGAGCGGCCAGGGGCGGCTGCCGGCTTGTGCCTCCAGACTACACACCGCCATCATCAGTGCCAGCAAGCCGCTCGTCAGGGCCAGCAGCGCGCTGGTTGTCAGCAGCGGCAGCAGGGTTGGCAGCAGATCCAGCCAGTAGTGACTGCTCCACTGGCTGGGCCAGAGGGCGGGAAAGGGCCAGCGGCGCGCCAGCGACCAGATCAGCAGGGCCGCCAGCACCGCCAGATTGAGGGTGATCAGGGTTAAGGCAAAGCCCGCTGCGAGCCGGTTGGCAAAGGATTGGGGCGCAGCCCGTTTGCCATCGAGCCAGCAGCCTTTGCCCACCTCTTGATGAAGCCACTCCAGTAATCTGAGCAGGGCGATCAGCAGCGCCGTGATGGCGAGCAGCAGCAGGGCGCCGCTGGCGGTGGCGCCGCGCCAGAGCAGATCCGGGTCCTGATACCAGAGCCACAACCGCACCGCCAGCGGGGCGGGGGTGTCAGGCCCGAGCAGCTGGGCGAGATCCACCACCGCCACACCATATGCCGCCACTGCATAGATGGGTAGGCGCAGGGCGGGCCAGAGCGCAGGCAGCAGCAGGCGCCACCAGATCTGGGGGGCGCTGAAACCGAGGCTCTCCCCCAGCCACTGCTGGCGTGCCAGCTGTATGGGTTGCTGCGCGGCCATCGCCATCAGCAGCAAAAAGGGGGTCTCCTTGAAAACGAGCAGTGCAATCAGCCCGAGCCCCCAAGGGTCGCGAATGGTCTGCCAATCGGGGGGAAGATCAAACCCGGTCAGAGCTGGCGAGACGAGCCGCAGCAGCCAACCGGAGGGGGCGAGCAGAAAGGCAAAACCGATGGCAAAGGCGACGTGGGGCATGGCCAGCATGGGCGAGAGCAGGCGACGGAGCAGCCCGAAAGCCCGGCTGTCGCTGTGGGCCAACAGCAGGGCGGTCAACAGCAGGCTGCCGAGGGTTGAGGCGGCGCCAATCCACAGACTCAGCGCAGCGGAGTGCCACAGGCCTGGCTGGGCCAGCAGCAAGGCAAGATGAGAGGCGGCCATCCCCTCCGCCAGCAGTTGCCATAGCCCTGCAAGCAGAGGGATGACGAAGAGCGCCAGATAAATGACCGCCATCCCCGTACTCATACTGAGGTGGCGTGTCAACCGGCGCCATGGTCGGGAGAGGGCAAGTTGGTGACCAGCAGCACTCATCAGTGGCCGTAACGCTCGGCCCATGCCGCTTCCAGTTTGAGCTGCCAGCTGGGGTGAGGCTCGGCTACCGATTTGAAGCGCAGTGCCGGTTGCCCCTTGGCGGAGTCAGGCAGCGCATCGGCCCGCAGCACGCTGGGATCACCCCAGAAGGCCGGATTGGCTTTTCGCGCCTGCGCCGCCGGGCTCAGCAGGAAGTTGGCCACCACCTTGGCACCCGCACGGGCACTGGCGTTGAAGGGGATGGCGAGAAAATGGCTGTTGGTGAGCGCGCCTTTTTTCATGGCGACCGCCTCCACGCTGGGGGGCAGGGCGCCAATCTGGGTGGCGCTTTGCGCCTCCTGCGGATTGAAGCTGATGGCCATGGCCAGTTCGCCATCATCAAGCAGCTGGCGGGTTTCGGCGGCGCTGGTGGGGAACAGTTTGCCCTTGCGCCAGAGTGCCGGATGCAGCTCATCGAGCCAGGCCCAGAGCGGGGCGGTGAGCTTGGCAAAGTCGCTCTCGGTCGCTTCCCCATAGAGGGGGGCGGGGTTTGGCGTCAATTCCAGCAGGATCTGCTTGAGAAAGCTGGAGCCATGGAACTGGGGCGGCTTGGGATAGGTGAAGCGACCGGGATGGGCCTTGGCCCACGCCAGCAGGGCTGCAGCCGAGGTGGGCGCTCTGGCGACCTCTTCGGTGTCGACCATCAGATTAAGCTGGCCGATGCCCCAGGGGGCTTCCAGCCCTTCCACCGGCAGGGTGAAGTCCTCACTCACCGGCAGGTTGCTGTCTACCAGCGCCATGTTGGGTAGCTCGGCGGTAAAGGGTGCGCCGAGCAGCCCCTGCTCCTTGAGCGCCTTGAAGTTCTCGCCGTTGACCCAGAGCAGATCGATGGGGCCGCCCGCTTGCTTACCCGCCTGCTTGTTGGCCAGCAGCTGGCTGACGCTCTGGGCGATGTCATCCACCTTCACCTGCACCAGTTTGACCTGATAGTCGCGCGCCAGCTCCTGCCCGGCCCACACCAGATAGGCGTTGATCTCCGGGCTGCCGCCCCAGGCGTTGAAGTAGACGGTCTGCCCCTTCGCCTCCTCAAGGGTCTGTTGCCAATTATCATCAGGTCTGGCTAACAGCGGGCCGCTGGCCAGCAGTGGCAGGGCGCACAGCAGGGCGTTTAGCCGCTGTTTGAGCTGTGAGTTGAGTTGTGAGAATGGCTTGAGCATAAACGTTTCCCTGATTGTCAGGCGCCACGGCGCCAGCGGTGATAACGGGCCAGCAACGCCAGCACCCGGGTGGGCTGGTGGGCCCGTTTCCATTCACCCGCCACGTATTTGTTCCCCTCCATCAGGGTGGGATAGGCGTGAATGGTGCCGAGGATCTTGCCAAGGCCGAGGCGGTGACGCATGGCGAGCACGAACTCGGCGATCCGCTCACCGGCGTGAGTGCCCACTATGGTGGCGCCAAGGATAGTATCCTTGCCCGGCACGGTCAGCACCTCGACAAAACCGTGGCGCTCCCCATCGGCGATGGCTCTGTCCAGCTCGGCCAGCTCGAAGCGGGTCGCCTCGAAGGGAATGCCTTGCGCCTCGGCCTCCTTGCGATTGAGGCCGATCCGGGCAATCTCCGGCGTGGTGTAGGTGGCCGCCGGAATGACCCGATAGTCGGCCCGAAAGCGCTTGAACTGGCCAAACAGGGCATTGACCGCCGCATACCAGGCCTGATGGGCGGCGAAGTGGGTGAACTGGTAAGGGCCCGCTACGTCTCCCACAGCCAGTATGCTGGGGAAGTTGGTGGCAAGAAAGCCATCGACCGCTAGGGTGCCGCGGGGGGCCAGCTCGACTCCCAACGCTTCGAGCCCGAAGCCGCTCACATTGGCGACCCGACCCAGTGCCAGCAGCAGTTGATCCCCTTCCACCACTTGTGTCTCATCGCCCCGGCGCAGTTGCAGCCGGATAGGGAGAGCCCCCTCGGCTGCGGGCAGATAGTCGGCTCGTTCGGCGCGCCAGCCGGTGAGTAGCTGCACGCCATCGCGGCTCATCTGGCCGGCCAGGGCGTCGGCTACCTCCCGGTCTTCGCGGGGCAGCAGTTGCTCCGAGAGTTCCACCAAGGTCACGGGAATGCCGAGCAGGGCGAAGCTCTGGGCCAGCTCGCAGCCGATGGGGCCGCCGCCCAGCACCAGCAGGCGGCGCGGCGGGGTGCGCAGCTGCCAGAGGCTATCCGAGGTGAGGTAAGGCACCTGATCCAGCCCCGGCAGCTTGGGCACCAACGGTCGGGCGCCGGTGGCGATAACGATATGGCGGCTGGCGAGGCGCTGGCCGTTCACTTCTACCTCCCAGGGGGAGACCAGCCGCGCCTCTCCTTCGATGCACTCCACTCCAAGCCCCTGATAGCGTTCGATGGAGTCGTGTGGCTCGACCTCCTTGATCACCTCAGCCACCCGCTCCATCACGGCGGCAAAATCGGCGCGGGAGTGGCTTGGGCTAAAGCCCAGCTCGTCGGCTTTACGCTGCTCTGCGGCAAAGCGGGCGCTGCGGATCAATGCCTTGGAGGGGACGCAACCGCTATTGAGGCAATCGCCCCCCATCTTGTGTTTCTCGATGAGCGCCACCTTGGCCTTCACCGCCGCGGCGATATAGCTGGTAACCAGCCCACCTGCACCGGCACCGATCACCAGCAGGTTGTAGTCGTAGCGAGCGGGCTTGTGGTAGGGGGAGAGCAGGCGCCGCTGCGCGAGGTATGTGGTCAATTTCTTGACCAGCCAGGGCATTAGCCCGAGCAGGGTCAACGCGGCCATCAGGCCGGGGGAGAGGATATTGCCGGTGCTGGTTAACTGGCCAAGCTCGCTGCCCGCCAGCACATAGACGAAGGTGCCGGGCAGCATGCCAAGCTGGCTGACCCAGTAGTAGGTGCTGACTCTGATGGGGGTGAGCCCCATCAGCAGATTGACCAGAAAGAAGGGGAAGATGGGGATGAGGCGCAGGCTCAGCAGATAGAAGGCCCCCTCCTTCGCCATGCCGGACTGAAAGGTGGCCAGCTTGTCGCCAAAGCGGGCGGTGACCCAGTCGCGCAGCAGAAAGCGGGCGCTGAGAAAGGCGAGGGTTGCGCCTAGGGTGCTGGCGAAGGAGACCAGCAGCAGCCCCCAGCCGACGCCGAACACAGCGCTGCCACCCAGGGTGAGCAAGCTGGCGCCGGGCAGGGAGAGGGCGGTGCTCAGCACATAGATAAGCACGAACAGCAGGCTGGCCGAGACAAAGTGGCTGTCGACCCATTGCGCCACTGCCGCCTGCTGGGTCTGCAAGGCGTCCAGAGTGAGGTAACGGCCAAGATCGAGGGCAAAAAAGGTGCCGATAAGGCCCCCCATGACCAGTGCAAGCAGCAGGCGGGTCCGGTTCATCAGGCGTCCTTGCTGTCAGGCTTGGCAGGGCGTTCCGGTTGCACCGGCAGCTGGCAGAAGCCCTGCGGCGCGATATCGAGGGCGGCGTTGAACTTGGCCGACATGTTCTGGAAGGCGATAAGGCCGGTCAACTCCACCATGGCATCGTCATCGAACCAGAGCTTGAGGCGGGCCGCCTGTTCATCGCTGACCCCATCGAGGCCAGTCATCGCTTCGGTGTAGTCGAGCACTGCTTTCTCCCGCTCGTCGAACAAGGGGCTTTCGCGCCAGTTGGCCAGCGCCTCCACCTTCTCGCTGGAACCTGCTCTCTTTACCAGGGTCATGGCGTTGATGTCGACGCAAAAACGACACCAGTTGAGCTGGGAGACCCGCACCGTCACCAGCGAGCGCAGCACGGGATCGATGGGGGAGCGCTTGCGGTTGATGACGCCGTAGAGGGTGGCGACGGCGGCAAAGAGGCGCGGCGAGCGGCCCCAGCACTTGCCCGGAATAAGCACCTGACCATAGTTGCGCTTTTGCAGCCAGAAAAAGGGGCGGATAAACCAGGCATATTCCCGGTCGGGTTTGACCTCAACGCGCATCAGTTACCTTCTTGTCGTTTCACACTTACGGTTTCAAATTGGGTTTGTAGGCCTGGCCGAGTCGCTCGTTCAGGCGGGTCAGGAAATCCTCGATCCGCGCCCGGTTGGTGCCCAGATCGCTTTGCCCCTGACGGGAGGCTGATCGCATATCGATGCGGGTCTCTTTGGGGCCAGCAAAGACCCGCAGCGCCACATCATCCTGAAAGCCGAACCAGCCGGTGGTAACCACCGCATCCAGACCATCCGGGCTGGGTCGTACCTGCCAGCCCAGCTCCTGCATCAGCTCGTTGGCTTCAATCACCACTTCGGCAGGAGAGGCCCTGGTAAAGAGAGGACCGGGTTTTGCCTCAACTGCTTTCAGCGGTGCGCTATTTATTGGCAGATCCTGCGCCGTTCTGAGCTCTGCCGCCCAGCGTAGCTGGGGGGGATTGTAGGGATCTGTGCTCACATCGTTGATCAGCGGCATCCGCAGCGCCTGTGCCACAAAGGTCAGCGGTAGCAGCAGCGGCAAGGCGCCAAGGCCGCTGGCATAGCGGTTACGGCTCCAGGGCAGGCGTACCAGCAAGATCAGGGAGACAAGGGCTCCGATGAGACAGATCGCAAAACCGATCCACCAGGGCCAGAGATGAAAGCGGCTGCCGAGGGCGCCAGCGAGCGGGAGTAACCAGGCCAGCAGGGGCCACAAGCAAGAGCGGGGCATAGCACGGGATCCATCGTCGAATGTGGACAATGCCGAGAAGGATAAACTTAATTGCCTGATAACGTTAGTAAATTGATGAGAGTTTGGCGTGGTTTTGGTCAGTTTTGCGAGGGAGATGCAGAGGTCGGTGAAGCCCGCCTGACGGGAGCTTCACCGAGAAAATGGTCAATTGCGATGACTTAGTTGCGATAGAGCACTTTGATCAGATGGAAGCCGAACTTGGTGCGCACCGGCCCCAGCACCTTGAGCAGTTCGCCTTTGAATACCGCATCGTCAAAGGGCTTGACCATATCCCCCTTGTTGAACTCCCCCAGATCGCCGCTGCGTTTTGCAGAAGCGCAGGTGGAGAAGCGCTTGGCCATCTGGCCGAAGTCGGCTCCCTTCTCGATCTTTTCCTTGATCTCCAGACACTGTTTTTCGGTCTTGACCAGAATGTGCTGGGCACAGGCTTTTTTCATCGGGGCGCTCCTGGGAGTGATGGCGAAGGTTGTTAACGCCAAGGGTGGTGGCAAATCGGGGCGCAAGAGTACCCCAATTTGCCACCGGCGTCAGCCATCACAACCCGCCATTTACCGGCGTTCGTCAGCCCTGTTACTGGCGAGCGCGGGTGGCCAGCACGGCGCGGGGGCGCGCTTGCCAGATGATCTCCAGACCGAGCAGGGCGTAGAGGCTCCAGATGGCCAGCGGATTGAGCCACTCACCCCCCAGTTGCAGGGTCATCAGGGCGCAACCTGCCAGCAGCAAGGTGATGCCCGGCAGCCGCCAGTGGGCGGGCAGGGGGGCCAGCAGCGCCATCGCCAGCAGAATGCCGAGGCCAAACGGCAGGTTCAGGGCGGTAAAGGCCAGCGCCTGCTGGCCACTCATGCCGGTCAGCAGGGCCAGCAGGGCGCTGCAACAGGCGAGGAAGGTGATGAACTCGAGACGATCGGCAATATAGTCAGCCATCTGTTCGCTACGTGCATGCATGATGTGTCTCCTTCAGTTGATGGTTCAAGTGTGAGGGAGGGGCGCTTGCAAAGGCAGCGGGATAATTCGATTGCGCTGAACGAACAATTCTTAATCACCCGCTACGGCGGGCTTTAGGGTGTGCCGGGACTGTTAAACGGTGATGGTGGGGTGATGCCGACAAACTCTGTCGTGGTGGGTTTCTGGTGGTAATGAGAGGGGGAGAGGCGACAAATGGTGCCTGACGACGAAGTGGACCTTGTTCAGGGCAGGTCAATTCGCCCTCATCGGGAAAGCGGGCGGCGTCATTGTCACCAAAATGTGTGATTTGTGGTCAACCTCTTAAAAGATATGGTGAATTTGCCAATGGCGCCGCGCTGTCGCTGGCCGATGCCTATGTTAGGATAAGGTTCGCCATTTTTCTGGCGCGCATTTTTGTGTCACGGCCATGCACGGCATGGCGTGCTGCGCCGCATTCGGGGTTGGCCCGAAAGGGCGCTGGTTTCCTTCACCACAGATTCAGGAATATTGACCTTTGACAGGATGCATTTCATCCCTGCTGGCAGGGCGTTCACTGTCCGGCTCTGCGTTTCGCCGCGGCCTGCGGGTACTGGGGGTGGGCCTGTTGCTGTCGCTGCTGGCTTCGCCCGCGTTTGCCGCCAAGCTCACCTATCAGGTCAAGGGGTTGAAAGGGGAGAACAAGGATAACGTCGAAGCCTACCTCAATGCCCTGCCAGTCTATCAGGAGCGGCAATACCGCCCGGCCCGCGCCAAAATCACCGAGAGCGTGCAAAAGGCGCTGCAGGTTTATGGCTACTACCAGCCGAAAATCACTCTGAGTCGCGACAAGAAAACCCCGTCCAAAGTGGTGATTGAGGTGGACAAGGGGGAGCCGGTCATCGTCTCCCGCCTCGATATTCTGCTGGAGGGGGATGCGGACAGCGACGAGCTTTACAGCGCCCTACTGGACAAGTTGCCCCTCAAAGAGGGGGAGCCCCTCAATCACGCCAAATATGAATCCATCAAGGCCGATCTCGGCAGCCTTGGACTGGCCCGCGGTTACTTTGATGCCAAGCTGAGCAAGAGTCAGGTCAAGGTGTTCCCGGACAAGGGGACGGCGGAGATCTTTATTCTGTTCGAATCGGGCCATCGCTACCGTTTTGGCGAGATCCGCTACGATGCCACTCCCGAAGCGCTTCACCTTATTCGCCCGCTTATCAACATCAAGAGCGGCGACCCCTATCTCGCCATCCGTCTGGCCGAGATGTCGCAGGATGTCTCCTCCACCAAGCTGTTCCGTCAGGTCGATATCAAGCCGGTATTGAGCGAGGCGAGCAACTATCGGGTGCCCATTGCGGTGACGCTGGATAACCGGGTCGATCACGAAATCGAGGCAGGTATCGGTTACGCCACCGACGTGGGGCCGCGGATGAGTGCCACCTGGGAGAAGCCTTGGGTCAACCGCTATGGTCACCGCCTCTTTGCCACCGCCAAGGTGTCGGGGCCGGAGGCAGAGCTCAGCTTCGACTACCAGATCCCGGTGGGCAACCCGCTGCGGGACTACTACTCCATCCAGACCGGCTACCAGTACAAGGACAACAACGATACCCGCTCCGATCTCACTACCATCGGTGTGCACCGCTGGACGCGACGGCCGGAGAGCTGGGATCGGGACGTCTTTATCCGGCTGGAGAACGAGATCTATACCCAGGGTGCCGACGAGGGGAACAGCTTGCTGCTGATCCCCGGGGTCTCCTGGTCCCGACTGCGGGTGCGCGGCACCCTGGTGCCCGATTGGGGGGATCGCCAGCAGCTGACGCTGGAGTTCTCCGACCCCAGATGGGGTTCCGACATCAGCTTTATGCGGGTGTGGGGGCGCAGCAAGTGGTTGCGAACTCTTGGCGATAACCACAGATTCCTGATGCGGGCCGAGCAGGGGGCCATCATAGGTGACAGCTTCTCGCTGGTGCCGCCGTCCTTGCGTTTCTTTACCGGTGGCGATCAGACGGTGCGCGGTTTTGGTTACGAGAGCATTTCCCCCACCGGGCCGGATGGCAAGCTGACTGGTGGCCGCTACACCAGCGTGGCCAGTCTGGAATACAACTACCGCTTCAGCGAGAAGTGGCTGGGGGCCATGTTTGTGGATGGCGGCACCTCCACCACCGATTACAGCGAGCCCTGGAAAATAGGTACCGGCGTCGGTGTGCGCTGGGTCACCCCCATCGGCCAGGTCAGGCTGGATCTGGCGGTCGGGGTATCGGAGGAGGACAAGCCCTTGCGGCTGCATTTCGCATTGGGGCCTGAATTATGATCTTGTCTAAACGCTTTTTTCTTTGGCCGCTGCGGCTGTATCTTTCGCGGGGGTCTGCATTGTGATCTGGCTAAAACGTATTTTTCTCTGGCTGATGGGGCTGGTGTTCCTGCTGCTCATCGGCGTCAGCCTGCTGGGCTTCACCCATCAGGGCAACAAGTGGTTGTGGCAACAGGCCAAGGGAGCGCTTCCTTCTCTTAAGGGGGAGCTGGTGGCGGGTCAGCTTGGCTATGGCTGGACCCTGGAAGGGGTGGGCTGGCAGGATGAGCTGGTGGATGTCACGGTGGATCGCGCCGTGCTCGACTGGGATCTCGGCAAGTTGCTGCAGGGCAAACTCTGGATCAAATCGCTTGAAGTGACTCATCCGGTGGTGAAGGTGGCCGACTCGGAGCCTGCACCGGAAGAGCCTTCAGAACCCTTTGTCTGGCGCCCGCTGCCACTCAAAATTCAGGTCGACAGCCTCAAGGTGGCCGATCTCGATCTGGCGGTGCCCGGTGTGGCTGTGACGCTGGGGTCCCTCGATATCGGCGCCACCCTCAATCGCAAGGGGCTGATTGTGCGCGGCCCGGTGCTCGATAACCTGAAGGTGACGCTGGATGATGCGGCACCCGCCAGCGCAGCCAAATCTGCCAAGCAGCCGGCCGCTAACGAGAAGCAAGCCGGTGCTGCGGTGGCGCGCAACGACAAGGCCAGCGCCAAGACCGTCAAACAGGGCAAAGGGACGCCAGCTGCGAACACGGCAAAGGCTGCCCCCATTCTCCTGCCCGCCATTCATCTTCCTTTCCCCATCCAGCTGGAAGGGGTCAGCGCGACCCGGGTGCAATATAAGCAGGGCGAGCTGATTGAAGGGCTCGACAGGCTGCTGCTGTCGGCCACTGCTGCCGACGATCGCATCGAGGTGCGCGAGTTCTCGCTACGCCACGCCATGGCCGATCTGGCGCTCAAGGGCCATATCCAGCTCAGTGACGACTACCCGCTGGCGGTGACGCTGGATGCCAAGGCCCGCAAGGGACTGCTGGATGGCGAGTTGCAAGGGGAGCAGGCCACGCTGGCGCTGAACGGTTCGGTTGGCAAGCTGGGGTTGGCGTTGTCGGCCAAGGGGCCGGTTGCCGCCAATCTCAAGGGCTCGCTGGCCGCCCTCGACCCAGATCTGCCCTTTGATCTGGCCCTCGACTGGAAGAGCCTCGGTTGGCCTCTTCACAAGCCAGCCAAAGATGAGCCGAGCTATCGGCTGGACAAAGGGAGCCTGACTGCCAAGGGCAAGCTCTCCGGCTACCAGTTTGCCCTCAATACCTCCGGCAAGGGGACCGATGTCCCCCCCTTCAAGCTTGCGCTGGACGGCAAGGGGGATCTGGAGCGGCTCAGCAAGATCGCCTTGCAGCTCAACGCCCTCAAGGGGGAGTTGAAGCTCGATGGCAAGCTCGCCTGGAACAAGGGGATCGAGTGGCAGGGAACCACCCTGTTCAAGGGGATCAATCCGGCCGAGCTGCTGCCCGAGCTTAAAGGGACGCTGGCCGGTGAGCTGGAGAGCCGTTTCGTGATGAACGAAGCGGGCCACTGGGAGCTGAAACTGCCCAAGCTCAAGGTGGATGGCAAACTCAACCAGTACCCGCTGGCCCTCAAGGGGGAGCTCAGCGGTAACGACAAGATGGAGTGGCAGATCCCGGCGATCTCGTTGCAAAGTGGCCCCAACCAGTTGCAGGCCAAGGGCAGCATCAGCACTGCCCAATGGAAGCTCGATGCCAACCTGCAGGCTCCCCAGCTGGGGGGTATCTATCCCGGCCTGAAAGGGGATATCAAGGGACAGGTGAAGGTCAGTGGCAATCAGCAGACGCCAAAAATCGATGCGGATCTGGCCTCCGACCGGCTCTACTATGCCGGCACCGACCTGAAGGGTATTAGCCTCAAGGGCAATGCGGTGATCGGCGCCAAACCGGCCGGTGAGCTCGCGTTATTGGTGGCGCAGCTGAAACAGGGCGAAACCAAGCTCAGCCAGCTGGCCCTGAACCTCAGCGGCGATATCAGTCAGCATCTGTTGACCCTGACCATGAAGGGGGACTCTGTTGCGGCCAACCTCAAGCTGGGTGGCGGCGTGCGCGGGGATCACTGGCGCGGGGCGCTCTCCGAGTTGCAGCTGAAAACCCCGCTGCGCCGTTGGGACTTGAGCTCCCCCTGGGCACTGGATCTCGATCTGCCGCGTCAGCGGCTGGCGATGGGGGATCTCTGCCTCGGCTCCCAGGGGGCCAGCCTCTGCGTCAAGGGGAGTCAGGTTTCCGCTGCCCAGGGGACTCTGGAGTTTGCCCTGAGCGAGTTTGATCTCAAGCGGCTGCGCCCCTGGTTGCCGGACAACTTCCGCTGGCAGGCGATGCTCTCGGCCGATGGCCGCGCCAGTTGGCGTGGCAATCAGCCGACCCTGCATGCGGTGGTGCGCACCACGCCGGGCACTTTTGTGGCAGATGGTCTCAAGACTGATTATCAGCAGCTGGCCCTGGCCCTGGATTTCGAGCGGCAGCAGGCGGCCATTCGCCTCGATTTTGCCTCCAAACAGATCGGCAATATCGATACCGACCTGCTGATCAAGGAGCCCGCCGGTCGCGGTCTGCTCGGTGGTCAGCTCAAGTTTGACGATCTCAAGCTCAATACCTTTGCGCCGCTCATCCCTGAGGTGCGCTCCCTGCAAGGGATCATCTCCGCCGATGCCCGTTTCGACGGCACCCTGGCGGCGCCCCTGCTGTTTGGCCAGCTCAACCTGCGTGACGGTGAAGTGCAGACCCACTCCGATATGGTGACCCTGACCAAGCTGGTGACCCGCCTCAAGATTGAAGGCAACCGCGCCGAGCTCGATGGCTCCATGCTGGTGGGCAAGGGGCCGCTGGCGTTGGGCGGCTGGCTCAGCTGGGCCAAGATGCCGGTCAGCGGCAGCCTCACCATTCAGGGTAAGGATCTGGAGGCACAATATCCGGGCATGGGCCGGGTCAGAGTCTCGCCCGATATCGCGGTGTCGCTGGGGGAGGAGACCCGGATTACCGGTCAGGTGGATATTCCCTGGGCGCGCATTCTGGTCAAGAGTCTGCCGGATTCGGCGGTGGCGGTCTCCGACGATGTGACTGTGGTCTATGACGATCTGCCCCCTGCTCCCAAGCAGGCAAGTCTGCCGCTGGCGATGAAGGTGGCGATCCGCCTTGGCAACGATGTGAAACTTGATGCCATGGGACTGAAGACCGATGTCTCCGGCGGTCTCAATATCCGTCAGGATCCCGAGAAACCGCTGGCAGGCAACGGCCAGCTGGTGCTCACCAACGGCCGCTTCAAGGCTTACGGTCAGAACCTCATCATCAAGGAGGGGCGTATCCTCTTCTCCGGTCCGCTGGATCGGCCGTTTCTCAACATCGAGGCCAACCGGGATCCCGATACCATCGAGGGTCAGGTGACGGTCGGGGTGCGGGTGACCGGCCCCGCCAGCAAGCCGGAGATCACGGTCTACTCCGAGCCGCAGATGGCGCAGTCGGAACAGCTCTCCTATCTGCTGCGCGGCAAAGGGCTGCAAACCAACGGAGAAGATGGCGGTTTCAACGGTCTGCTGGTGGCCGGTGCGGTCAATCAGGCCAATGGCGTGGTGTCGAGCATCGGCGAGTCGCTGGGGATGAGCGATGTCTCCCTCGATACCGCGGGCAGTGGTGACAACACCCAGGTGACTCTGTCGGCCTATCTGCTGCCGGGCTTGCAGTTCCAGTACGGGGTCGGGGTTTTCAGCCCCATCGCCGAATTCAAGCTGCGCTACGAGGTATTGCCACGGCTCTATCTGCAGGCGATGAGCGGGGTGGCTCAGGCGGTCGATATCTTCTATCGCTTTACTCTGTAACGCGACACCGAATGACAATGCAGAGATGAGAGTAAAACGGGAGGCGCAGGCCTCCCGTTTTTTATTGCGCAATCGGCTGCAGGCACTGGCGATAAGGGACTGGAGGGCAGAGGGAGAATGGATTGCTGCGGGCCATAAATGCGAAAACCCGGCACCAGGCCGGGTTTTCTGAATGATGGTGGAGGGAGAAGGATTCGAACCTTCGAAGGCAGAGCCGTCAGATTTACAGTCTGATCCCTTTGGCCGCTCGGGAACCCCTCCACGGGGTATTGTTTTCAAATTGTCGCACTTGAAATGGTGGAGGGAGAAGGATTCGAACCTTCGAAGGCAGAGCCGTCAGATTTACAGTCTGATCCCTTTGGCCGCTCGGGAACCCCTCCACAAGTGCGAGGCGCATACTAACAGATCTTCCGGTTTTGTGAACCCCCAAGCAGGATTTTTCCATTAAAAGAATTGGATTTGTGGCCGATAACCAGTGAAATCGCCATTTTCGAGAGTTATCTCATGCTGCCCAGTTCAATCCGTAATCACCTGCTCGTTGATGAGGGTCAGTTGGGGCAGCGCCTCAACCGTGACCTGCAGCATGGGGATCGGGCGGATTTCCGGTTGCATCTGGCCCTGCTGACCGACGCGGTGGAGGAACAGCCCTGGTTTGATGCCAAACCGGCGGCCACTCTCCAGAGCCGTGACTGGCGTCTGCACTTTGCGCTGAGACCGGCAGAGGTACTGGTGGCTGAAGGGGCGGGGAGTGACTGCAGTGCCATCAATGAGCGGCTGCAACAGGGGGGAAGCATGGTGGATGTGCGGCTCTGGCTGGCGCTGCAAATGCCGCCGCTGGCGGTCAAACAGCCGCTGCTGGATGAGGCTGTCTACGACAACCTGTCGCCGCTGGCGCGGGAGCGGTTGCAAGGAAAGCTGGCCGATATGCCACGCCAGGAGGATCCGCTGGTATTGCTGCCGATCCTCGATCGTTTGCAACAGGGAGTGGATACCCGGTTGCACTGGCTCAGTTGATGGCGCCTGTTCACTGACGTAATGCTGTGCTTGTGGGGTAAATCACAGGCAACAAAAAGGCGGGTGACCCCGCCTTTATGCTCTTTGGAATTTTTAGCCTTGCGGCATGCAATCAAGCGTCAGCTTCATCTGGTTGCGGCTGCTCTTTGAGCGCTGCGTTGGCACGACGGGCAATCGGCTTTTCGGTGTGACGGTTGAGTTGGCGCTCCAGTTTTTGCCCCAGTTCGTTGATGGCGGCGTAGAGATCCTCATGCTCTGCCTGGGCAAACAGTTTGCCGTTGGGGATGCCAGCACTGGCTTCGACAGTGAACATCAGACGCTCTTTGGAAACAATCACATGGGGTGTGATGAGAGGCACCTGAAGACGTTCGAGCTTTTCAAAACGGGATTCGATGCGCTCGCGGATAGCCGGGGTGATGTCGATGATTTTGCTGGTAATTTCGATTTTCATATTGGCCCCCTTCGGGTCGTCTTGCTTGTGTCTTCACCTTCAGATTACTCATTGGTAAAGATTGAAATGTGATCTATGTCACATAACCTTCCCTTGGCTATTCAGCAAATTATAAATTGTGATCTTTTCCGGTTTCGTGCCAAAAACAGCTTGAGCTCCATGAAACTGGCAGGCAGTATGACGGGAATAGGATCGTTTCTGTCCCTTCTTGGCAGCACTTCGTGTCGACCTCATGTCCGGTTTCCACTGCTTGATATCGCATGTTTGTACTCTTCCCTCGCAACCTCTGATCTGATGAGCGGATGCAGGGGGCGTTGCTATGCCTGATTGGACATCAAACGTGGTTGGTTGTTGTGTTGGAGTGGTAAATGAAGCAGCAGGCCACGCAAGTCATGTGGTTTTTCGATCGGCAACATGATCAGTGGAGTCTCTCTGATCAGGGGGCCTACCAGCAGTGGCAAGGGGAGGGCAATCATCCCTGGGCCGCTCGCCTGTTACCGGAAGATGAGGCAGGCTTTGCCGACTTTCTCGTCCGGCTTCATGAATCACATCTGCCTGAACAGTTCATCGGTCATCTGAAAGATGATCGGGGGCAGCTCAACCATGTGCTCTGGAGCGGCCAGTTTGTGCCTACCCAGCAGATCTGCTGTGGATGGCTGGCCCCTCTTGATACCGCCAACAGTGCGGTCTCCTCCCTCAATCTCTCTTTGCCATTGCTGCAAACCACCCTGCTCACCCAGTTGGCGCAGGCGCTCTCTGCCCGCACCGGGCTCGATTTCTTCAATACCCTGGTCAGCCAGCTGGCTCATATTCTCAAGGTGGATGCGGTCTGGGTGGGTGAGTTGTGCGGTGCCGACCGGGTCAAAGTGCTGGCCGCCGACGGGCTGGCGCAGAAGGACTATCAGCTGGCGGGCTCCCCCTGTCAGGAGCTCTATAAGCAGGGGGCCATCTGTTTCGAGGTGATCGACGAGTCGCAGGAGTATCAACCCTGGCTGGCGGCCGGGCAGACTTATTATGGTCAGCCGCTGTTTGATGCCAGAGGCCAACTTCTGGGCCATCTGGCGCTGCTCTATTCGGCCCCGGCAGATACCAGCAATCTCACCTCGGTGCTCAATACCTTCTCGGTACGGATGGTGGCCGAGCTGGAGCGTCTGCAATCCGATGCCCAGATGCGGCTCTCTGCCGTTGCATTCGAGACCCACGAAGGGATCATCATCACGGATCCGGGGTTCAAGATCCTGCGGGTCAACAACGCCTTCAGCCAGATCACCGGCTTTGACAGCCAGTCGGTGCTGGGCCTGCATCTGGAAGAGGATCTCTGGCCCAATCTGGGGGGGCTCGGCTACGAGCTCAATACCCTCAGCCGCTGGCAGGGGGAGACCCAGCGTCGCCATGTCGATGGTCACACCTATCCCCAGTGGGAGATAGTGACACCGGTGCAGGATGAAAAAGGGGTGATCAGCCACTTTGTCATCTGCTTCGAGGATATCTCCGAGCGCAAGGCTGCCGAGCGACGCATTCAGGATCTCGCCTATTACGACGAGCTGACCGGATTGCCCAATCGCCGTCAGCTCCACGAGACCCTGGTGCAGACCTTCAACGAGGCGACCCGCGACGGTTTGATTGGCGCGCTGCTCTTTATCGATCTCGATCACTTCAAGACCATCAACGACTCCCTCGGCCACGCTACCGGTGACTGGCTGCTCAAGGAGGTCGCCGCCCGTCTCAAACGGTTGGTTCGGCAAGGAGATTGCCTGGCCCGCCTCGGCGGTGACGAGTTTGTGTTGCTGCTGCCATCGCTCTCGGCCAGCCCGCCCCAGGCGGAGATGCAGGCCGATATCATTGCCGAACGGCTTATCACCGAGATTGCCGCTCCTTATACCTATGTGGGGCAGGTGCTGCACATCGGCGCCAGTGTCGGCATTACCCTGTTTCCGGATCGGGAGCAGGGGGTCGATGATCTGCTCAAGCAGGCAGACACCGCCATGTATCAGGCCAAGTCCGCTGGTCGCAAGACCCGTCGCTTCTTCGATGCCTCGATGCAGCAGCAGGCGGATCGCCGTCTGCTCATTCACAACGAATTGCGTAACGCCCTCAGCCAGCAAGAGCTGACCCTCTACTATCAGCCTCAGCATATGGTCGATGGCGGCGATATCATTGGTGTCGAGGCGCTCATTCGCTGGCAGCCGGCCGGTCGCTCGCTGGTCTCGCCGGCAGAATTTATCCCCATCGCCGAGGAGACCGATCTGATTGTCGATATCGGCAACTGGGTGCTGCACGAGGCGTGCGCCCAGTATGTGCTGTGGGAGGAGAACGGCATCCACATTCCGCAGATCTCGGTCAACGTCAGTGCCAAGCAGTTCCATGCCACCGATTTTGTCGAGCGGATCCACGATGTGTTGGCGCAAACCGGCATGGATCCGGCCTGCCTCAATCTGGAGATCACCGAATCCGTGGTGCTGGGTCATGCCGAGGACACCATCAGCAAGATGACCGAGCTCAAGGAGCTCGGCATCAGCTTTGCCATCGACGATTTTGGCGCCGGTTACTCCTCCCTGAGCTACCTCAAGCGGCTGCCTGCCGATGAGCTCAAGATCGACCGCTCCTTCATTCAGGACATCCCGAAAGATGGCGACAACATGGCCATCGTCGAGGCGGTGATCGCCATGGCCCGCCATATGGGCTTTAACGTCACGGCGGAAGGGGTGGAGTCCCGTCAGCAACTGGAGTTTCTCAAGGCGCAGGGGTGCAGTTTCTATCAGGGCTATCTCGCTTCCAAGCCGCTGCCGGTGCCCTATCTGGAGAAATATGTACAGCGGTTGACCAGACCGGAGCAACTGCGCGAAATGCAGCTGAGCGAGGCAGAAAAATAGTCCCTGCTCCCCGCTGTAGCGCTGCCCGGCAACGGGTAGAATGAGAGGCAGTAGACCCACCGCCACCGGGCGGTGTATTGCCCTCAATGGAGATGTTCAGTGAAAGCTGTATGGGGAATTGTTTTGTCGGCGCTGTTTGTGCCGACCCTGATGGCGCAGACTGCCGACCAGACGCTCTACCGTCAGGCGTATGACGCCGTACGGGCCAATGATCAGGCCCGTTTCCAGCAAATTCGTGCCCGTTTGACCCATTATCCCCTGTTGCCCTATCTCGATTACTATCAGCTTGCCTTTCGTCCGGGGGCGGCGGATTACAACGATGTGACCCGCTTTATCCGCCAGCATGGAGATACCCCCCAGTCCAACCGGCTGGAGCGCAGCTATCTGACCTATCTGGCCCAGAGCCAGCAGTGGTCGCAGTTCCTGCGCTTCTATCCGGCCAAGCCGAGCTCCACCGACCTGCTCTGCATGCACTATCAGGCGCTCTATTACACCGGCAAGCCGAAAGAGGCGTTGCAGGGGGCGGGCAAGATCTGGATGAGCGGCCAATCCCGTCCCGATGCCTGCTCACCGCTGTTCCAGCTGTGGCAGGCATCCGGTCAGCGTACCCAGGAGAAGATCTGGCAGCGGATGACGCTGGCGTTCGAGGCGGAAAACCCCAATCTGATCCGCCACCTTGGCGCGACTCTGGGTAGCGGCTTGCAAAGCTATGGCGATCAGATGGTGACCCTGTTCGAGCAGCCAGCCAAGGCGATGAACCCGGCCTATTTCAGCAGCAACCCCTATTCCCGCAAGCTGCTCTCCCTCGGTTTGACCCGCTATGCCAATCAGGAGCCGGAGTCGGTGCTGCGCCAGCTTGCGCTGTTTCGCAGCCGTTTTGGCCTGACCCAGGTCGAGGTGAAACCGGTAGAGCGTGCCATTGCCCGCCGCCTGCTGCTGGATCGCTCCATTGCCCAGCGCAGCTGGGTCGACAGCACGGTGAAAAAGCTGGCGGATCCCGATATCACCGAGCTGCGGGCACGACTGGCCATCTGGGAGCAGGATTGGCGTGGCCTCTCCGGCTGGGTGAAGATGATGCCGATGGCCCGTCAGAAAGAGGATCGCTGGCGCTACTGGATGGCGCGCTCCCTTGAAGTGCAGGGGCAGCAAAAACCGGCGCGGGATCTCTATCTGGAGACTGCCAACCTGCGCGGTTTCTACGGTTTCATGGCAGCCCAGCGCACCGGTGTGCCTTATCGCATCAAGAACCAGAGCGTCAAGCATGTACCGGACTGGCGTACGGCCAGTCAGCGCTGGCCCTTCCTGCTGCGGGTGCGCGAATTGCTCTCGATGAACGAGATTGCGGCGGCCCGCTCGGAGTGGATCCACAACATGGATCGCAATCCGGTGGCCCAGCGCATCGAGTTTGGCCATATCGCCCTCAATCAGGGCTGGCACGAGCTGGCCATTCTCGCCAGCATTCGCGCCGAGGCGTGGGATGCCCTCGACCTGCGCTTCCCGCTGCCGCTAAAACGCACCTTCTCCCAGATGGCGCAAGAGCGCACCATGAACACCAGTTTGCTCTATGCCATTTCCCGTCAGGAGAGTGCCCTCTATCCGCTGGCCCAGTCGCCGGTGGGGGCGCGCGGTCTGATGCAGCTGATGCCTGCTACTGCCAAAGAGACTGCCGGCAAGCTGGGGGTGCCCTATCGCAACGAGCAGCAACTGTTTGATCCGACGATGAATATTCGTCTGGGGAGTGCCTATCTCAAGCGCTTGCTGGATGTCTATGATGGCAACCGGATCCTGGCGGCCGCTGCCTACAACGCCGGGCCGGGACGGGTAAAACGCTGGCGAGAGCAGAGTGACAACAAGCCGATGGACGTGTGGGTCGAGAGCATCCCCTACAAGGAGACCCGCAACTACGTGCAAAACGTGTTGTCGTTCGATCTCATCTATCAGCACAAGCTGCAGCAGCCGCTGCGCTTCATGTCAGAGCGGGAGCTCAATCACGCCTATTGAGTCGGGGGCCGCCAGCCGGCCCCTGTTTTCAAATTTCCCTGCTGCCGGGTATCATCGGGTAAGGTTTTGTTACCAAAGGAAACATGCCTGGTGACCTGGCTCCGGGAATTGCATCAGGCCGCAGGGTATACTCGGGCGTCGGCACCGACAGGTTCCCCCACAATAAAGGAATGGATAGTGGCAACGATTAAAGACGTTTCTCAGCTGGCAAATGTGTCTATCTCCACCGTGTCGCGGGTTATCAACAACACGGCACAGGTAGCACCGGAAAAGCGTGAGGCCGTACTGGCGGCCATGAAGGAACTGAATTTTCGACCCAACAGTTTTGCCCAGGCACTGGTCAGCAAGCGTTCCAACTGCATTGGCGTGCTGGTTGGCGACCTCTGCGGCGGCCCCTTCTTTGCCCAGATGATGCGTGGCATCGAAACCATGGTCGATCAGGCCAACAAGTTCACCATCGTCATGTCTGGCAACCACGATATCGCGCGCGAGCGTCACGCCATTCAGGCGCTGCTGCAGCGCCAGTGCGATGCGCTGATCCTCCACAGCAAGGCGCTTCCGGACGAGGAGCTGAGCGAGCTGGCGGCAGGCTCTACCCCCATCGTGTTCATCAACCGTCAGGTGCCGGGCGCTGAAGATCGCTGCGTCTGGCTCGATAACCAGGCGGGGATCACCACCGCGTGCCAGCACTTGCTGGATGCCGGTCATCGCAACATCGCCTTTATCACCTCCGATGATGAAGAGTTTGTCGATGGTCAGCAGCGGATGGCCGGTTACACCCAGACCCTGGCCAGAGCCGGGATCGCCTTTGATCCTGCTCTCGTCAGCCGCGCCTATGCCGACGAAAATGGCGGCTATGTGGCGATGAGTGAACTGCTGGCCCGTGGTGTCGAGTTCACGGCCGTGCTCGGTTTCAACGACGGTATGGTGGCGGGGGCGATCTCTTGCCTGCTGGAGCGGGGTTACAAGATCCCGCAGCAGGTGTCGGTGGTGGGGTTCGACGATATCCCCTACGCCCGCTACATCTATCCCAAGCTCACCACGGTGCGCTACCCCATCGAGGAGATGGGCAGCCGCGCAGCCGAGCTGGCGCTGCGCCTGCTCGATCACAAGCCGGTGGACGGCCTGGCGCTCAAGTTTGAAGCCCAGCTGGTGGAGCGTGAGTCAGTCGCCTGACGTGCGTCAGACAGTGAACCACAAGGTGGCCCCATTGGGGCCACCTTGTTTTCGGCGTTATCTGAATAATCCGCTATTTATCCCGCCAGGGCGATCCGCTGCTGGCGGCGCGCCTCCACCCCTTCTGCCACCATATCGAGCAGCCGCCTTGTCTGTTCCCAGCCGATACAACTATCGGTGATCGACTGGCCGTAGCGCAGCGGTTTGCTGCCAATCTCCTGACGCCCTTCGCAGATAAAACTTTCCACCATGATGGCGGCGATGGCATGGCTACCAGCACCCAGCTGGTCGGCAATGTCACGGGCAACCAGCAGCTGGCGGGCATGTTGTTTCTGGCTGTTGCCGTGGCTGCAATCGATCATCAGCCGGGGTGACAGATGATGTTGGCGCAGCAAGTCGCCAGCCTCTGTAACATGATTGCTCTGATAGTTGGGTTGGCGGCCACCGCGCAGGATCAGATGACAGTCGGGGTTGCCATGGCTGCGCACCAGTGCCAGCTGGCCATCACCGGAAGGCTGGGTATAGAGGTGGGCCGCTCGGCTGGCGAGGATCGCCTCGACTGCGATCCGGATATTGCCATCGGTGCCGTTTTTAAAACCGATGGGGCAGGGGAGAGCGGAGGCTAGCTGGCGGTGGAGCTGGGATTCGGTGGTGCGGGCACCGATAGCGCCCCAGCTGATGAGATCCCCCAGATAGAGCATGCTGGTGAGATCGAGAAATTCGGTGGCACAGGCGAGCCCTTCCTGTCCAAGGGTCAACAGTAACTCCCGGGTCTGGGATAGGCCCTTTTCCAGTCGATCGCTGCCATCGAGGTCGGGATCGAAGATAAATCCTTTCCAGCCGAGCGTCGTGCGCGGCTTTTCGAAATAGGTGCGCATCACCAGTTGCAGCTGCTCCCCGTATTGGCCCTGCAGTTCAGCGAGCTGGCCACCATAGTCGCGGGCGGCTGCCGGATCGTGAATGGAGCAGGGGCCGATCACCAGCAGCAGGCGATCATCCTCTCCCTGCAGAATATGGCGGGCGTGCTGGCGGCTGCGAGCGATCTGGCGAGTGAGCCGTGCCGGACAGGGTCTGTCCTTTAACATCTCGTCAGGGGTGGGCAGGGTGGCAAGGGGTGAAGCATTCAGAAGTGAGGTGAACATGAGCGATCCTGATGAAAATGGAAATCTGCATGCTCTTTGCTGTCCAGTGGGGATCTTCCCCTTATTCTCTTGGTTAACAGAGCGCGGGCATGGGCCCGCGCTCTGTTATATCGGCCTTGGCTACTTTAGAAGCGGGCTGAGCCGCTGACGTAGTAGCTGCGACCCGGTTCGACGTTCTGGAAGAGGGTGTCTTTCTCTTGCAGGCGCACGTCGGTCAGGTTGTTGATCCCCAGTCGCAGGTCAAAGTTCTCGGTGACCTTGAAGCCGGTGCCGAGATCGAAGGTTTGATAGCTGGGCAGTTTGTCTCTCACGGTTGCATTATTTACCTTGTGTTCGATGAACTGGGTGCCGGTGTAGGTGGTGCCGACAAAGGCATTGACCCGCTCGGTGGCCTGCCAGGTTAGCTTTGCGTTGGTCTTGTGTTTGGGGCGATTAATGATTTGCAGACCTTTGTCATCTTCTGCTTTGAGATAGGTGTAGTTGGCGCCAAGGTTGATATCGTCGGTCAGATCGAGCTTGCCGGTCAGCTCCAGCCCCTTATTGGTAGCCTTATCCAGGTTGTACCAGGTGCGGTCAGAATATTGCTTTTGAGAACCAGGCGGCTCCTTGCCGATTAGCATGTCGTCGATGTCGGAGTAGAAGAGGGTGGCGCTGGTCTCCCAGACCCCCTCTCCTGCGATGATCCCCAGCTCGTAGTTGGTGCTGGTTTCCGGTTTGACCTTGTCATTACCATAGATGCTGCAGCGGCCCCCACAGCTCTCGGTGCTGTAGCCGTTTGTATACTGATGCGAGGCTGGCGCTTTGAAAGCTTGGCTAACGCCGCCTTTCACGGTCACCACCTCGTTCATCTCATAGACCAGATAGCCGCGCGGGGTGAAGTGGCTGCCGTAGAGCCCGTGGTGATCGTAACGGCCACCGAGAGTCAGGTTCAGGCTGTCGGTCAGGCCGATCTCGTCCTGGGCGAACAGCGCCTCCTGGGAGTGACTCTCCTTGCCGCCGATATCCTTGTAACTCACCGCATCCACCAGCTCCCGATCCAGATATTCGCCACCCAGGGTCAGGTAGTGGTTGGCCAGCGTCAGGTTGGTGTAGCCCTTCACAGTAAAGTTGTTCTCTTCTTTAGGCTGCTGGTGGATTTTTAAAATGTCGTTGAAGTCATCTATCTTGGAACTTTCGTAGTTGACCATGACGGTGGTGTCACCCCAGTTCCAGTTCCCCTTGTGGGTCAGCCCAAACAGGTTGCGGTCGTTTTGCTGTTGGCGGCTGTGCACCTTGTTGCCGATTTTGCGGAAGATATCGAGAGGACGCTCATCTTGGTTGTAGAGGTAATCCAGCTCGAAGCGCTGCTGCTCATCCACCAGCCAGCTTAGGGTAGAGGCGAAGTTCCGGGTCTGCTTGGCTTCGATAAGGGGGATGCCATACGCCGCTTCCGGCGGAGTCCAGGCCTGACGGTCGTACACTTCGCCATTCATCCGGATCAGCAGGTTATCGGTCAGCGGGCCGGTAAAGCCCAGGTTGGTTCTGTGCTGATCGCCGCCATCCTTGCCCTCGATGGCCTTGAAGTCGGCATCGGCCGCCCCTTGCCAGGTTTTACCCGGCTGCTTGGTGATGATATTGATGACACCCCCGATGGCATCGGAGCCATAAAGTGCCGACATGGGGCCACGGATCACCTCGACCCGCTGGATCATGCCAAGGGGAACCGGGGTGTTGTCGAAGTCGCCGCCGCGCCACATGGCATTGGAGGAGGAGAGGCGTTTGCCATCCACCAGCACAAGTGTGTACTTGCCGGACATGCCGCGAATACCTATTTCGCTGCGACCATTGAGGTTAGCTTCTGCCTGAATGCCCACTTCGTGGCGCAGCAGGTCGGCAAGGTCATTGACGGGCGCGGCGGCGATCTGTTCGGCCGTGATGACAGAGATAGAGGCCGGTGCCGAGCGGGTATTGTGCGCCGTGGTGGTGACGGTAATCACCTCATCGGCTTGAGGGGCGTTGCTGGCGGCGATCGCTTGCTGGGTCAGCAGGGTGACGATGGTAGTGGCCAGCAGGCTGGGAGTAATAAAACGGGAGGTTGAGGATTTCATTATTTACATCTTCCATAATATACAAATGATAAGCGTTATCATTATCAAATTGAATTTGCTCCGATCGCAACTCTTTTTTATCGGCGAAGCTCAGTTTCGTTCGTCACCCTCTTTTGACTAAAAAGAAGTTAATGAAATTGATTCTCATTTGTATTGATCGTTTTTTCGCTCCTTGTTAGGATGCCGTTCACCCTGACATATGGTGAGTCAAATGACTCACTGTAAGTCGTGTCAGGCAGTGATTCATTCCAAGGAGTAGCACCGTCATGTGTGACCATGCACTGGAAGGAGAGTGGCCCGCCACAGCGGTCGGGCTGGATAAAGTGTGCTGTTTTGCCAGCGGTGACAGGGTACTGGTCGCCTCCGGTATCCACGACAGTTTTACCGGCATCCCACCGGAGAAGCTGCTCGCCCATCTGCGTCAGTTGCGCCAGCAGGGGATGGTCAATCCCATCGCCATCGGCGCCATTCCGTTTGATACCCAATCCCCCTGGCATCTGGTGATCCCGGCGCAATCGCAGTGGGTCGCAAGGGATGCGCTGTTGCCCGCCCGCTGTTGCCAGCTCCATGGCGAGGTGAGCGAAGTGACCGGCTCTGCCCACTATCAGGGGGCGGTGCGGGCGGCGCTGCAGCAGTTCAGCGAGGGTCAGCTTGAGAAGGTGGTGCTGTCACGCGCCATCGACGTGCAGAGCGCAGAGCAGACCTCCCCCGCACACGCCTTTGGCTCTCTGTTGGCCCAGAATCCGGGCGCCTATGTGTTCCAGATCCCGTTGCCAGAGGGAGAGACCCTGCTTGGCGCGAGCCCCGAGCTGCTGGTATCGCGCAGCGAGATGGCGGTGGTGAGCAATCCGCTGGCGGGCTCCCGTCCGCGCCACGCTTTTCCCGATCAACAGGCGGCCAGTGCCGAACTGCTGGGGGCGCAGAAGGATCGCTATGAACATGCGCTGGTGGCCGATGCGGTCGCCGCCGCCCTCGCTCCCTTCTGCCGCGAGCTGGACGTCCCCCCTGAGCCGCAGGTGATCGCCACTCCTACCATGTGGCACCTCTCGACCCGCATCGCCGGACGGCTCCATGAACCCTCTCCCGTGCTGGCACTGGCGTTGGCGCTACACCCGACACCGGCGGTATGCGGCACACCGCTATTGGCTGCGCGTCAGGCCATCTCCCGGCTTGAGGGGTACGATCGCCGTTTCTATTGTGGCGCCGTCGGCTGGATGGATGCCGACGGCAATGGCGAGTGGGTGGTCACCATCCGCTGTGGCGTGCTGGCCGGCAGGCAACTGCGGCTCTATGCCGGCGCCGGGGTGGTGGTGGGCTCTTCGCCGGAAGCGGAGTGGCAGGAGACCGCCGCCAAGCTTGGCACTATGCTGCGCGCCTTCGGCCTCGAAAGCCGGGAGCCGGAGGTAACTGCATGAAGCCGCTGGTGCCCTTTACCCCCTGGCCCGCCGAGCTGGCAGCCCACTACCGGGCACGAGGATGGTGGCGCGGACAACCGCTCACCGCCCTGCTCGATGACTCTGTCGAACGTTATCCCGAGCGCACTGCCCTGATCTGCGGGGAGCGCACCCTCAGTTATGGCCAGTTAAAGCGTGAGGTTGATGCGCTGGCGGCGCGGCTGGCCGCGCGCGGGTTGGGCCATGGCGATACCGCGCTGGTGCAGTTGCCCAACTGCGCCGAGTTCTATATCTGCTGGTTTGCCCTGATCCGCTGCGGCGTAGTGGCAGTGCACGCCCTCTACAGCCATCAGCGGCACGAGCTGGTGGCCTTTGCCCGCCAGATTGAGCCCGCCTTGCTGGTACTCAGCCCCTCTCATCCCGGATTTGCCGGTGAAGCGGGAAGTCTCGCAGCCCTTGATGAGCGGGTATCGCATTCCTGTCAGACACTGCTGTTCGAGCCAGCAGAAGGGGGCGATCTTCAGTCAGGATTTGCATGGCGTTGGCCTGAAACCGTGGCTCGTGCTGATGGTTCGCCGCTGGCGGCCATCGAGCCAACTCCTACCCCGGCCGATCAGGTCGCCTTTTTCCAGCTCTCCGGCGGCAGCACCGGCACTCCCAAACTGATCCCCCGTACCCACGATGACTATGGCTATAGCGTGCGCCAGAGCGTAGAGGTGTGCGGCTGGGATGAGCGGGTGATCTATCTCTGCGCCCTGCCAGCGCCCCACAACTTTCCCCTGAGCTCCCCCGGCGCACTCGGGGTGTTTTATGGCGGTGGCTGCGTGGTGCTGGCAAAGGATCCCTCTGCGGCAACCTGTCTGCCGCTGGTGCAGCGCCATCGGGTCAACTGGGCGGCACTGGTGCCACCGGCCCTGGCGCTCTGGCTGGAGGCGGCCAGCCACTATCCGCAGACCTCTCTGGAGTGTGTGCAGGTGGGCGGTGCGCGCCTCAGCCCGGCTCATGCCGATGCGGTAGCGAGTCTCCTTGGTTGCCGCTTGCAGCAGGTGTTTGGCATGGCCGAGGGGCTGGTCAACTACACCCGCATCGAGGATGACCAGTGGCACATCGTCAATACCCAGGGCCGCCCGATGAGCCCGGGCGACGAGGTGGAAGTGAGGGATAGCGACGGGCGCCCCTTGCCCGATGGTGAGTGCGGTGAACTCTGGACGCGTGGCCCCTACACCTTTCGCGGCTACTTCAAGGCTGATGCCCACAATCAGCGCGCTTTCGATCGGGACGGTTTCTACTGTACCGGCGATCTGGTCTGCCGCTTGCCCGGCGGTCATCTGATGGTGGTGGGGCGCAACAAGGATCAGATCAACCGGGGCGGGGAGAAGATCGACGCCCTCGAGATTGAAGAGCTGCTGCTGACCCACCCGGAGGTGCGGCAGGCGGCGCTGGTCGCCATGCCCGATCCCATGCTCGGTGAGCGCAGCTGCGCCTTTTTGATGTGCCGCGAGCCCCTCAATCTGCCCCGCTTGCGCCGTTTCCTGCGTGAGCAGGGGGTGGCCGATTACAAACTACCCGATCGCCTGGTGCTGGTGGAGCAACTGCCCCACACCCCGGTCGGTAAGATAGACAAACAGACGCTGCGCGAGCAGCTCGCCAAGGAGTGTGCATGACCATTCAATCCCTCGCCGCTTATCCGCTGCCTACCTTAGAGGAGCTGCCCACCGGGCGGGTGAACTGGCCTTTCGAACCGGGCCGCGCCGCCTTGCTGGTCCACGATATGCAGCACTATTTCGTCGATTTCTACGGGCCGGACAATCCGCTGATCAATCAGGTCATCGACCATATAGCTGCCCTGATCCGTCAGGCGCGAGCTCTTGGCATGCCGGTGGTCTATACCGCCCAGCCAGCCGAACAGAGTCAGGCCGATCGGGCGCTGCTCAATGACATGTGGGGGCCGGGACTGACCCGAGCGCCGGAGCGTCAGCCGATTGTTTCGGCGCTGGCCCCCGAGCCGCAGGATACGGTGCTGACCAAGTGGCGCTACAGCGCTTTTTGCCGCTCACCGCTGGCGGAGCTGATGGCCGGATGGGGGCGGGATCAGCTGGTGATCTGTGGCATCTACGGCCATATCGGGGTGATGCAGACGGCGGTCGATGCCTTTATGCGTGATATCCGCCCCTTTCTGGTGGCAGATGCCATCGCCGACTTCTCCCGCGAGGATCATCTGCTGGCGCTCTCCTACGTCAGCCGCAATGCAGGTCGGGTGATTACCGTGGCCGAGGTGATGGCGGCCAGCAAACGCCCCCTGACTCGCGAGTCACTACGTGCTCAGGTGCTGGCGCGGCTGCCTGCCGAGATGCAGCAGGAGCAGCCCACCGAGGATGACAACCTGCTCGACTACGGTCTCGACTCGCTGGCGGTGATGGGACTGGTGGAAGAGTGGCGTCAGCAGGAGCTGGTGGTGGATCTGGCCGAGCTGGCCCGCACGCCGACCCTGGCTCACTGGTGGGCGCTCCTCTCCCGTCAGCTTCACGTCAATCAGGCCACGGCTTATCAGGCCAACGAAGATCACGTCAGCGAACCGGAGTGCACCCCATGAGCGAGTGGCAAGGCAGAACCGTCTGGGTAACCGGCGCTGCGCAGGGAATTGGCCATGCGGTGGCCCGCACCTTTGCCGAGGCAGGGGCCAGCGTGGTGGCGATCGATCTGCAACTGGCCGAGGCGCTGCCCGGCAACGTAAAGGGGGTGACTCTCGACGTGAGTGACAGCGAGGCCGTGACCCGCTGCTGCGAACAGCTGCTGGACGAGGGGCTGGGGCCCGATGTGCTGGTCAATGTCGCTGGCGTACTGGCGACCGGCAGGCTCGATGAGGTGGATGACGCCCTCTTGCAACGCACCTTCGCCATCAATACCTTCGCCCCCTTCTACCTGATGCGGGCCCTGACCCCCTGGTTTCAGGGGCGGCGCAGGGGCGCCATCGTTAATGTCTCTTCCAATGCCGGTCGGGTGCCGCGAATGGGGATGGGCATCTATGGCGCCTCCAAGGCGGCGCTGACCAGCCTCACCCAAACGGCAGGGCTGGAACTTGCCCCCTATGGGGTGCGCTGCAATCTGGTGTCGCCGGGCTCGACCCGAACCCCGATGCTGTACGGCATGTGGCAGGAGGGGGAGGCGGCGCAACAGGAGGGAGAGTTGCGTACCATCGCGGGTCTGCCCGGGCAGTTCAAGCTGGGGATCCCCCTTGGCAAACTTGGGACCCCCGACGAGGTGGCAGCCTGCGTGCTGTTTCTCGCCTCCGATGCCGCCAGTCATATCACCTTGCAGGATCTGGTGGTCGATGGCGGTGCCACTCTGGGGGTCTAGCCCGCGCGCCGCCGATCTGGCAGGCGTGACACTCTCTTTATGGAGGAGGCTTGGCCTCCTCGCTTTTCAGCCATGCGGGCAGGGGCAAGCCGCTGCCCGCCCGATGTTTGCGCAAGGACATTCCCATGGAACAGACAATGGCGATGCGTGCCATCCACCAGCGTGGGGAGCAGCCGCGCTGGTCGCTTACCACCGCTCAGGCGGGCATCTGGTTTGCCCAGCAAAAATATCCGCAGAGCCCCGCCTGCAATACCGGCGAGTACTGGCTGCTGGAGGGGGCGCTGGCTCCCCATCACTTCACCCGCGCGGTGCGCCAGACTATCGACGAGATCCCCGGTCTGCACTGCGCCTTTGTGGCTACTGCCGATGGCCCGCAGATGGTGGCCAACCCCGCTTGCTGGCAGCTGGCAGAGCGGGATCTGCGCAGCGAAGCCGACCCGCTCGCCGCTGCGCAGGCCGAGATGCGTGCGCAGCTGGCAGTCCCCTTCAATCTGGCCGGGGGGCCGCTGTTTGCCACCACCCTCTATCGCCTTGGCGAGGGGCGGTGGGCCTGGTTTATCGCCGTGCACCATATCGCCATCGACGGCTTTGGCCTGAGCCTGCTCTGCCAGCGGGTGGCAAATTGGTATGAGGCGCTCTGTGCCGGCGAGCAGCCTGCACCCTGTCGTTATGCGACCCAGCAGGAGTTGCTGGCTGAAGAGGCGGCCTATCAGGATTCGCCGCGCGCCGCGCGGGATCGCGATTTCTTCGTGCAGCAGCTGGCCGGGGTGGAGAATCCGGCGTCGCTCTCCCGCCGTCCGGCGCAAGGGCCGGGCCCCACATATCGTCTTGAGCAGCGGCTGGCTGGCCGCCAGTGGCAGGCATTGGTAGAGCGGGCGAGTCGCTCGGCCTGTCACCCCTACAGTCTGCTGCTGGCGGCGGTAGCCAGCTATGTGCAGCGAATGAGCGGCGCTGGCGAGGTGGTGCTGGGTATTCCGCTGATGGGGCGGCTGGGCTCAGCGGCGGCCGATACCCCCTGCATGAAGGTCAATGTGGTGCCCCTGCGTATCGAGCTGAGCGGCACCAGCCGGGTAGGGGCGTTGCTGGCACAGGTCGAGCGGCAATTTGCCGCCCTGCGCCGTCATCAGGGCTGCCGTCAGGAGTGGTTGCAACAGCGTCAGCCGGGCCAGCCGCTGTTTGGCCCTCAGGTCAATTTGATGCCCTTTGCCCGCACCCTCAGCTTTGGTGAAGGGCACAACCAGGTTCGTGGCGAGGTGCAGGTGCTGGCGGCGGGGCCGGTGGAGGAGTGCGCCTTCTACTTTGCCGAGGAGGCAGGCGCTATGACCCTGACCCTCGAAGCACATCAGGGACGCTTCAGCCAACAGGAGAGTGAACGTCATCTGGCCCGGCTGCTGGCCTATCTGGCCGCCTGGAGTGAGGCGGATGACGAGGTGGAGGCAGTGCGTTTGCCGCTGCTGCTGCCTTGCGAGCAGGCTGAGCTGGCGCGCTGGAACCAGACCGACCATCCGCTGCCGACCACTACCCTGAGCGCACTGCTGGCCGAAGGGCTGGCGGCGGCGGATCAGAGCGTCATCGCGCTGGAGTGTGGCGCCGAGCGCTGGAGTGTGGCCGAGCTGCGCCAGCGTACCCGCCAGCTGGCCAGCTATCTGGCGGGAAGAGGCGTGGGCCCCGGTTGTCGGGTGGCGGTGGTGATCCCGCGCTCTCCCGAGCTTATTCTCGCCCAGCAGGCCATCATGGCGGTGGGGGCCGTCTATGTACCCGTTGATCCGGACTACCCGGCGGAGCGGATCGGCTACATTCTCGCCAGCAGTGATCCTGCGTTGGTGTTGACCAGTCATACGCTTCAGATGCCGCTCGACGTGGCCGCGCCACTTGTCTGCCTCGATGCCCCCGGTGTGGCAGAGCAGCTGGCGGCAGTAGAGTTGGCAACGACAGCACCTTGTGATCTGCCAGCCCCCAAACCGGAAGATGCGGCCTACATCATCTACACCTCCGGCTCGACCGGTCGCCCCAAAGGGGTGGTGGTGAGCCATGGCGCCATCGTCAACCGACTGCTCTGGATGCAGCACATGTATCCCATCGGCCCGGCGGATCGGGTGCTGCAAAAGACCCCGGCCGGTTTCGATGTCTCCATCTGGGAGTTTTTCTGGCCCTTTATGACCGGGGCGCGGCTGGTGCTCGCCAAACCGGGCGGCCACAAGGATCCCGCCTACCTTGCCGAGCTGATTGAGCTGGCCGGGATCACCACCTTGCACTTTGTCCCCTCCATGCTGCAGATCTTCGTTGCACAAGCCGAGCCTGCGCGTTGCCGCGCCCTGCGGCAGGTATTTTGCTCCGGCGAGGCGCTGCCCGCGGATCTGGTGCAGCGCTGGTATGGAACATTCTCAGCCCCCCTGCACAACCTCTATGGCCCGACCGAGGCGGCGGTGGATGTCACCTGGTATCCCTGCCGGGCAGACGAGGCGGTGACCAGCGTGCCCATCGGCTATCCGGTCTGGAATACCAGCATCCACATTCTCGACCCCTGGTTGCAGCCGGTGCCTCCCGGTGTGGCGGGGGAGCTCTGGATCGGCGGCGTGCAGGTGGCGGATGGCTACTTTGGCCAGCCCGAGCTCACCGCCGAGCGCTTTATTGCCAACCCCTTCGGGGCGGGACGGCTCTATCGCAGCGGCGATCTGGCCGCCTGGCGCGAGGATGGCGCCATCGAGTATCTTGGGCGCCTCGATTTTCAGGTGAAGATCCGTGGCCAGCGCATCGAGCTGGAGGAGATCGAGCAGGTGCTGCTGCGCCATCCCCGAGTGGCGCAGGCGGTGGTGCTGGCCCCCGAATTTGCCCCCGGCGATCGCCGTCTGGTGGCCTATGTGGTGGCCGCAGATAGCAGAGATCTGACGCTGGCCGAGCTTACACCTGCCCTTGGCGCCGCGCTGCCCGACTATATGGTGCCGGGGCTCTTGGTTACTCTGGCCGAGCTGCCGCTCACCCCCAATGGCAAGCTGGATCGCAAGGGGTTGCCGCTGCCCGACATGGCGTCGGCGGTGGGTCAGTCACTGCCGAAAACCCTGCTGGAGGAGCGGCTCTGTCGCCTCTTCGCCGAGGTTCTGGGGCTGGCGCGAGTCGGCGCCGACGATAACTTCTTTGCCCTCGGCGGCCACTCCCTGCTGGCGGCACAGCTGGTGGTGCGTATTGAAGAGTCGCTCGGACAGGATCTCACTCTGGCCAGCCTGTTCGAAGCACCTAGCCCCGCCCAGCTGGCGCGCCGTCTTGGCGGCGAGCGGGAGGCCATGCCCATGCTGTTGCCCCTGCGGGCGCCCGGTGTGCAGGCGGGTACATCGGGCCCCACTCTCTTTTGCGTCCACCCCGCCGGCGGGCTCGGCTGGTGTTATGCGCCGCTGGTGCCCCATCTGCCGGCCGACATGGCGGTCTATGCCCTGCAGGCGCGGGCGCTCTGTCAGCCGGATGCGCCGCTGCCCGCCAGTTTCGACGAGCTGGCGCTCGATTATGTGACCGAGCTGCGTCGTCAGCAGAGCGAGGGGCCCTACTGGCTGCTCGGCTGGTCGCTCGGGGGCATGCTGGTGCACCGGATGGCCGCCATGCTGCAAGAGCAGGGACAAGAGGTGGCCATGGTGCTGCTGCTCGACGCCTACCCCTGCCTGCAGTGGCAGACCCAGCCGTTGCCCGACGAGCAGCGGATGCTCGATGCGCTGCTGCGGATGGGAGGCATTGCGGCTGCGGACGATGCGCTCGATTCCCTCACTCGTGACGAGGTGGTGGCCCGACTGGGGGCGGAGGGGAGTGCGCTGGCCATGCTCGACGAGCAGGTGGTGAGCGCCATGATTGAGCTGGTTGGCCACAACAACCGGCTGATCCGTGAGCCGGTCGACTACTGCTACCACGGGGAGGTGATCTTTATCGAGGCGTCAGCCTCCCGCCAGCCCTGGCTGGATGGGCGCGGCTGGGCGTCGCTGACAAAAGGGGAGATCCGCTATGAGCGCTTCCCCTGTCTGCATCAGGAGATGGTGCATCCCGACTGGTTGGCGAAGATCGGCGCCCTTATTTGTGAGCGGGTCTATGGGGTCGGGCAGCAACCGCACATTCGGCAGGAGGAGGACGTATGACCCCTGTTGCCGCCATCCGGGAAGCCTTGCTGGCGGGCAAGCTGGTGGGGCTGGGGGAGCCGCATTGGCACCCGGATTTTATCCGGCGCCAGCATGCCTGGCTGTGTGATCCGGCGCTCTGGGGAGTCATGACCGATCTGGTGCTGGAGTGCGGCAACCGCCGCCATCAGGGCTTGCTCGATGCCTGGCTGACGGGGCAGGAGAGCTGGCAGGGTGAGCCGCTGACGCTGGCACGGCTCTATCCGGTCTGGCTTGACTCCTGCGCCTTTCCCGCCTGGATGGCCCCCGAGTTTCCGGCTCTCTTTTCCGCTCTGCGCCAGAGCAATCTGGCGCGCCCCGAACATGTGCGGCTGCGGGTGCATCTCTGCGAGCCCTTATTCGAGTGGCAGGAGATGAGCCCGGAGCTATGGCAGCAACACAACAGTGGGCGGGATCAGGCGCTGGCCGACGATCTTCTTGCACTTCCCGCCCGCGGCGTGGTGGTGCTGGCGGGGGCGCGCCATCTGCTCAAAGTCGCAGGGGATCCCCACTTTGCGCAGCCGACGCTGGGCCAGTTGCTGGAGGCCGCACGGCCGGGTTGGCTGCAGGTGCTTCATCCTTGGCCAATAGCTGATGGAAAGGGAGATGAGAAAGAGGAGCGAGTGTGCGAGCTGGCCGGGATCGCGACTGCCGACCTCTATCCCCACTGGCCGACGCATCCGCCGCTGGAGACTCTTATCGACAGGTTGGTGCGCGTGGCTGACCGGGGACGGGAGATGCGAATTTGCCCGACCTTGCTGGCCGAGCCCTGGCGTAGCCACTTGCTAAGCCGCGCTCACTTGCTGCCAGTTGGCATGGCCCGCCAGCTGCAACAGTGGCTGGCGTAACTGCTGGTTGGAGTAACGGCTGACTGAAGTAACTCAATGGGGGAGCAAGGCTCCCCTTTTTCACATTTGCATCCTGCATTCAGCGCTGCAAAGTTGCACCATTTACGGCATACCTTGCCACTCATCGCCGAAAATTCAGCTCCTTCGCTACTTTAAAGAAGTTTCTACTGGTCTTACCTGAGTAAATCCCTTTGCTTTTTATTTAACAAGGTATTTACATCTAGGTGTCACCAGCATCGGTGACGCTTACAACGGCAAGGAGCCAGTTATGACCCATGTCGACATCCCTTTCCTTCGTTACCTCGATGCGGAAGGGTGCCCGGTCGCAACCTTACCGACCTGGCTGGACAAGGCGATACTGCACACCTTCTACCGCAATATGGTGATGGTGCGCAGCTATGACAAAAAAGCGATTGCGCTGCAACGAACCGGCAAGCTCGGTACTTTTCCCTCCCATCTCGGCGCAGAAGCCGTGGGGATTGGCATTGGTCTGGCCATGCAGCCGCAGGATGTCTACGTTCCCTACTATCGGGACATGCCCACCCTCTATGTGCGGGGCGTGCCGATGGAGAAGAACCTGCAATATTGGGGCGGTGACGAGCGGGGCAGTTATTTTCTCAAACCCGATGGGACTCCCTCTGAAGATCTCCCCATCTGCGTTCCCATCGCCACCCAGATCACTCACGCCTGCGGTATTGCCTCTGCCTTCAAACTGCGTAATCAACCGCGGGTTGCCGTGGTCACTATCGGCGATGGCGGCACCTCCAAGGGGGATTTTCTGGAGGGGCTCAACTGCGCCGGTGTCTGGCACCTGCCGATGGTCATCATCGTCAACAACAACCAGTGGGCCATCTCGGTGCCACGCAAGCTGCAATCGAGCGCTCCTACGCTGGCCCAGAAGGGGATTGGCGCCGGGGTGCGCAGTCTGCAGGTGGATGGCAACGATGTGGTGGCGGTCTACGATGCTGCCCGCAGTGCCGTCGAACGGGCCCGCAGCGGCAAGGGGCCGACCCTGATAGAAGCGGTCAGTTATCGCCTCGGCGATCACACCACGGCCGACGATGCCACTCGCTATCGCGATGGGGCCGAGGTCGAGGCCGCCTGGGCGAAAGAGCCGGTCAAGCGGCTGCGCCAGTTTATGCACAGCCAAGGGTGGTGGGATGAAGAGCAGGAGCAGAGCCTGCTGGCGGAAGCCACCCGGGAGGTAGAGCAGGCGGTCGCCCGTTATGAGGCGATGGCGCCCCAGCCGCCGGAGGCGATGCTCGATTATCACTACGCCAGCCTGCCCGCCGAACTCTTGCCCCAGCGCGAGCGAGTGATTGCCAAGGGGATGAAGCAGGAGGTTGGCCATGAGTGAGATCAGTTTGCTGGAAGCGGTCAACATGGCCCTTCACTACGAGATGGAGCACGATCCGGATGTGGTGGTACTGGGCGAGGATGTGGGGGTCAACGGCGGGGTGTTTCGCGCCACTGTGGGCCTGCGCGACAAGTTCGGTTTCAAGCGGGTGATCGACACGCCGCTGGCCGAGGGATTAATCGCCGGGGTGGCGGTCGGCATGGCCACTCAGGGGCTCAAGCCGGTGGCTGAGTTCCAGTTTCAGGGTTTCATCTTCCCCGGGATGGAGCAGATCATCTGTCAGGCTGCGCGGATGCGAAACCGCACCCGTGGCCGCCTCTCCTGTCCCCTTGTCTATCGCTCCCCGTATGGTGCTGGCATTCACTCGCCTGAACATCACAGCGAGAGCGTCGAGGCGCTGTTTGCCCATATCCCTGGGCTACGGGTAGTGATCCCCTCCAGCCCGAGACGCGCCTATGGCCTGCTGCTCTCGGCCATCCGCGATCCGGATCCCGTGATGTTTTTCGAACCGGATCGCATCTATCGCTCGATGAAATCCGAGGTGGTGGATGACGGTGTCGGCCTGCCGCTGGATGTCTGCTTCACCCTGCGCCCTGGCCGCGATATCACGGTAGTGGCCTGGGGAGCCTGCATTCAGGAGGTGATGCGGGCGGCGAACCTGCTGGCCGAGCAGGATATCCAGTGCGAGGTGCTGGATCTGGCCACCATCAAGCCGCTGGATATGGAGACCATCCTCGCCTCGGTACGCAAGACCGGCCGGTTGCTGGTGGTGCATGAGGCGTGTGGTAGCTTCGGAGTCGGGGCCGAAATTGTGGCGCGGGTGACCGAGCAGGCACTCCCCAGCCTCAAGGCGCCGCCCAAACGCCTGACCGGCGTGGATGCCGCCGTTCCCTACTATCGCAACGAAGCGTATTACCTCATCACCGAGCAGGATATCGCCGATGCCGCTCACCAGCTGATGGAGAACCAGTGGCTATGAAATTTTTCAAATTACCGGATCTGGGTGAAGGGTTGGCCGAAGCCGAGATCGTCGAGTGGAAGGTGAGTGCCGGTGATACCGTTGCGGTCGATCAGGTGCTCTTGTCGGTGGAAACGGCCAAGGCGCTGGTGGATGTACCCTCTCCGGTAGCCGGGGTGATTGCCCGTCTCTGCGGCGCCGAGGGGGATATCCTCCATATCGGTGCGCCGCTGGTGGAGTTCGAGGGGGGCGAAGATGATGGCACCGTAGTGGGCAAGGTGAGCGCCCATCAGCAACATATCGAGGATCACTTCGTGGTAGGGGCCATTGCCCCGGGGGGATCGCTGGTGCAAGCCATGCCTGCGGTGCGACTGTTGGCGCAGAAGCTGGGTCTGGAAATCGACCGGATCAAGGGAAGTGGCAGCGGCGGCATGGTGACCGAGCTGGATGTGCAGCAGGTATTCGAGGCCCAGCAGAGCAGTGGCAACGAATTCCTCAAAGGGTCGCGCAGGGCCATGGCCAAGGCGATGGAGCTCTCTCATCAGACTGTGGTGCCGGTCAGCATCACCGATGAGGTGGATTTGCGTCACTGGCGCCCTGATGAAGATGTGACGGTGCGCCTTATCAAGGCCATTGGCGTGGCGTGCCGCGCCGAGCCCTCGATGAACGCCTGGTTTGATGGCGACACCCTGTCACGGCGGCTGTTCAAAGAGGTCAATGTGGCCATCGCGGTGGATTCAAAGCATGGCCTCTATGTGCCGGTGATGGAGAACGTGGCCGAGCGGGAGGGGGCAGATATCCGGCAGGGGCTGGATCGGATGATCGCCGATGTGAAGGCGCGCGCCGTGCCGCGCGAGATGTTGCAGGGGGCGACCATTACGCTCACCAACTTCGGCGCCATCGCAGGCCGCTATGCCAGCCCCATTGTCACGCCGCCGCAGGTAGCCATCATAGGAGCAGGCAAATTGTTCGAAAAAGTGGTGTTCATCCATGGTGAAGCGCGTCCCGTCAGGGCATTGCCGCTGTCGATGACATTTGACCACAGAGCCTGCACCGGCGGCGAGGCGGCTCGTTTTCTCAGAGCGCTGGTCGAAGCGTTGGAAGCGGCCACCTTATAACGGTTTGTGCCCTGCCGTTGGCAGGGCACAAATTTGTTTGCGTAATCTACAAAGCCACGTATAATCCAAACCAGCTTGAAAGGGCGATAGTTATGTCAATGAATACGATGTTTCACATCTTGTCCTGTTGTTCATAAGTTAATCCCGTTTTTTGAGCTTTACCCGCTGAAAAGCATAAGTAATTATTTTGAATACAGGTTTAAAAGATATGTCTAACATGATCACCGGTACCGTTAAGTTTTTCAACGAAACCAAAGGTTTTGGCTTCATCCAGCAAGAAAACGGCCCGGACGTTTTCGTTCACTTCAGCGCCATTCAAGGTAACGGTTTCCGTACCCTGGCTGAAGGTCAGCGTGTACAGTTCTCTGTGACCCAAGGTCAGAAAGGCCCGCAGGCTGAGAACGTAACCGCTCTGTAATTCTTACAGAATTTAAGAAAGCCGTGGTACCTCTGGTGCCACGGCTTTTTGTTTATCTGGCTTCTGCTACTGACTCCCATGTGCTGAATCATGCTGCTATCGCTCCTGCTTGCTGCCACCTTGACTCCGACGTCCGATGCGCCGGTACCGGTTCAATCCGCGATGGAAGCGCAGGTGATCTGCCAGCAATTTGTCCAGGTCCGGGTGGGCGCGGCGCTGCAACCCGATGAGGTAAATGCGCGACTGGTACCTGAAAGGGAGGGGGAGTGGCTGGTGGATGGCAAAGTAAAAGGACCCGAAGGTCCTTTGCTGTTTGCCTGTCATCTTCACCAAGGGGAGCGCTGGGAGCTACTCAACTTTTCACTCTGGGCACCACAGCCGGTCAAAGCGGTTTGAGTGCGACCAGCAGATGTTGCAGGTGTTCAACCATGGTCATGCCAAACGGGGTGAGATAGCCGCCATCTTCTGCGCTGATGAGCCCCTGTTGATGCAGACGTGCTGCCGCCTGGCACAACTCTTCAGACATATCGCTGCGTAATTTAATCCCCAGGCTCATGTTGGCCGGATCAAAGCATGCCAGTATTTTCAAATCGTTCACGAATTCGTTAGAAACCTGGTCGATCCCAATCATGGATTTACTCCTTACGCTAAAGATGTATGCAAACTAGCATCCCCGGATCCACTTTAGTGGGCGCTGGCTCAAATTATTGATCTTTGGCTGGATGCTGCGTCTCAAATGCTGTTTTTTTCGGCGTAATCAGATGGTTGGCTGACAGCTTCGCCAAGGGCCGAGCCGGACCAAACGTGGTAGGATAGGGCACTTCTTTATATCGGACGGTCTATTGGTGGCTGTTCGCCCTGTTCAAGGTATCGCTCATGGTCAAGATCACTCTGGTATCCCTGCTGCATTCACTTTGTACCCGCTTTCCGGTTTACCCCGCTGCTTCGTTGACCTCCCTGCTGGATGCCCATCAGGGCGAGGTGTGGTTACCTGCACGCAAGGGGGCCGACATTGCGCTGTTACGCAAGCATGCCAAGGAGGCTCATGAGCTGGCGTCACTCGATGCGGGCTGGTGTGATTTTGCCGCCAGCGACAGCGGTGATACACCCGAGCTGGATGCACTGGCCAACTACGACAGCGAGATGATGGATAACCTGCTGATGTACTGGCACTGCGCCGCCAAGATCAACAGCCCGATCACCGATAACCTGTTCGAGCTGCGTCGCGAAGTGGTGGATGAGGCCCACGGTGCCAAACTCGCTGCCGCCTGGGAGCAGCAACAACAGCTTCGCTTTGAACAGCTGATGGCGATGGCGGCCAATGGCCGGGATCTGCTCTGCTTTGTCGAGGTGGAGTCCGCCTACTGGCTGCGGCAAAAGCTGAGCGAGCAGCCTGATGTGGAGCTGATCACCCCTGCGCTGTAAAAGGGGCAATATGATGGCTGGTGGTCTCGCTATCGAGGAGGCTGCTCTATCCTTATTTGCGTCATTGTCCTCCCCATCCGGTGCCAAGGGGCTGCAAGCTGGACAAGCTGACGACAAGATGTGAACATGGCGCCCTTTATCGAGAGAGAGACTTGGCCAATGAGCTATGAACTGAGCGACACCGAGCGCAATGCCGCGCTGCAACTGAACGCTGATTACCGTTACGATCACTTCATCAGCAAGCTGGTCGAGCATGAAGAGCTGTTCGTCCTGACTGACGAGCATGGCGTCATGATGCTGACCACCGACGATGAAGATTGCATCCCGGTATGGCCGCACCCGGAGTACGCCAAGGCGTGGGCCGAAGGCGAGTGGGCCGATTGCAAGCCGCAGTCCATCACCCTGAAGGTATGGCTGGAGCGCTGGGTTGACGGTATGGAGCAGGACGAGCTGTGTGTTGCCGTGTTCCCGACCCCGGATCAGGAAGGCATCGTGCTGGAGCCGGCTGACGTGGCTGACGCCATTGCCGAGAAGCAGGCCAAACGCGGCTGATAACCGCTCGATTCGCAACACCGGTTGCCAACAAAGACCCTGCTATCTGGCGGGGTCTTTGTTTTAGGTCTGTTTGCCAAATGAGTTGTCGCTATCAGGGCTGGCGATAGGTGGTGTCGATGATGGGCTCGGCCGGGAAAGTCTTGCCGCTCTTGATGGCTGCCCTGGTCTCGGATTTTAGCTCTTCATCAATCCATAGCAGACCGCCATAGCTGTAACCGCTGTTGTCGCCACCGAGGGGCCAGTAGAGCTGCTCGCTCTTGGGCGTTGCAGGTACTTTTGGCAGTTTGATCCAGCGCCATGCCCCTTCCCGGGTGTAGGGTACCTGATAGGCAGGGACGAAGCTCGCCAGCTCATAGAGCCGCTGCTGGATCTGCCGTGACAGGGCCGCCTTTTTGGCAAAGTCGAACTCCTTGTCATACTGCTCCACCAGCGCTGTGATGGCGTCGTCATCGATGTTCATGATGTTGTTGGTCTGGGGCTTGTTGGCGTTGACCTTGTGGAAGAACTCCCAATAGGCGGGATAGCGGCTGCCCGCCCAGGCCATCCAGGCGCTCTGGTGCTTTTTCTCCAGCATCGATTTGAAACCGGCCGAGGCATCCATCAGGTTGAGCTCCAGATTAAGCCCCGCCTTCTTGGCCTCTTCCCGCAACAGCGTGAGCCGCTGGGCATGCTCTGCGGTGGTGTAGGTGATGGCGAGGGTCAGTGACTGCCCCTTGTCGTTTTGCAAAATCCCCTGTGGCCCCACTTTGTTAAAGCCTGCCTTGGCAAAGTATTCCCGTGCCAGTTTGGGATCGAACGGACGGGCCTTGATCTCGCTGTTGGTAAATTCACCCTGACCTGAGCCATAACTGTTGAGTCGCTGGTAATCCCCCCGCAGCAGGGTGGTGAGCATCTTGTTGAGGTTGAGGGCATGCTGGATCCCGAGCCGCACATCTAGATTATTCAGCAGCGGATCGGCGGTGTTGAGATAGAGCCCCATTGGCGATTGCGGGGTCTGGTTGTAGAACCAGGTACGCGCGATATAACCCTTCTCGAACTCTGCGGTTTTGGTCTTGTCGTGCCACCAGTTGGGCATCACCAGCGGGAAGGTGTCGAGATCGCCGCGCAGGAAGTGCTGCCAAGCGATGTTAAGATCCCTGAGCACCTTGATCTCGATCCGCGCAGGATTGAAGCGATGCTGGAAGTAGCGCTCGTCATCCCCCCACCAGTTTTCAATCCGCTTGAAGGTGACCGATTTACCCTTTTTCACCTGATCGATCTGATAGGGGCCGGTGACTGGCAACACCTTCCAGTTGTACTCCTTGACCCAGTTGGCGGTGAGCTTG
Source organism: Aeromonas sp. R1-2 (assembly GCF_040908505.1). Taxonomy (NCBI): domain Bacteria; kingdom Pseudomonadati; phylum Pseudomonadota; class Gammaproteobacteria; order Aeromonadales; family Aeromonadaceae; genus Aeromonas; species Aeromonas sp. R1-2. Next base: position 182,733 of record NZ_JBFODU010000014.1, on the reverse strand, counting down.
ATGGCGTGGCTCGGCTCCGGGCTGATGGGCAGTGATTCGAGCAGGTCCTGGCGGCTCTTTTCGGTGCCGCTGGTGATGGCCAGGGTGTGATCGTCAAACTTGGTGATGTCTGCTATCTGGGTGCTGTAGTAGTTGTTGTACCAGGGGTCGTTGATCTCCTTGCTGCGCATCATCTTGAGGGTAAAGAGCCAGTCATCGGCGGTGACCGGCTGGCCGTCTGACCAGCGCGCCTTGGGATTGATGCGAAAATAGAGGGTCTTGTTGTCGGCGCCGAAAGCCCACTCGTTTGCCAGCATCGGCATGGGGTTGCCGGTAACGGGATGAGTGCTCAGCAGTGGCAGGTTGGTTTCCCGCACGTAACCGGCAAAGCCGCCGTTGGAGTCGGGGCCATATTTGCGCAGGGTCAGGGGGAAGCTGGTCATAAAGGTGCGAAAGGTGCCGCCGCGTTTGGCGGCCGGATCGGCATAGAGAGGATCCTTGTTGTTGCTCTCCCACTTCAAGTCGGCAGGCAGCGTGGCACTCCAGCCAAACGGGCTCCAGCACAGGGCCAGGGTGATGGCGGTGGCGCGAATGATAGGGGAGAGTCGGCGCTCCCCGGCGGTGATGGTCGATGGCATGTCCTTGCTCTCCTGAAGTCTGCTTCCTGCAGATCACGCACTGGTGATGTCAGTCCCGATGGGGACTGGCTCATCATGAAAATTTTATCCTGTCAGGTCAATGAAATAGCGTGAATTAGCGGGTGGCCTAGGCCGCAACGCAGTGCAGGGTGATCCCCTTGGCCGCGATGGCGGCCCGCATGGGGGCGGGCAGGGCATCGTCGGTAACCAGCACGTTGATCTGGCCCGGCGCGCCAAGCTGGCTCGGGTGGATGGCGCCAAATTTGCTGCTGTCGGTGATCACCACATTGGTCATCCCCTTGGCCAGCACGCTGTTGACCACGTCGGCCCGCATCATGTCGCGGCCGGTGAAACCCATCTCGGGATGAAAACCGTCGACCCCGATAAAGGCCTTGGAGAAGTGCACCTGCTCGATGCAGAGGCGCGTGAGCGGCCCCACCACGCTCTCGCTCTGATGCTGGAACAGCCCGCCGAGCAGCACCACCTGAGCCGGGGTGTCTTTGAGCAGATGGGCGATATAGCTGCTGATGGTGATGATGGTGACCCGTTTGTGCAGGGCCAGATGTCGCGCCAGCATGGCGTTGGCGCTGCCCCCCTCGATAAAGACCGTCTCGCCATCTTCCACCAGCTGGGCGGCCCGCTCGGCGAGGCGCTCCTTGAGCAGGTAATTGATGTTCATCCGGGCATCCGGGTCATCGGTCTCCAGCGCCATGGCCGAGCCGTGTACCCGTCTGAGCAGTCCCTGTTTCTCCAGCGCGGTGAGGTCGTTGCGCACCGTCACCTCAGACACGCCGGTGTGTCTGGAGAGTTCACTCACGCTCATCTTGCGAGCCTGATGGACCAGAGTGAGGATCAGTTGGTGGCGTGGATTCATGGTGCGCTCACATGCAAGGTGGTGGATAGCGGCAAGCCACCCGTGGGGTGGCTTGCCAATCATATGACGTCACTGGCGCCATGGGGGCGCCCCGTCAGAGACTGTGCTCGGTGCGGGCGATGATATCATCTTGCGCATCCGGGGATAAGGCGGTGAAAAAGGCCGAATAGCCCGCCACCCGTACCACCAGATCCCGGTATTGATCCGGATTGGCCTTGGCTGCCAGCAGGGTCTCCCGCGAGACGATGTTGTACTGCACGTGCCACCCCTTGTGCACCTCGAAGAAGGTGCGCAGCAGGCTCATCAGCTTGGCCTTGTCCCGCTCGTTCTCAAGGCTGGCCGGACTCAGCTTCTGGTTGAGCAGCACCCCGCCGAGAATGGCCGCCGTGGGCAGCTTGCCGATGGAGTTGAATACCGCTGTCGGACCGAGACGATCCGAACCCGACGAGGGGCTGGCTCCTTCCGCCAGCGGCGTGCGGGCGTGGCGGCCATCCGGGGTAGCCATGGTGGCGGCACCGAAGGGCACATTGGCCGAGATGGAGGAGGTGCCGGCATAGTAGGTGCCGCCGATGGGGCCACGGCCGAAGCGGGTGTTGTGCAACCCCTTGAGCTCGTCGATGTAGCTCTGGTAGGCCTGTACCAGCAGCAGGTCAACCTCGTCCAGATCGTTGCCATATTTGGGGGCGGCGTTGGTGAGGCGCTGGCGCAGCTGCTCCCCCGCTAGTCCGGCAAAATCTTGCTCGAGTGCTTCGGCCAGCTCTTGCTGATCCACAATCCCCTGCTCGAACACCAGTTTCTTCAGGGCAGCCAGGCTGTTACCGAGGTTGGCAATTCCCACCTGCAGACCGGAGACCCAGTCATAGACGGCGCCTCCCTCCTTGATTGTCTTGCCGCGTTCGATGCAGTCATCCACCAAAGTGCTGCAGAGAATGTCGTGGGCTTGGGCCTCCAGCACGCTGTCGACCACGCAGTCGATCTCGATGGATTTGCGGGTGAAGTAGCGCACCTGCTCATCCCAGCGGGCCATCACCTCGTCAAAGTTGCCAAAACTCCCGTCTCGCAGCGACTGGGGCTGAGGCAGGAATACCTTGCCGGTGGTGGCATCGCGGCCACCATCGAGGGAGGCCAGCAGGATGCGGGCGAAGTTGATAAAGCTCATGCCGGTGCAGCGGTAGCCCCACTTGCCGGGCACAGCGGTCTCGATGCAGCCGATGGCGGCGTAGTGGTGGGCATCCTCCACGCTTACCCCGAGCTTGATGAACTCGGGGATCACCACCTCGTCGTTGTTGAAGGCGGGCATGCCAAAGCCGCAGCGGATCACCTGAATGCAGGCATCGAGGAAATCCTCGCTCATCCCGGCATGGTAGCGCACCGAGAGGTTGGGTTGGGTGGATCGCAGCTGGCCGCAGGACTCCAGAATCGCGTAGGAGAGGCCGTTGACTGCGTCATGAGCACTGCCATCCTGCCAGTTCTGGCCGCCGATGGTGACGTTCTGATAGAGCGGGCTGCCGGCGGAGGCCTTGGAGTGGGTGCCGGAGCGGATCTTGTTCACCTCCAGCAACTTGAGCCAGCACCCTTGCAGCAGTTCGATGGCGCGCGTCCGAGGCAGGGATTCCGACAATTCCACCTCGCGGCGATACCAGGGGTAGAGGTACTGATCCATCCGGCCAAACGACACCGAGTGACCGTTGGATTCGATCTGCAGGATGAGCTGGATAAAGTAGCAGAGCTGCAGTGCCTGCCAGAAGGTCTCGGGGGGCTGGTGGGCGATGTGGGCACAGTTGAGCGATATGGTCTCAAGCTCGCTTCGGCGCTCGGGGCGAGATTCTTGTGCTGCCATATCATGGGCAAGTGCGGCGTAGCGCGAGATGTGAGCGCTGACCGCATCCAGAGTGATGGCGACGGCGTGCAGGAACTGCTCGCGCTGCAGATCGGCCCAATCCGCCAAATCCAGCCGACTGCGGCGCTCGGCCACCTTGGCCTTGAAGCCATCGAGACCCAGCGTGAGCAGCTCCTCATAGTTGACCGCGAGGTGAGCATCCCCCGAGGTCATGTTGCCCTCGGCCTTGATGATGCCGCTCTCCAGCAGCGCTTTCTGCTCGTCGGTAAAGAGGCCGAAGCAGCGATCCTGCACCGTCTGGCCGCGCCAGAAGGGGGTGAGGGCGTGGATGATCTCCTTGTCGGTTTCGCTGACCGCAAAACCGGCGCCGGGACGGTCTGCCAGCTCGTCGATCTCCTTCTCAATCCAGCTCACCGTGTATTCGGGAAACAGTGGCGCCGCCCGCACCTGACTGGCTTGATTGCCGACAATAAGCTCGTCGTGCTTGATCCAGATGGTGCGCTCCTTGAGGTGATGAGCCAGCGCAAGAGCGCGGCGCACCGGCAGCGGCCGGGCGAGATGAGCCTGATAGGCCTCGGTGTAGTGGCGGGCACGCTCGGTGCAGACCGGTGGCTGAACGATGTGGATCAGGCTCTCTTTGTGGGCGCGGATCCGCGGGCTGAGGGTATTGAGGTCGAGCTGGGTCATGATCTTATCCTCTGGTCACAGGGGTCAGCCCCTGACGTTGGGCGTATGCATGGGCAAAGTGGAGTAAATCGGGGTCGTCGAGCGGTGTCTCCGGTGCCTGATAGGGCAGATCCAGCAGGGCATATTTGCCCATCCCCAGGGTGTGGTAGGGGAGGAAGTGGATCTCCTGCACCGTGCCGAGGCTGGCGGCGGTGTCGGTGATGGCTTCGAGCGATGCGCGGTCGGCATTGAAGCCGGGAATGAGCGGCACCCGGATCTGCATCGGCACGCCGTGCTCGGCGAGGCGTTTGAGGTTCGCGATGGGCAGCTCCACCTTGCCGCGGGTCCAGTGGAAGAAACGTTCTTTATCCACGTGTTTGAGATCCGCCAGCACCAGATCCAGTGAGGGGAGGCTTGGCTCAATCTGGTGCCAGGGCACATGGAGGCAGCTCTCAACCGCTGTGTGCAGCCCTTCGGCATTGCAGCGGGCCAGCAGGTTGGCAGCAAATTCGGGCTGCATAAACGGCTCGCCACCGGAGAGGGTGACTCCACCGCCGCTGCGCTCGAAGAAGGGGCGATCCCGCAAGATGGTGTCCATCAGGGTGTCCAGGGTTTCATCGCGGCCGCACACCTGCAGCGCTTCGCTTGGGCAGAGGCCGCGCAGCCGTTCCATATCGCCGGCCTTGAGGGCAGAACGGCTGAGCTGGATGCCCTCGCTGTCACGCAAGATTGCCGGACAGGCCTGGCTGCATAGCTGGCATCCCTCGATGCACTGGCGCCGGTCGAGTAGTATGTCCGGCTTGGGAGAGCGGCTTTCCGGGTTTTGACACCAGCGACAGGCCAGCGAGCACCCCTTGAGAAACACCAGGGTGCGAATGCCGGGGCCATCGTGAGTTGAATATCGTTGCAGGTCGAAAATCATACCGCCTCCTTTTGTATTTGCATTCTATTTGCTTTCATTCGAAAGTTGATTTGATTTCGATCAAGCTATTTGCAGATGTTTTATCGCTAGAATGGCGACATATTGAACATCCCGTTAAGGAGTTAGAGATGGAGCTGTATCTCGATACCGCCGATGTGGCGGCAGTGCGTCGCTGGTCACGGATCCTGCCGTTGGCCGGTGTCACCACCAATCCTTCCATTACCGCCGCCGGGGGATTGCCGCTCTGTGAGCTGCTGCCCGCCCTGCGCGACGTGCTGGGCCCCAAGGCGCGCCTGTTTGCCCAGGTGATGGCCAAAACCGAAACCGAGATGGTGCGCGAGGCGTTCACTCTGCGTGAGCTGGACCCGGATCTGGTGATCAAGATCCCGGTATGCGCAGAGGGGCTGGCTGCCATCAAGAGCCTGACAGCCAACGGTGTGCCGACTTTGGGCACCGCTGTCTATACCCCGCTGCAGGGCTGGTTGGCGGCGGTGGCGGGGGCGGAATATGTCGCGCCCTACGTTAACCGGCTGGATGCCCAGGGCGGCGATGGCATTGCCACCGTGCAGGAGCTGCAACAGCTGCTTGCGCTGCACGTCCCGAACAGCAAGGTGCTGGCGGCATCATTCCGCACTCCCCGTCAGGCGCTCGACTGCCTGCTGGCCGGTTGCCAATCCATCACCTTGCCGCTCGATGTGGCGGAGCAGCTGCTGAACGTGCCGGCGGTGGATGCGGCGCTGGTGAAGTTCGATCAGGATTGGCTGCGCGCTTTCGGTCGCTGATCCCGGTGACAAGCTGATTGCAGTGATTGAGGGGGGAGGGTGAAGAAGCGCGGGTGATGGGGATTGACCGACTAGACTGGAAAGAGGTGGCTATATTCGCTGGCCGCCTTGCAGTCTACCGGAGGTATCCCATGAGCGACCATCTGCTGCTCCCCCATGGTGAAGATTTGCGTCGTGCGGTGCTTTGGCTCAGCGAGCATCACCAGCACGATCTCGCCGCCATTGAAGAGGCCAGCCTGCGTTTTGATCTCTCGCCGCTGGATGAGGAGTTTCTGATCCAGCACTGGCTCGACAGCCAGCGCCAATCATGAATATCTGAGGTGAGAGATTTAGAAGAAGTTGGCGAGGTTGATGCCAAACTCTTTGGGGTCGACCGTGTTTTCGATGCTCTCCTGCACCCCTGACTTGGCCAGATCCAGCCACTGTACCTCGAGGTAGTGACGCTGGGTGGCGTGATAGATCACCTTGACCACCGGCTTGAGCGGCTGTTGCTCGTTGCGCTGCATCACGATAGCCAGGCGCTGGTTTGAGAGCTGTACCAGAGTGCCCACCGGATAGACCCCCATGCACTTGATGAACTTGGTAACCAGTTCGGCATCAAAGTGCTGATTGATCCCCTTGAGCAGAATGCGGAAGGCCTGGGTCGGCTGCATACCTGCTTTGTAGACCCGATCCGCGGTGATGGCATCATAGACATCGACGATGCCGCTCATCCGGGTATAGAGGGAGAGCTGCTCCCCCTTGAGTCGCTGCGGGTAGCCGGAGCCATCGAGCCGCTCGTGGTGGTTGGCGGCCACCTCCAGCATGGTGGGGGTAATGCCAGGGGTATTGCTGAGGATCTCGTAACTGTGCACCACATGCTGACGCATGATGGCGAACTCCTCATCGGTCAGCTTGCCCGGTTTGTGGAGCACCTCGTCCGGGGTCATGATCTTGCCCACGTCGTGCAGCAGGCCACCCAGGGTCAGCTCCTTGAGCACGCTGCGCTCCAGTCCCAGATAGCGACCGAAGTTGGCCAGCAGAATGGCCACGTTCATGGAGTGCTCCATCAGGTAGGCATCCTTGGCGCGAATACGGGCCAGACAGAGCATGGCATCGCCGTGGGTAAACATGGTGTCCACCATCTCTTCGGCGACTTCGGCCAGCGGGGTGATGTCGATGGGTTCACCCGCTTTGAGATGGCGAATGAACTTGCCTTGCAGCTCGCGCGCTTCCTGATAGAGGCGGCGAATTTTAAGCTCCCGTCCTTCGCCGTTGGCACTGGCACGGCGCCCTACCTGGGCGCTGTTGGCATTGAGGTCGGGGGAGGTAACGGCGCCACTCTCGGCACTGCCCAGCTTGCTGCGGGCCAGATCGATGCGTACCGTGAGCACCCCCTGACGTACCAGATTGGCAATTTGCGCCACGCTGGTCACCAAGCCCATCTGGGCGATCTCCATCCCACCTGTCTGGCTGGCGATAGCAATCACATACATGCCGGGTTTCAGCTGGTTGACGGGAATGACGGGATAGGATGCTTGAGACTTCATGAGGGCTTCCTGACTCTTATTATTATGAGTATCGTTCGGATGGGTCACACCGGAGAAGTGTAACATCGGATGACCAGTTCGTCATAATTGGCAACCCCTTAACAGTGGCGTTGTCGCCCCCGCCCGATATAATGACGCCCCTTTACTTGTTGGACTCCGAGGTTGTGAATGCGGCTTGATAAATTTCTGTGCGATTGTTCCGATTTGACCCGCTCGCTGGCAGGCAAACTGATCCGTCAGGGCGAGGTCATGGTGGATGGCATTGTGGTCAAGCAGCCCGCCTTTCATATCAATGAGCAGAGTCAGATCGAGTTTGACGGCGTGCTGCTGACGCTGGAGCAGCGCAACCGCTATTTCATGCTGCACAAGCCGGAAGGTTACGTCTGCTCCAACGAGGATCCGGATCACCCGACCGTCTTCTTCCTGATGGATGAACCGGCGATGGGCAAGCTGCACGTAGTGGGTCGCCTCGACCTCGATACCACGGGTCTGGTGCTGGTGACCGACGACGGTCAATGGTCCCACCGCATCACCTCGCCGCGCCACGAGTGTGCCAAGACCTATCACGTCTGGCTGGCCGATCCGGTGAGCCCGGATGCAATCGCGCTGTTCGCAGAAGGGGTCTACCTGCGTAACGAGATCGATAAAACCCGTCCTGCCCAGCTGGAAATTCTCGGCGAGTGCGAGGCCCGCCTGACCATCCACGAAGGCAAGTACCACCAGGTCAAGCGGATGTTTGCCTCCATCGGCAACAAGGTCGTTGGCTTGCATCGCGAGCGGGTGGGTGGCCTGACGCTGGATGAAGATCTGGCCCCCGGTGAATACCGCGAGCTGACCGCTGAGGAGATTGCCCTGTTCTGATCAGGGATGGTGCCGGGTGTCAGTGAGTGCTGAAACCCAGCACCAGCGCCGTGCCCAGGGTGGCAATCAGTGCACCCGCCCAGGCGGCAACGGATGGCCGCTCCCCCGAGTGCCACCACAACAGCGGCAGCAGCAGTACCGGCGTGGTGGAGGAGAGAATGGCCACCATGCCCACCTCGCCCTGCCGCAGCGCCATCAGGATCAGCGTCATCCCCAGCCCCATCGCCAGAAAACCGTTGGTGGCAATCATGGCGAGGATATGGCGATTGACCGGTTTGAGCGGCATGGCCAGCGGCAAGCGCCCCAGCCGCAGGACGCAGTGGGCCAGCAGGGCACTGCCCATCCGGATACCCGATGCACTCACCGCATCCACCTCACCACTCATCATCACCGGCTTGGCGATGATGGCTCCCACGCTCTGACACAGTGCCGCCGTCAGGCCAAGGCCAATTCCCAGCGCCAGATTGCCACGGATCTGCTCCCACTCGTTGCTGCTACTGCGTCTGCCAAACAGGATCGCCAGCATCACGCCGGCAAAGACCAGCACGGCCCCCAGCAGTCGCCAGCCTGTCAGCTGTTCATTAAATAGCAAGAGCCCAAGCAGGGCGGAAAACAGCGCATGGCAGGAGAAGAGCAGGGCACTGCGTCTTGGCCCCAGCCGATTCATGCAGGCAAACAGCGCGGTATCGCCCACGAAGATGCCGACCAGCCCCGAGATGGCGAGCAGGGGCAGGGCGCTTGCGGTGAGGGTTTGCCAGCCACCGGTGAGCAGACTCATGGTGCCGAGCATCAGGCTGACCAGAAACATGCGCCAGCGGCTGTAGGCAAATGCGCCGAGATGACGGGCCGGTTTGACCGAAATAAGCGCTGCAACTGCCCATAAACTGGCCGACGCGAGGGCCAGCCACTCATAACCCATAAAAACTCCTGAAAAAATTAACCCGAAAGACTCCATCTCCCGGGCAAGCCCGATACAATACGGGGCGTTTTCGGGGATAACAAGAGCGGCATCAGGCATTCATCAGGCGCGCCGTCGGCCTTCCCCTCCTGCAGTGGTTTTATTCGAGGTTTTGTCATGAGGTATGGTTTCTTCCCCAAGCTGGCACAACGCTGGCTCTCCCCGCTATTGCTTGCCGTGCTGGCTGGGCCCCTGGCCCATGCCACCACCGTTGAGCAGCAGCCTCTGCTTGCCGATCGGCAAACCCTGGTCAAGGGCAACGGTGCCGAGCCGGAGTCACTGGATCCGGCGCTGGTGCGATCCGGTTTTCCGGGGGAGGCGGTACTGGTCGATCTGTTTGAAGGGCTGGTCAGCGATGATGGGCAGGGGCATATCGTCCCCGCTCAGGCCCAGCGCTGGGAGGTGAGTGAAGATGGGCTGGAGTGGCGATTTTTCCTGCGCCCCCAACTGAAGTGGTCCAATGGCGAGCCGCTGGTGGCCGCTGATTTTGTCTATGCCTGGCGCCGTCTGCTCGATCCGGCCATCAACTCTCCTTCTGCCGGATTGCTGCTGGCCACGGGGATCAACAATGCGCAATCCATCTATGCCGGTGCGCTGGAGCTAGGCAATCTGGGCATTGAAGCGCAAAGCGATCAGATCCTGAAAATCACCCTGGAGCGGCCGGCTCCCTATTTCCTGCAACTCATCAGTCAGCGCCCCTTTGTGCCAGTCAACCAGAAGGCGATAGCCAAATTTGGCAAGCAGTGGACCGAACCCGGCAAGCTGGTGAGCAATGGTGCTTATCGGCTGGCAAGTTGGACGCCGAACGAGCAGATCGAAGCCGAGCGCAATATCCACTACTGGGATGACCTTCACACCCGTATCGGACGGGTCACCTACCTGCCGATCACCTCGCAATATGCCGAACGGCTGCGTTATGAGGCTGGTGAAATCCAGCTTACCAACAAGGTCTCCCTCGGCTATTACCAGAAGATGAAGCGCGAATCTCCGGAGCGGCTCTGGGGCTTGCCGCTGTTTGGCACCTATCTCTATGCGTTCAATCTGAAGCGCCCCGAACTGCAGGATGTGCGGGTGCGTCAGGCGCTCTCCATGGCGGTTGATCGACAGCAGCTCATTGGATCGGTGAGCGGGCAGGATGAACAGGCGGCATGGTCGCTGTTGCCGGAGATGCCGGGTTACCCCCGGGTGATATTGCCTGTGGCGCTTGAAGATATGCCAACCCGCCAGGCCAAAGCGGCAGCGTTGCTGTCAGCGGCCGGGTATAACAGTGCCAATCCACTCAAGCTGAGCATTACCTACAACAGCGCCGAAACCCACAAGCAGATGGCGATGGCCATTGCCGCCATGTGGCAGAAGCTGGGGGTGCAGGTCACCCTCAACAGTCTGGAGTGGGGCGCCTATCAGGTGGCAAAGGATAGCGGTGATTTTCAGGTGGCCAGAAGCTTCCTGTTTGGCGATTACGTGGAGCCGTCAGCCATGCTGGGCAGCTTCCGTTGTCAGGATCTGCGCAACGAGAGCGGCTACTGCAATCCCGACTTTGATCTGCTGCTGGAGCAGGCAGCCAATACGCTGGACAACGCGAGCCGGGTTGAACTCTACCGGCATGCCGAACAGTTGCTGCTTGAGGAGGCGCCGATCCTCCCCGTGTATCATTACAATCAGATGAGACTGGTCGATCCCGCGCTGCGAGGGCTGCCCAGCCAGAATTTGAAAGGGACGATTGCCACCAAGGATCTCTATTTCAGCCCGCAGTGAGGAGCATTTCATGAAACTTGCCATCATTTCCGACATCCACGGCAGCATCATTGCGCTGGAGCGGGTGCTGACCCAACTTGAGCCCTGGCAGCCGGACCACTATCTGCTGCTCGGCGATCTGCTCAACCATGGCCCGCGCAATCCTCTGCCGGAAGGGTATAACCCGGCCGCGGTGGCCGATCGGCTCAACGAGCTGGCGCCACAGATCATCGCGGTGCGGGGCAATTGCGATTCCGAAGTGGATCAGATGCTGTTGCGCTTTCCCATCACCGCCCCCTACAACCAGTTGCTGATCGATGAGCGGCGCTGGTTTGTCAGCCATGGCCATCTTTATCGCCCGGACGAGGTACAGCTGCCTGTGGGCAGTCTGTTCCTGAGCGGCCACACCCATGTGCCGGTGCTGGAGTGGCAGGGGGAGCGGGTATTGATGAACCCGGGGTCGATCTGTTTCCCGCGCGGCGAGTTGCCTGCCAGTTACGGGAGCTATGAGGACGGGGTACTGCGCGTTAATGCGTGTGAGGACGGGCGAGAGTTGTTGCGACTGGTGCTTTAAAACCGAGAGCAAAAAATGCAAGGCCTGATAAGAGATGTCAGGCCTTGATACCGTAGGAGCGGGTGCCAGAGCGAGTGTTACCCTTGGCGTCATAGGTCAGGCTGTTGCGATCGCGCAGCTGACTAAGAAAGGTTGCCAGACGACGGTTTGAGACGATGCTCAATTCAAGCAATCGACCGTTGATATCATTTTGTGCCTGGCAAGCATCCAGTTTTGCACGAAGCTGCGCCATCTCGTCGGGATAGGCAGCCAGCTGTAGTGCCAGTTCCGGCATCTCTGCGAGGGTCTTGTCCAGAGTTTCTATCGCAGCAAGCAACTGCTGTTTGCGCTCGGTCAGTGCGGGCAGGGCCAGTGCCTGATGCTGTTCGAGCAAGCTGAACTCTTCTTCCAGAATGCCTTGCATCTGGCTGAGGTAATCATCTTGGGTGTGCAGTAACGAAGGTAAATCCATCATCCCAGAACTTTGTCCAGATTGGCCTCGAAACTGAACATCTTCTTGGCCACAGCGTCGCTGTTGACCTGATATTCGCCACTCGCGACGGCTTTTTTCAGCCGTTCGACCTTGCTCTCATTGCCGGTCGAGGCGGTATTGAGGTTTTGTTGCATCTTTTGCAATTGTTGCGCCTCACTGGTCAAGGAGACGGAGTCCAGCTTGACAGTAGCCGCTTTGTTTTCGGGCGATGAGGTGACTGACTTGCTGCCTGTCCCCTGGCTATTAGCGGTATTTTGCAACCGATTATTCGCCAAGTTGTTGATATTGTTGATGGCCATTTTAGTTACCTTCGTCTGCTTTAAGGTTTGCTTACCTGTTTATCGGTGCGGCAGATCAAAACTTTAGAAAAAAGTTGTCAAGGATCCGGATTTAAAAAGTGACCGATACGGCACCTACCGCACTGACTTTACCCTCAACGGTTTTGCCGGAGCGAATATTGACGAGTTTGATGATCTCTCCGAAGCTGCCATCTTGCAAGGCTCGGGCCATGGTTTTGATCTGGAAGTTGCTGTTTTCTGCCGTCAGGGTGACCTGATCCCCTTTGCACACGACACAAACCTGGCTCAAACGGATGGGTTGCCCAGGTTTTAGCTCCCGCTTGCTGCGTACTCCGATAAGAGGGGCGGTGTCAGTCAGGTAGTCGCCGCGGATCAGGGTCTGATCCTGATAGGCCAACACCAGCTGGCTTTCACTCAGCAGGTCCCCCTTGGCGATGGGGTTGGTCACAGTGACATAGGGCTTTTGAATACTGACCCGCACCGGGAGATAGATGTCCCAAGGTTTGTCTTCCTCACATTTAAGGTAAACTGTTGTATTACGGCGAATTTCCATTTTTGCTGGTAAGCTGATAGTGAGCAGATCTTCGCAGCGGGTCAGTGGGAGCCGTTCATCCAGTGTGGCAGAGGTGACCTCGGCTCTGGCATCCAACGGAATATCCAGCTGGCTGTAAACGAACTCTTGTGCCTTTTCTTGCAGATAAGTAGTGACGTCCGAGGCGTAGCTGGAAGATATGCTGCCAAAAAAGAGGCTGATGAGTAAAAGTCGGTTAATCATTTTCGCTCGTTGGTCGATAAGTTGTTCACGCATATCACCATATTTAACTATGATTGCTTCAGAATCTGTTCGTTGTCACATCGATAGTCTGACGCAATCCATCACGCATGCATGATTAATGCCAAGCGTTTTTAGGGAGTGTTTATGGCCAGTATCCTGGACTCGGTCAACCAACGTACCCAGCTAGTGGGGCAAAACCGGCTGGAGTTGTTGTTGTTTCGTCTCAATGGACGTCAAAGATTTGGCATCAACGTATTCAAAGTGCGTGAAGTATTGCAGTGTCCCCCCTTGACCGTGATGCCAAAATTGAACTCCTGCATTCGCGGGGTGGCTCATATTCGTGGCCAGACTATCTCGGTCATCGACCTCAGCATGGCGGTTGGCAAACGCCCGATAGATGATCTGAGCAAATGCTTCATTATCATCTCCGAGTACAACCGCTCTATTCAGGGTTTTCTGGTGCATTCGGTCGAGCGCATCATCAATATGAACTGGGAATCCATCCTGCCTCCGCCTAAAGGTGCGGGTCGCATCAACTACATGACTGCCGTGACTGAAGTCGACGGCGAGTTGGTCGAGATTCTTGATGTTGAGCGGATATTGAACGAAATTTCGCCGGTTGCAACGGATGTTAGTGAGGAGTTGGTTCAGGCCAGCGTCGACCACCCGACTCTGGGGCGTCCTGTTCTTGTTGCGGATGACTCCTCAGTGGCACGCAAACAGGTACAACGTGCGCTTGAGGCTATCGGTGTCGAGTGCGTGTTGGCAAAAGATGGCCGCGAAGCATTGAACATGCTGCTGGAAATGACCAAAAATGGTCCTATCAAGGATCAGGTTGCGCTGGTTATTTCGGATATCGAAATGCCGGAAATGGATGGCTATACCTTCACTGCCGAGATCCGGAATAATCCCAATCTCAAGGATTTGCATGTTATTCTGCATACCTCGCTCAGTGGAGTATTCAACCAGGCAATGGTGCAGAAAGTTGGTGCGAACAATTTTATCGCCAAGTTCCAGCCTGATGAATTGGCCAAGGCCGTACAAAACGCACTCTAATAAAGAAGAACAGCTGCATGAAGACACTTTCGGACGACTTATACAAACAGTTCAGCAACTTTCTGGCGGTACAGAGCGGAATTGTGCTGGGGGATAACAAACAGTATCTGGTGAAGAGCCGTCTTTCACCTTTGATGGCTCAGTTTGGCATCGAGAGTCTGTCTGATCTGGTTACCCGTGCAATGAGTGTGCGAGAGCGTGACCTGAAAATGGCCGTGGTGGATGCCATGACGACCAACGAGACCCTCTGGTTTCGTGATACCTATCCGTTTCAGCTTCTTACCGACAAGATTTTCCCCGAGTTGGGGAAAAGTGGCCGCCCCATCAAGATCTGGTCGGCTGCATCCTCGTCAGGTCAGGAGCCCTATTCCATTGCCATGACGGCACTGGAGCAGCAGATGAAAAAGCCGGGGACCTTGCCTGGTGGCGTGCAGATTGTCGGGACGGATATTTCGACGACCATGCTCAATCAGTGTAAGGAAGGCGTTTACGATAGCCTTGCTCTGGCGCGCGGTTTGTCACCGGAGCGCAAGAAGATGTTTTTTGAGCCCTACGGTGACAACAAGATGCGGGTTGCCGAGCGAGTCAGAAAATTGACCACCTTCCGGCCACTCAACTTGCTGGAGAGTTATAGTCTGCTCGGCAAGTTTGACATTATCTTTTGCCGTAACGTGCTCATCTATTTTGCGCCGGAAGTGAAGTCGAAGATCCTCAACCAGTTTGCTGCCAGTCTCAACCCCGGTGGATATCTGATGTTGGGTGCGTCGGAGTCACTGGCCGGATTGACCGACCGGTTCGAGATGATCCGTTGCAATCCGGGGATTGTCTACAAGGTCAAATAGGCCTGACCGCCTTGATACTCGGGGTCTGCCGAATATTGCTAGTTCATGCAAAGAGGGAAGCTACGAGCTTCCCTCTTTCTTTATCTACAGCTCAGTCTTTCTATTTACCTACCATATCTCGCCATTGCAAAAGTGGTTGAAGCCTTAAGGTGGCCAAATGATGCCGTCTGACTCAATGCGCGAGATGCTCCTGCCGTTTTCGGTCTGAACTGTGCTCATACCCAAACTATCGAACTGAGTGATTTGCTTATGGCACACCTCTTGCAAACAAAATAAACCAAGCAGGAGGTGTGCTATGGCTCTTTCATTTGACAAGGCATTCGGTGTGCATCAACACACTATAAGCGTTCGCGCCAAGCGTGCTGAGGTGCTTTCCAGCAATATTGCCAACGCAGATACCCCGGGCTTCAAAGCCAGGGATATCAATTTTGCTCAGGCATTGCAGGAGGCCCAGTCGCATCAGGGTTTTGGTTTGGCAACGACCAGCGAAAAGCACTTTGCCTTGAATATGGACGCCCCGGGTACCGTGCAATATCGCAACCCGCTGCAACCGGATACCGGTGACGGCAATACAGTCGATGTGCAGCAGGAGCGCAGCGAATTTCTGCGCAATAGCCTTGAGTATCAAACCTCCCTTGAATTTATGAATAGCAAGATCAGTGGCCTGCTCAAGGCACTGAAAGGAGAGCAGTGATGAGTTTGTTCAAGGTCTTTGACATAGCAGGCTCGGCTATGAGTGCACAGTCAGTGCGCCTCAACACAGTTGCCAGCAACATGGCCAACGCGGACAGCGTCAGCTCCAGTGTGGAAAATACTTACCACGCCAGGCGGCCAGTCTTTGCCGCCCAGCTCGATCAGGCTATGTCTGACAAGCAGGGCTCGGTCGGGGTTGAGGTGAAGGGGATTGTCGAGAGCAAGGCGCCACTACTCAAGGAGTACAACCCCAACCACCCGATGGCGGATAAAGACGGCTTTATCTTCAAGCCAAACGTCAACATGGTTGAAGAGATGGCCGACATGATCAACGCCTCGCGCAGCTACCAGACCAACGTACAGGTTGCTGATTCGGCCAAGAAGATGCTGCAGCAGACGCTCCAGCTTGGCAAATCCTGATAGGAGGGATGCAGCATGGTCGATACAACCAGTAATGTGAACGGCATCAGCCGTGCCACGACCCAGACGACAGGCACCACTACAACGCCGAAGAAAGAGCTGGATCAAGCTTCTTTTCTGAAGCTGCTGACCATGCAGCTGTCGTATCAGGATCCTTTCAAGCCTGTTGATAACGCCCAGATGCTCTCCCAGATGACATCCATGTCGACTTCTGAGGGGATCAACAGCTTGTCCACCCAGATGGGCAATCTCAATACTCTGATGACATCTAGTCAGGCGCTGCAAGCCTCTGCACTGGTCGGACAAAATGTGCTGCTCCCTAGCAATATCGGTTATTTGGAGAAAGAGGGGTCCATATCCGGGGTTGTGGCTGTCGGTGTCGAGAACAAGTATTCGAATGTGAAAATCACGGTGGAAGATGAAAAGGGTCAGGTGATAAAGGAGTTTCCTCTGGAAGGTGATTTACGCGGCAATGTTGAATTTGCTTGGGATGGTAAAGACAAGAGTGGCAATCCGGCCAAGCCTGGAAAATACGTGATTAAAGCTAACGGCACCATGGATGGAAAGTCGGAGAGCATCTCTGCCCTGACCTATGGCAAGGTTGATAGTGTGGTCCTGGGGAACGGAACCAACCCGACTCAACTCAATCTGAGAGGTCTAGGCACTACAACGCTTAACAGTATCCTGCAAATTTCAGGATCTAATCAGAACAAACCAACAACTCAGTCAAAAACAACGTCGACAGCATCGATCTAAGGAGCTGGATATGTCATTTAACAATGCCTTGAGCGGTGTCAACGCGGCACAAAAAGACTTGAACGTCACCGCCAACAACATTGCCAACGTTAACACCATGGGCTTTAAGGAGTCCCGAGCCGAGTTTGCGGATGTCTATGCCAACTCCATCTTTGTCAACGCCAAGACCCAGGTCGGTAATGGTGTGGCGACCGGTGCGGTTGCCCAGCAGTTCCATCAGGGGGCGCTGCAATTTACCAATAACGCACTGGATCTGGCGATTCAGGGTAATGGCTTCTTTGTGACCTCCGATGGCCTGACCAACCTGGATCGCACCTATACCCGTGCGGGTGCCTTCAAGCTCAATGAAAACAGCTATATGGTTAATAATCAGGGTCATTACCTGCAAGGTTATGAAATTAACGCCGATGGCACACCGAAGGCGGTCAGTATTAACTCTACCAAGCCGATCCAGATCCCTGATAAGGCGGGTGAGCCTGTGAAAACGACCAAGATCGAGGCAAGTTACAACTTGCCAGCTAATACAAAGCCGCTTCCGGCCGGTGCTACGGCACCAACGGTTCCTGTTCCTAACCCGCCTGATGCATCTACATTTAATCGAAAAGACTCAAATACCTATTCTGCGTCCACGTCAATTACGGTTTACGATTCGCTTGGTGAGCCACATACCATTACCCAATATTTTGTTAAAGAAGCAGATCCTGCCAATCTTGCTAACCCAGCAAATCCTACAGCATGGCGCATGTATCTTTACCAGGGAGATAAGCCTATTGATATCGATGGTGTTGGTGCGGTTACTCCGACGATGGCACCTGGTTTGGATCAGGCTCCTGCTGGTGCGAGAATCACATTTGATGCTGATGGAAAAATGATTTCACCGACTGCACCGGCGGTTATCAAGACCGAAGCGTTAGGAGCTGGCGCAGGGATAATCAATAATGGTGCAGACCCTACCCAAGTCATTGAAATTTCTTTAGGTAATCTTACCTCTTACGCTTCTCCTTTCGAGGCCTATAAGTTGACGCAAGACGGCTCGACAGTCGGCCGTTTGACCAAAGTTGAAATTACCCCCGACGGTATAGTGTCTGCAACTTATAGCAATGCCACTACTGTCAAAGTTGCCATGGTGGCAATGGCGAAGTTTGCTAATGCGCAAGGACTAACTCAGGTAGGGGATACTTCCTGGAGACAATCGTTGCTTTCCGGAGACGCGTTACCGGGTATGGCAAACTCGGGCACTTTCGGGACCATCAAATCATCGGCGCTGGAGCAGTCCAACGTGGATTTGACCTCCGAGCTGGTTGACCTGATCACTGCCCAGCGTAACTTCCAGGCCAACTCTCGTTCTCTTGAGGTCAACAGTTCGCTGCAGCAGACCATCCTGCAGATCCGTTAATCGCGCAATAAATGATAACGAGAGGGGGCTTTGCCCCCTCTCTGTTTATGTTGCATTCCCATCCTCCTTATTCCCCCATATTTCTGCTGTTGGCACTCTAATTGCATTTCTCCTGTCAGAGTCATCTGTTTGACGGAGAATTCCATGGATCACCTGCTTTATATCGCCATGTCCGGGGCCAAAGAGACCATGAACAGCTTGGCTGTTCGCGGCAACAACCTCGCCAATGCCAATACCACCGGCTTCAAGTCCGATTTTGAGCAGGCCAGAAGCATGCAGGCGTTCGGAGAGGGCTTGCCAAGCCGGGTGTTTGCCATGGCTGAGCGCCCGGGTCAGAACCTGCAGCATGGCATGTTGATGACCACCGGACGGGATCTGGACGTAGCTGTGGATGGTCCGGGCTGGATTGCCGTGCAGGATCCAAAGGGCGGCGAGGCCTATACCCGCATGGGGAATTTGCAGGTCAATGCGACCGGCAATTTACAGACCTCGACTGGCCTGAATGTGGTGGATGACGGCGGTCAGCCAATCGTGTTGCCGATGCCGATGGAGAAACTCGAGATCAATCGGGATGGTACCATCAGCGGTCGTCCGGAGGGGGCTGCCGCCAACTTGCCGGAAGATTTTCAGCGGATCAAGCTGGTCAACCCGGCCGCCGATGCGGTGGAGAAGGGGCAAGATGGTCTGTTTCGCCGCAAGGATGGTCAGAATGAACCCGCCTCTGCCAACGTTGGCCTGATTGCCGGCTCCCTTGAGGGGAGCAACGTCAATGTGGTGGATGAGATGACCAACCTGATCCGGCTGCAACGCCAGTTCGAAACCCAGGTCAAAATCATGAAGACGGCCGAAGAGAATGATGAAGCTCAAACCCAACTGCTGCGAATCAGCTAATCAAGGAGTTACCTATGAATCCCGCACTCTGGATCAGCAAGACCGGGTTGGATGCACAGCAGACCAATATTTCGGTCACCTCGAACAACCTGGCGAACGCCAGCACCGTGGGCTTTAAAAAGTCACGGGCCATCTTTGAAGATCTGCTGTATCAAAACATCAACCAGCCCGGTGGCCGCTCTTCTGCCGATACCGAGCTCCCCTCCGGCTTGATGCTGGGGGCGGGAGCCAAGGTGGTGGCGACCCAGAAAAACCACAGTCAGGGTAACGTACAAACCACTGACAACTCGCTCGATTTGATGATCAGTGGTCGTGGCTACTTTGAAATTCAGCTGCCGGATGGCAGTGCGGCCTATACCCGTAACGGTCAGTTCACCCTCAACGATGAAGGGACCATAGTGACCCCGGGTAATGGCTACCCGCTGCAACCGGAAATCCAGATCCCGGAAAACGCCCAGAGCGTTACGGTGGGTGAAGATGGCCAGGTCTCGGTGCAGCTCAAGGGCGATGGCGCTTCTCAGGTCGTCGGTCAGATCAACATCTCCGACTTCGTTAATGCCAGCGGCTTGCAGCCGATGGGGGAGAACATGTTTGTCGAGACCCAATCCAGTGGTGCTGCCGCTCAGGGGACTGCCGGTGCCGATGGCTTGGGGGTGATCAAGCAGGGGATGCTGGAGACTTCCAACGTCAACGTGACCGAAGAGCTGGTGAACCTCATTCAGGCTCAGCGGGTCTACGAGATGAACTCCAAGGTGCTCTCCGCCGTGGACGGCATGATGTCCTTCCTGATCCAGCGTACCTAATTAGGAGGTGCATGATGAAAGCCGTATGGATGCTGGGATTGTTGGTGCTGGGAGGGTGTAGCAGCACTCCCAATACGCCCAAGCCTGATGATCCCGAGTTTTCCCCCGTCTACGGGGAGTCGGAGCCGGTGTCGGTGCGGCCGACAGGGGCGATTTTCCAGCCGGATCAGGTCAATGGCATCTATTCGGATATCAAGGCACACAAGGTAGGTGACATCATTACCATCGAGTTGTCGGAGTCGACCTCTGCCTCGAAAAAGGCCAATACCCAGAGTGGCAAGAATAACAAGTTCAATCTGGACCCGGTCAAGTTGGGTGGCGTGCCCGTGACCGCCAGCCCCTATGATCTCTCAGCCTCCATTGCTCAAGACAGCGCGTTCAAGGGCCAGGCCAAGGCGGATCAGAGCAACAGCCTGCAGGGCAATATTTCGGTCAGCGTGGCCAAGGTACTGCCCAACGGCAATCTGGTGGTGCGCGGTGAGAAGTGGATCATGCTCAACAATGGCAATGAATATATCCGGATCACCGGTCTTATTCGCCCGGAGGACGTGACGTCTGATAACAGCGTTTCGTCCCAGAAAGTGGCCAATGCCCGCATTTACTACGGTGGTACCGGCGATCTGGCCAATAGCCAGGAGCAAGGGTGGCTTACCAGCTTTTTCAATGGTCCCTGGTGGCCGCTCTAGGAGATGTTATGAAGTCACTCCGTCTTGTCACTCTGCTTTGCTGTCTGCTGCCCTTGGGTGTGGCCAATGCGGCCCGGATCAAGGACATCAGCTCGGTTGAAGGGGTGCGTAACAACCAGCTGATTGGTTACGGTCTGGTGGTGGGGTTGCCCGGTACTGGCGAGAAGAACAACGCCTTCACCGAGCAGACCTTCCGTACCATGCTCAACAATTTTGGCATCAAGGTGCCGGATAACATCAAGCCCAAGATCAAGGATGTGGCGCCGGTGGCGATCCATGCCGACCTGCCCCCCTTCTCCAAGCCGGGCCAGACCATCGACGTGACGGTCTCTGCCATCGGCGAGGCCAAGAGCCTGCGGGGCGGCACTCTGCTGCAAAGCTTCCTGAAAGGGCTCGATGGGCGGGTTTATGCGGTCGCCCAGGGCAGTCTGGTGGTCGGTGGTCTGGGGGCAGAGGGGGCTGATGGTTCCAAGGTAGTGATCAATACCCCGACCGTCGGGCGGATTGCCAACGGTGCGACCGTGGAGCGGGAGGTGCCCAACTCCTTCAGTCAGGGGGACACCATCACCTTCAACCTTAACCGCCCAGACTTTACCACTGCGCGCCGTCTGGCCGATGTGGTCAACGATCTGGTGGGGCCAAATACCGCTCAGGCGCTCGATGCCACCTCGGTCAAGGTCTATGCCCCGCGGGATCCGGGTCAGCGCGTCTCCTATCTCGCCACCATCGAGAATCTGGAGGTGGATCCGGCCAACGAGGCGGCCAAGATCATCGTTAACTCCCGCACCGGCACCATAGTGATCGGCAGTCAAGTCAAGCTCAAACCGGCGGCCATCAGCCATGGCGGGTTGACGGTGACCATCGCCGAAAACCAGCAGGTCTCCCAGCCCAACCCGCTGGCGGGAGGAGAGACGACGGTGACGAACAACTCGACCATCAATGTCCAGCAGGAGCCGGGGCGGATGTTCAAGTTTGATACCGGTGCGACCCTGGACGATCTGGTCCGGGCGGTCAATCAGGTCGGGGTTGCCCCCGGTGATTTGATGGCCATCCTTGAGGCGCTGCAGCAGGCAGGCGCCATCGAGGGGCAACTGGTCATATTGTAACAAGCGGCAAGTGGTTGCCACGGGTGGCAATGAGGTAAGCAAAATGGCGGAGTTTGACAGCAACAGCGGCATGAATCTCGGGATGGTACAGGACATCAAGAACCTGGATCGTCTGCGCCAGATGAGCCAAAGCAAAGAGGGACAGGCCGAAGCGCTCAAGAGTGCGTCACGCCAGTTCGAGTCAATCTTTACCCAGATGCTGTTTCAGAGCATGCGTCAGGCCAACGGGGTGTTGACTCAGGACAACCCGATGAACAGCAGTTATACCCAGTTCTATGAAGGGATGCTGGATGAGCAGCGGGTTGCCGACATGTCCAGCAAGGGAGGGCTGGGATTGGCTGACATGGTGGCCAAGCAGCTCTCTCCCGAGACCTTTACCCATCAGGATGGACGGGTGCTCAAGATGCCGCAGCGCACCGAAAGGACCTACAAACCCTATCAGCCCCCTACGGCGGCTGCCGATGATTTGATCGCGGCATCAAAAGTTGGCAAAGATTTTGCTGAAAAAGAGATGGCCGAGGGGGCAAAGGAGAGTCACACACTCACTATGCCCCGTCGACCGCACCGCAGCATTCCGCCCATGGGACGCATGGCCAGCGAAGAGGGCAGTGTCACCGGTAGTGGGGGCAAAGAGTTCGATACGCCGGAAGAGTTCGTTAATCGCCTGATGCCGCTGGCCAAGAAAGCGGCCGACAAGTTGGGGTTAAGCCCAGCGGTACTGGTCGCTCAGGCGGCACTGGAGAGCGGTTGGGGCAAGCGGGTGATCAAGGATGGCGAGGGGCAGGTGACCCATAACCTGTTTGGTATCAAGGCCGATCCGCGCTGGGAAGGGCCAAAGGCGGTGGTCAGCACGCTCGAGTATGAGCAAGGCGTCGCATCCCGCCAGAAAGCGGCATTTCGCTCCTATAAGTCGTTTGAAGAGAGCTTCAATGACTACGTGGACTTCCTCACTTCCGGCTCTCGCTACAAGGGAGCCCTGGCGCAGGTGGATAGTCCCGATCGCTACTTTGAGGCGCTGCAACAGGCGGGTTATGCCACCGACCCGCACTACGCCAGAAAATTGAAACAGGTATTGCGCAGTGACGCCATTGCCCAATACAACGAGATGGAGCTGTAACGTATGGCAAGCGACCTGCTTGGGATTGGTTCATCGGGCGTGCTGGCACAGCAACGCCTGCTGCAGACCACCAGTAACAACATAGTGAACGTCAATAGCCAGGGCTATGTGCGTGAGCGTACGCTGGTGTATACCAATACCATCGGTCTGGGGACCGGTGACATCAAGACCCAGCGGGTAATCAACGACTATATGCAGGGGGAGGTGCGCCGTGATACCTCCGCCTATCATGCCTCCCTGACCCATTATGAACAGCTGGCAGGCGTTGACAGCTTGCTTGGGGATACCAGCAACAGCGTGGGGGCGGCCATCACCTCCTACTTCAAGTCATTTCACTCAGCCAATGAATCGCCTGCCGAGATCGGTGGGCGCAAGGTGGTGATGACGGAGTTGAGTGGCATGGTCAACCGTTTTCATACCCTCTCGGCGCAGCTCGACAAGCAGAGCGATACCCTCAACACCCGTATTGAAGATGAAACCAAGCAGGTCAACAGCCTGCTCACCAGCATCAATGATCTTAATCAGGCCATCATCCGCACCCAGGGGTCACCCGAAGAGAACCTGATGCTGTTTGATCAGCGGGATGAGGCGATCCGCCAGCTGTCGGAGAAGATGGATATTCGCACCGTAGCCCAACCCAACGGCAGCATGCTGGTCAATATGAGCACTGGCCATTCGTTGGTACTAAACGGCGGCGTGGCTCAGTTTAAAGTGATGCCCAGTGATCCTGATTCGAGAGATTTAGAGCTGCAATTAACTTTGGGTGATAATGAGGCGCTTATTGACAACGAGACCTTTGGTGGCGCCGTGGGAGGCCTTTTCAAAGCACGTAACGACCTTGAACCGACCAAGCGCGAACTGGGGCAGCTGGCCGTGGCGATGGCCGATGCAATGAACCAGCAGAACCGCCTCGGGATGGATCTGGATAATGAAATTGGTGGTGATATCTTCACCCTGCCAACCAGCAAGGGATTACCCTACGACGACAACACGGGGACGGTCGGGGCGAATGTCAGCTTCGTGCCGGGCAAGGGGACATCAGTGACCCCGTTTGATTACGAAGTGCGCTTTAGCAGCGCCACCGGTTATGAGGTGTTCTCGCTGGACAAGTCTGGTAATCGAACCTCTGTGGCGACTGGCACGACCCCTCCTGCAACGTTTGAACTCACGGGTCACGGCATTTCCATCGATCTCACCGGTGCGCCGGCTGCGGGTGACAGACTGTTGCTGCAACCCACCAAAAGTGCGGCCGCCGGTCTGGGTCAGCTGATCACCCGACCGGAAGATTTGGCCTTGGCTTCTCCGCTTAAAGCGGAAAAGACCACCAATAATGGCGGCGGGGCTGATATCAAACTGGGTGGCGTATTCAATACAGGTGCAGGGTCAGGTTTTGGTACCAATAGTCTGAGCCCGACAGCGCCCCAGGTGGTCAAAATTGATGGCAGTGGTAACTATCAGGTTTTCCAAGCCGATGGTACTACCTTGATTGGCACGGCCCCCGCGAGCAGCAAGGGGCAAAACCTGATGTCGGCTATCGTTAACCCTTTCCCCGCCGGAGCTGCAGTCTATGCCAACCCGAAACAGGCGCCAGGCTACGAGTTCAGCATCACCGGGACGGTGGATGCCGGTGACAGCTTCAAGCTCAGTTACAACAGCAATGGCTTTGCCGATAACAGCAATGGCTTGGTTCTGGCCGAGCTGCAAAACAAGGATCTGGTGCGCAAGAGCACCAATGGTGGGACGACCAACGACAAGATGACCTTCAATCAGGCCTATTCCGGGTTGGTGATGGAAGTGGGTAACAATACCAGTCAGGCAAAAACGCTGCTCAAGGCCAATGAGTCCAAGCTTATCCAGAGCACCGGCATCTTTGAAAGCGTGTCTGGGGTCAATCTGGAGGAGGAGGCGGCCAATCTGATCCGCTTCCAGCAATCCTATGCGGCATCGGCGCAAATCGTCAGCACGGCCAAAACCATTTTCGATACACTGCTCTCTTCCGTGAGGTAACGTCATGCGCATCACCACCAACATGATCTACGACCGGAATATCTATTCCCTCAACAGTGCCAACGAGCGGTTGAATACTGCCTATCAACAGCTGCAAACCGGCAATAAATTTCAGACTGCCGGCGAAGATCCTGCGGGGATGAGCCAGAAGATGGCACTGACCAAGGAGATTGACCTGTTCAAGCAGTACAGTGTCAATGGCAGCTTGCTGGAAAACAGCCTGGGACATGAGGAGACGGTATTAACGTCGATTAACAATGCGATGCTTAGTGCCCAGACTCTGATCCAGAAGTCAAATAATGGCGCTATCAGCATGGATGATCGCAAGGCCATAGCCAGCGAGCTGGAAGGGTTGCAGCAGCAGATGTTTGACCTGATGAATAGCAAAAACTCCTCGGGTGAATTTATATTTGGCGGTAATCAGAGCAAGACCCAGCCATATATCAAAGACGCCAACGGAAAGTATATCTATCAGGGAGACCCTGGTCAGCGAAATATTCAGGTCTCACCCACAGTACAAATTGCTGCCAATGATTCCGGGCAGGATCTGTTTGAAATCGTGGCGACCAGAAGAACTGCCAGTGCAACCACTGCAAATATCAAGGTCGGGGTCGGCGATCAGGGTAACTTTGATAATTTCTATAAGTCCAATTATAACTCGGCACTGCCCAGCAACACCTATACCGTATCAACCACCATCGGTCCGCCTGATACCTATGATATCAAGGATGCCGGTGGTACTACCCTGCAAACGGGTAACTACACTGCTGGCACCAAGATCCCCTTCAATGGTCTGGAGTTGACCCTTGATTTGCCTGCTGGTGGTGCGGCTCAGCAGTTTGACCTTAATCCACCAAAAAATGACAACGTGCTGAACGGGATGTCGGATTTTATTACCGCTTTGCGTGATCCCGCTATTACCGCTGACAACTTTGCGCTGGAAGTAGCCGATGCTACCGTCCATATGAAAAATGCCCGCTTGAATATCGATCATGGGTTGGGTGAGCTGGGTGGCAGGATGAACAGTCTCGAGGCTGTCATGGATTCTAACGAGGGGTTGAGTACCCTCAACGCCGAGGCGAGAGCCAAGGTGTCGGAAGCGGATCTCTATGAAGTGATTTCCGCGCTGTCAAAAGAGGATGCGGCATTGAGTGCCTCGCAACTCTCTTTCAGCAAAATAAGCCGTCTGACACTGTTTGACTATATTCGCTAATTAAAGAAGGGGCCCTTTGGGGCCTTTTCTTTTGTCCAGACTATGAAAATTGGTTCCGTGTCATCTCCTGCCAATTGTAACAAGCTGTTGCCGTTTCCCATTTAATGGGAGCTGCGGGGTTGACCTCCCTGCGGGATTGGATAATCATGCCGCCCGCACAACAGAGGGTTGTGCGAATTATTTGCAGCATCTCGTTAGGCGAGGCTCCTGTATAAACACAGGCCACTGATCTCACGACGTCCAGAGACGCCCAAGATCAGGACAGTTTTCATCGGATTAAGGTGTAAACCCAAGTGGCTTCCGGCATGCCGGATACGTTATACAGTGCTAAAGCTGGTACGTGGGGATGATGACACGCCGAACGGCGTCATTTCCTGCCTATTACTCGTCAATCAAATTGCTGTTTTCTTGTCGTTGCCTCCGGCTATTTCCGGAGGCATTCAGGCTCGCCTGAAATCACATGAGGATATCTGTGATGAAGAAAACACATACCATTCTTAACCGTCACCAACTGCTCGATCTGGCCGCCCTGCAGGGTTGGCTGGAACATAATCTGGATCCGGTTCAGCGCGCCGATCAACTGCTGACCCTGCGTCCGGAAGAGCTCAACTGCATCTTTGATACCCTGCCAATCCCGCAAGGGGCCGAACTGCTTGGTTCACTCTCGGCCGAGAGTGCCGGGCGCCTGTTGCTGCGGCTCCATGGCAGCATCGTCAGCGTGTTGCAGGAGGCCATTCCCCGTCGCGAGATGGTCGCCATCCTGCGCAAACTGGGTCGTCAGGATCGCACCATGTTGCTGGCTCGCTTCCCGACCCAGGCGCAGGCCATGTATTACTCCCTGCTGGATTGGCCCACCGAGTCGGTGGGGGCCAACATGCGCCACGAATATCTGGCGGTACGGGAGGAGGACACGGTCGGTCACGCCAAACAGCTGATCCACGATGCCTGGGACAATGCCCAGCTGTTTCGCCATATCTATGTGGTCAACGGGGATGGTCGTCTGCAAGGAAGCCTCTCCCTCAAGACCTTGCTGATCGCCGACCCGCTGGCCAGTGTCGCGACCCTGATGGATCGGGAGACGGTGCGGATCAATGCCCGTGCGGATCAGGAGCTGGCAGCGCGCCTGCTCATCGACCGCGACCTGTCGGTATTACCGGTCGAGGATCAGGGGCGACTGGTCGGTATTTTCCACGTTGATGATGCGGCGGATATTCTGGAGCTCGAATCCACCGAGGATGCCGAGATGCAGGGAGGATCATCACCGCTCGATACCGCTTACTTGCAGGCGACCCCCTGGCAGCTGTGGCGCAAACGGGTGGGCTGGCTGCTTATCCTGTTTGTGGCGGAAGCCTACACCGGCACCGTGCTGCGGGCATTCGAGGAGCAGCTGGAAGCGGCCATCGCGCTGGCCTTCTTTATCCCCTTGCTGATCGGTACTGGTGGTAACAGCGGCACCCAGATCACCACCACCATAGTACGAGCCATGGCGGTCGGGGAGGTGAGTCTGCGCAATCTCGGCACAGTGCTGAAAAAGGAGCTCTCCACCGGTTTGCTCATCTCGGGTGCCATTGCCATGGCGGCCTGGGTACGGGCATGGAGTCTCGGCGTCGGTCCCCAGATTGGCATGGTGGTGACCTTTACCATCATCGCCATCGTGCTCTGGAGTGCCACGGTCGCATCCATTATTCCCATGGTGCTGCGTCGTTTCCGCATCGATCCGGCGGTGGTCTCTGCGCCATTCATCGCGACACTGGTGGATGGCACCGGCCTTATCATCTACTTCGAGATGGCCAAGTGGTTGTTGCCCGAGTTGCAGTAACCGGGAGATTGAGATGCAAAAGGCAGCCAGTGGGCTGCCTTTTTCATTTATCTTTCCGGTTTAGCCTAGCTGGAACAACAGTGGCCAGCCCTGCTCCTGGCAATAACGATGCTCCTTCTCCAGATTCTGCATCAGGAGACGGTTCTCCTCGCACCAGTCGATCGGCAGGGTCACGACCAGCTGATCGCCTTGTACCGCGACTTTCCACTCGGGCAGCAGGTTGTCCTGGCGCTTGTGGTGAGCGGCGACTGCGAGGCGCAGGATGCGGATGCAGCGCAGCACCGTCTGCATGTCGTGGTTGGGCAGGGGAGGCAGCTCGGAGAGCTTGAGCCCCTTGCGCTGAAAGCGTACCAGCGCTGCCAGCAGGGCCTGATCGTCCTGGTTGAAGCCGGGCAGGTCGGTGTGTTGCAGGATATAAGCTGAGTGGCGATGAATGCCGCTGTAGTTGATGGCAAGGCCAATTTCGTGAAGCCGGGCCGCCCAGCCGAGAATGGCGCGATAGGGCTCTACTTCCATCTGCCAGGGCTCTTGCAAGGCATCAAACAGCGTCAGCACGCTCTGCTCCACCCGGGCGGCTTGTTTGCGGTCCATCCGGTAGTGGGTGCCGAGCGCCTGTGCGGTGCGTTCGCGAATATCGTGGTGCTGCAAGCGCTCCTCGAATTCATAAAGCAACCCTTCACGCAGGGCACCGTCGGAGTAGTCAAGCCGCTCGATGGGCAGCGAGGTAAACAGCCCGAGCAGGATGGCGACCGCGGCGGCAAACACCTCCTGGCGCTCCTCGGTAAGCCCTGTCAGCTTGAGGTTATCGACTCGCTTGCGCTCAATCATCAGCGCCTTGAGCCGCTCCAGCCCCTCCAGCGTGATGCTGCCGTCAGTCAGCCCTTCGCCTTGCAGTACATCCCGTACCGTACGAATGGAGCCTGAGCTGCCAAGGCAGCTCTGCCAGCCCAGCTTGCGGTACTGGTTGACGATGGGGGCGAGCTGGTGCTGCGCCTCCAGCACGGCATTGGTGAAGTGCTTGTCGCTCAGCTTGCCGCTGGCAAAGAAGCTCTGGGTAAAGCTGACGCAGCCCATCTTGCGACTGGTGAGGGCCTTGTGTTCAAACCCTTCACCGATGATGAGCTCAGTGCTGCCGCCGCCGATATCGATCACCAGTACCTGGCCCTCGATATGCTGGGTATGGGCGACCCCCTGATAGATGAGCCGTGCTTCTTCCTGCCCGCTGATGATCTCGATGGGGTGGTTGAGCACCTTGGCCGCTTCGCTGACGAACTCGCGCGCGTTGCTGGCACGGCGCAGGGTATAGGTACCTGCGATGCGGATCTGGTCCGGTTTGATGTTGGTGAGCCGCTCGGCAAACAGTGACAGGCAGGCGAGGCCGCGTTCCATCGCCTCCGGGCTCATCCGCTTCTGCTCATCCATCCCTTCCGCCAGCCGTACTCGCTCCTTGATGCGATCGACGATGCGAAAACGCCCTTCGCTCAGATGGGCGATCACCATATGAAAACTGTTGGAGCCGAGATCCACGGCGGCATAGAGACTATTGTCCATTGTTTGACTCGATACGTTTGAGATAGTCGTAAATCGCCACCTGAGAGCGGATCTTGCGGCGGTTACCCCGCTTCACATATTCGTTCTGCTGGTCGGCATCAATGACCCGCGCCTTGCAGGTATCACTCAGTTGTAGTTCGAGAATATCCATGATGCGCTGCTTGAGGCGCTCATCATAAATGGGAGTGCCCACCTCGATCCGGCCGTCGATATTGCGGCTCATCCAGTCGGCGCTGGAGATATAGAGCTGGGGGTTGCCCTTGTTGTGGAATACCATCACCCGCGGGTGCTCGAGGAAGCGGTCTATGATGCTGATCACCTTGATGTTGTCACTGAGGCCCGGTACGCCCGGACGCAGGGCGCACATGCCACGGATGATCATCTGGATCGGTACTCCCGCCTGCCCGGCGGCATAGAGGCGGTTGATGAGATCCTTGTCCACCAGATTGTTGATCTTGAGGATGATGCCGCTCGGCTGACCCGCCTTGGCGTTGGAGAGCTCGTTGTCGATGAGACGATAGAGCTGACGGCGGCTGTTGATGGGGGAGACCAGCAGGTGGTTGAATTTGTATCGCTTATAGGGGTACTCGATGTATTCAAACACCCCTTCCACTTCGGCGGTGATATCCGGATTGCGGGTCAGCAGTGAGAAGTCGGTGTAGATCTTGGCGGTCTTCTCGTTGAAGTTGCCGGTACCGATATGGGCATAGCGCACCGCCTCGCCATTTTCGTGGCGGGTGATGAGGCAGAGCTTGGAGTGGATCTTGAGGCTCGGCACCCCGAACACCACCTTGACCCCGGCATCGGTGAGAATATTGGCCCAGTCGATGTTGGCCGCTTCGTCGAAACGGGCGCGCAACTCGACCACCACGGTCACCTTCTTGCCGTTGTTGGCGGCATCGATGAGGGAGTGGATGATCCGCGACTTCTTGGCCACCCGATAAATGTTGATGCGAATGGCGCTGACCGCCGGATCGAACGCCGCCTGGCGCACCAGCTCGGTGAAGTGGTGGAACTTGTGGTACGGGTAGTAGAGCAGGATATCCTGCTTGGTAATCGCATCGAAGGCGTTGACGAAGCCGTCAAAATCGCGGCAATCCAGCGCCGGCAGCTTGGGGTTTTCCAGATAGTCACGGCCCACGTTGGGGAAGCCAATGAAATCCTTGAAGTTGTGGTAACGCCCACCCGGCATGATGGCATCGTAGGAGCTGATCTGCAGCTTGAGCTTCAGGAAGCTTATCATGGCAGCGGGCATCTCCCGCTCGTAGACGAAGCGCACCGGCATGGCGGTGAGGCGCTGCTTCAAGCCATCACTCATCTTGTCCACCAGGCTCAAGTCCAGCTGGTCGGAGAGATCGTATTCGGCATCCCGGGTCAGCTTCACCGCATAGGCGGCAATCTCGTCGTAGTCGAAGAAGCCTTTGAAAATCTCGTCGAGACAGAAGCGGATGACGTTATCCAGAATGATGATCTGCTTCTTGCGGCGGGTCCCTTCCGGCGGCAGCTGGAAGAAGCGGGGCAGGTCGTCGGTCGGCACTTCCACCAGGGCGTACTGGATCACCTGACCGTTCTTCTTCATCTCGATGGCCAGATAGGTGTACTCATCCTTGAGGAATTTGACCGGATTGACCTCTTTGTTGAGCAGGATCGGGATGATGTGACGCAGCACCTTCTCCTTGAAGAAGACCCGCAGCCACTTCTGAATGGCATCGGAGAGCTGGTTCTCGTTTACCAGGAAGATGTTGTGGCGAGCGAGCGCAATCAACAGCTCCTTATAGGTGTTGTCGAACGCTTCACCGAGCGCCATCACCTTCTGCTGGATGGCGCGCAGCAGCACTTTCGCTTCATCGTCGCCACCATGTACTTCATTGATGAGGATGCGACGCTTGACGTCCGATACCCGTACCTTGAAGAACTCATCCTGGTTGGAGGAGAAGATCCCCAGAAAACGAACCCGCTCGATGAGGGGCACCGTCTTGTCCATTGCCTCTTGCAACACCCGTTCATTGAATGAGAGCCAGCTCAGCTCTTTCTCTTCATACTGCTTGTCGGTGCTCATCTTGTGCCTCTGTTTCAGGTCGCGTCTGCGCGGCAGTTATGGCGTTAATATATGACAAATAAATGACAGTATTGTTACTGCTCGCTGAACCCTTCGTCGATGTCGACCACCAGATCGTCGGAGAGGGATTCCAGCGCGGTGATAAGCGTATCCATCGCGAGCCCGTCGGGCAGGGCAACCAGCGCATGGGCATAGAAGAGCGGGGCGCCGGAGTGGGGAGCCGGTTCACAGCCGGTGGTGAGATCGGCCACGTTGATCTCGAGCTGGCGCAGGATACTGGCTACTTCATGGACGATGCCGGGGCGGTCGTTGCCGGTCACTGTCATCATGACTTGATGAGCTGGCTCGGCGGTAGGTGTCCCTTCGGCAAAGCTGATGGTCAGACCCGGTAGCAGGGCCAGTGCTTCGCACAGGCTCCGATAGTGCTCATCGGGGACAGAGACATGGAGGATACCGGCAAACTGGCCCGCCAGTTCGCTCATGGCGCTGCCCAGCCAGTTACCCTGCTCGCGGCTGATGACTGCAGCCAGACTCTCGACAATCCCGGGTTTGTCTGCACCGATCACGGTGACCACCAATTGCTTTTGCATCCTGCTCTCCTTGAAATGGGATTTTGTGCTCTATCCCTATTGTGCCTGCTGGGGCTGGTCATATGAACCCCCGCCTGCTGACAAATAGATAAAAAGACGGGACTTTTCACTTTCTATACACGGGTCTGCTGCCTTGCTCCGTGGCGGCTGTGGTAAAGTAATTCCCCTTTCGTGTCGTGAACTGGATCGTGCTCTCATGAATACCCTTGTCCTATCGGGATTGTTGTTGCTGGCGCTGCTTGTGCTGGCGATCTTCTGGAGCAGAGGCAGACAGCAAAAGCGCCTGCCCTATGATATGCAGGAGACCCTGTTCAGTCCCGCCGAGCGATCCTTCCTCGGGGTGCTGGATCTGGCGGTGGGTGACAAGGCCCGGGTCTTTGCCAAGGTGCGGGTGGCCGATGTGCTGACGCCGCAGGCCGGGATCGGCAAAAGCAAATGGCAGCAGTACTTCAACAAGATCAGCGCCAAGCATTTCGACTATCTGCTTTGCCACCCCGCGGATCTCTCCTTTATCTGCGCCATCGAACTCGATGACAGCTCCCATCGTCACCAGAAGCGCAAGGCGCGGGATTTCTTTCTGAAAACCGCCTGCGACAGCGCCGGTCTGCCGTTGCTGCAGATCCCGGCAAGTGCCAGCTATCTGGTGGAAGAGCTGCGCGAACAGATCCTGCCGCTGCTGGTCAAAACCAGCGAACCGTTGATCGACGATCTGCCGCACGGAGCGCGCCGCGAGCCCACATTCAACCCTCTGCTGCTGGACGGCGTGGATGTCGGTGCCGGGATGCGTGGTCGCACTGCCCATGCCGAGGCGATCTCGCCTGCGTCGCTCCGCGAGCCCACCATCCAGGCCAAGGGGGTGGTGGAGACGCCACAGAGTGAGGGGGAGCTGGTCGATGGCTTGTTCGCCGATGTGGAAGATGATGAAGAGCACGAGGTACACCACTGCCCTCGTTGTGATGCGCCGCTGGTGGAGCGGGAGGCGAAAAAAGGCCCCCACGCCGGTCGACTCTTTCTGGCTTGCAGCCGTTTTCCCGAGTGCCGTTACGCGGCGCCGCACCACCATAATCGCCACTGAGTGCGCTTCACCGTGTTGCATGCTGCCCTCTGACGAGGGCAGTTTTCTTTCCGCCATTGGCGGCGTTTGTTAACGGCGCCAATGCAGAAAATTCCTCGGCAAAATTTATCTAATCTCCCGTTTCTGTCGATACACTTAGCCTGAATACGACAATTTTTGACAATGTGTCGGAATTTTGGCACTTTGTGTGCCAGCAAAAAGACAGTCGGTAGCTGTTTTATCATTAAATAAAACAATAAGTTAGTTCAGGACATCGCGAGGAATGGATATGGTGGAGATGGGCGTGTTGATTGTTGATGCCGATGCGCAGCGGCGCCAACAGTTGGGAACCGTGCTCTCGTTTATGGGGATCCCGTGGCAGGAGGTGGCACAAAGCGATCTGGATGTGGCCATCGAATCCTCCGGTCCGCTGCAAGGGGTGCTGGTGGGTGAGCTGACCGACCGTCCCTTGTCAGAGCTGCTGGCTGCCTTCCCCCGTACCCCCTTCCTCTCGCTGGTTGAGGCCGATCTGCCCAACAGTAACTTTATCGGGGTCGCGCTCTCGCCTTTTACCTATGAATCCCTCACCCGTCATCTGCACTTCTGTCAGGCCTTTGTATCCTTGCATCCCCGTCAGCAGACCCATGACAAGGGGCAGGCCCTGCTGCGTTTGCTGGTGGGTAAAGGGAAGGGGATCCAGGAGGTACGCCGCCTCATCAGCCAAGTGGCCGAGACCGATGCCAACGTGCTGATCCTCGGGGAGTCCGGCACCGGTAAAGAGGTGGTGGCGCGCGCTATCCACGAACTCTCTTCCCGCAGCAGTGGCCCCTTCGTGCCCATCAACTGCGGCGCTATTCCGGCCGAATTGCTGGAGAGCGAACTGTTTGGCCATGAGAAGGGGGCGTTTACCGGCGCCATCGCGGCTCGTCGCGGTCGCTTCGAGCTGGCGCAGGGGGGCACCCTGTTCCTCGACGAGATCGGCGACATGCCGATGCCGATGCAGGTCAAATTGCTGCGGGTATTGCAGGAGCGGCTGTTCGACAGGGTTGGTGGCGGCAAGCCCATTCAGGCCGATGTGCGCATCATCGCAGCAACCCACCGGGATCTGGAGGCTATGATCCGCACCCAGGGTTTCCGCGAAGATCTCTACTACCGCCTCAACGTTTTCCCCATAGAGACGCCGCCGCTGCGGGATCGCATCGATGACATCCCGCTGCTGCTGCAGGAGCTGCTCAACCGCCATGCCGAGCAGCACCATGGCTTTATCCGGTTGACCCAGCGTGCGCTGGAGTCGCTGATGCAGTACCCCTGGCCCGGTAACGTGCGCGAGCTCTCCAACCTGCTGGAGCGGCTGTTGATCCTCTACCCGCACCAGATCGTCGATGTGGCCGATCTGCCGAGCCGTTATCGCCTGCTGCCGAGCGAGCCGCGGGATGAGCGGCTGACCGAGATGGATGAGCGGGATGCGCTGGCGGCGGTGTTTCAGGATCCGCCCGAGCTGGATCACGCCCTCGCCTCGGCCCGCACCATGCAGTTGCCGGAGGAGGGGGTCAACCTCAAAGAGATGCTGGCCGACCTTGAAGTGGAGCTGATCCGTCAGGCGCTGGAGTCTCAGGATGGGGTGGTGGCCCGCGCCGCCGATCTGCTCGGCATGCGCCGTACCACCCTGGTGGAGAAGATGAAAAAGTACGGGATGAGCAAGGACGTCTGAGGGTCAAAGCCTTGACGCTAATGCGCAATTCATTGTTTTAATTCATATAATTTAGTGGCATGGAAATTGAATAACCTGACCCAATAGCCAGTTTGAGGTCAGGTTTATGACAATCCAGCAGCAGGACATGCCACTCCAGTCCCACGAAGTGAGCCAGCTCTATGCCATCTTCAAGGCGCTCCCCACCGGGGTGTTGCTGCTTGACGGGGCAGGGGTGGTCACCCGCGCGAACCCGGCGGCCATCTCCCTGCTGGGGGAGCCGCTGGAAGGGGAGCTCTGGCGTCACATCATTGCCCGCTGCTTCGAGCCGCGCGAGGATGATGGCCACGAGATCTCCCTGCGCGACGGGCGCCGGGTCCAGCTCTCGACCCAACCGCTGCCGGATCAGCCCGGCCAGCTGGTCTTTATCAATGACCTGACCGAAACCCGTAAACTGCAAGACCGCATCAACCATATGAAGCGGCTGTCGGCGCTGGGCAATATGGCGGCCTCGCTCGCCCACCAGATCCGCACACCGCTCTCCGCTGCCATGCTCTATGCCGCCAATCTGGCGAACCGCACCCTCAAGCCGGAATCTCGCACTCAGTTTCAGCAAAAGCTGATGGCCCGTTTGCAGGATCTGGAGAAGCAGATCAACGACATCCTGCTGTTTGCCCGCAACGGTGACAATCAGGTGGTCACCCCCATCTCGGTACAAGGGCTGCTGGCCGAAGTGCAGGCCGGTGCCGAGGCCTTCTGCCAGCAACAGGGCTGCGAGCTGCACATGGAGGCGCCGGAGCCCGATCTCTGTCTGCTGGCCAACAGCAGCGCGTTGGCGGGAGCCATCAACAATCTGATTGCCAATGCCCAGCAGGCGGGGGCCACGTCACTCTTGGTCAGCGCGGTGCGCAGCGGAGCTCGGGTGGAGATGCGGGTCATCGATAATGGCAAGGGGATCCCTTCCCATCAGCTCGGTCAGGTATTCGAACCCTTCTTTACCACTCGCTCCCAAGGCACTGGTCTCGGACTGGCGGTGGTGCAATCTGTAGTGCGTGCCCATCAGGGGGAGGTCGGTGTGGCCTCGGTTCCCGGTGAAGGCACCTGCTTTACTCTGTCGTTCCCCCTGCACCAGCAACCGGTGCAGCTTGGAGGTGTAGCATGACACAGGCCAGGATCCTGGTAGTTGAAGATGACAATGGCCTGCGCGAAGCGCTGGTGGATACCCTTTTGCTCGGCGGTTATGAGTGCCGTGAAGCGGACAGCGGCGAGCGGGCTTTGCTGGCCCTCTCCCGTCAGCCGTTTGACATGGTGATCTCCGATATCCAGATGGGGGGAATGGACGGTCTCACCCTGTTGGCTACCATCCGCCAGCAATATCCGCAGATACCTGTGCTGCTGATGACCGCCTACGCCAACATCGATGGTGCGGTGCGCGCCATGCGGGAAGGGGCCATCGACTATCTGGCCAAGCCGTTCTCGCCGGAGGTGCTGCTTAATCAGGTCAGCCGCTATGTGCCCGCCCAGAAGGTAGAGAAACGCGCCGTGGTCTACGGGGATCCCAAAACTGCCGAGCTGTTCCAGCTGGCGACCCGGGTGGCCAGAAGCGAAGCGACCGTGATGGTGACCGGCCCGAGCGGGACGGGGAAAGAGGTGCTGGCCCGTTACATTCACGATAACTCCAGCCGCGCCGAGCAGCCTTTCGTCGCCATCAACTGCGCCGCCATTCCGGAAAACATGCTGGAGGCGACCCTGTTTGGCTACGAGAAGGGGGCGTTTACCGGCGCGGTACAGGGGTGCCCGGGCAAGTTCGAGCAGGCACAGGGGGGCACCCTGCTGCTTGACGAGATCACCGAGATGGATCAGGGGCTGCAAGCCAAGTTGCTGCGGGTGTTGCAGGAGAAAGAGGTGGAGCGGCTCGGCAGTCGCAAGATGATCCCGCTGGATGTGCGGGTCATCGCTACCAGCAACCGGGATTTGAAAAAAGCGGTGCAGGATGGCCTGTTTCGCGAAGATCTCTACTATCGCCTCAACGTCTTTCCGCTGCGCTGGTCTGCCCTGTGTGAGCGGCCTGGGGATATTCTGCCGCTAGCGGAGCACCTGCTGGCCCTCCATGCCAGTCAGCAGGGGCTGCCGACACCACAGCTGACGGATGCCTCGCGGGAGCGACTGCTGGCCCACCCCTGGCCCGGCAATGTGCGGGAGCTGGACAACGTGGTACAGCGTGCCCTGATCCTCAGCCCCGACGGGATCATTGATTGTGACCACCTCATTCTGGAGGAGCTGGACGAGCAGGAGATGGAGTTTGTCAGCGTGGAGCGCAGCTATGGCGGCGATCGCCTCGGCAGCGAGCTCAAGCAGCAGGAGCACCAGATCATCCTCGACACCCTGCAAGATTGTAACGGCAGCCGCAAGGCGGTGGCCGACCGACTCGGCATCAGCCCGCGCACCCTGCGCTACAAGCTGGCCCAGATGCGGGAGGCGGGGATCGATCTGCCAGCCTGAGGCCGGGAGGGAAACCACACTGTGTGGGGGCTGTCATGGTCTTGACGGCCCGGCTCGATTATCATGGGGCCCTTGGCGCTTTGAGCCTGGGCCCTGTTTTTATTGGTAAAGCAGGGGACCGAGCCTTAATAAGGGACCCCTATGATCTCTCATCGAAAACTCGAAACCGTACTGAATCATCTGCTCGAACCGCACGCCATCAAGGATTACTGCCCTAACGGCTTGCAAGTGGAGGGGCGCGAGCGCATTCGCAAGGTGGTGACCGGTGTCACCGCCAGTCAGGCGCTTATCGACGCGGCGGTGGCTGCCGAAGCCGATGCCATTCTGGTCCATCACGGCTACTTCTGGAGCGGTGAACCGGCCCAGATCACCGGCATGAAGCAGCGTCGTCTCAAGACCCTGCTGACCCACGATATCAACCTGTTTGCCTACCATTTGCCGCTGGATGTCCATCCCGAGGTGGGTAACAACGCCCAGCTCGCCAAGCTGCTTGACATCAAGGTGCGTCGCGGTCTGGAGCCGTGGAACAGCAAGAGCGTCGCCATGGTGGGCAAGCTGGAAGAGCCGATGAGCGGTAGCGATTTTGCCAAGCTGATTGCCGAGCACCTTGGCCGTGAACCACTCTATTGTGGCGATACCGGCCCCGAGCTTATCCGTTCCGTGGCCTGGTGCACCGGCGGCGGTCAGAGCTACATCAATCTGGCGGCGGAGCAGGGCATCGATGCCTTTATCTCCGGCGAAGCCTCCGAGCAGACCATTCACACCGCTCGCGAGATGGGGATGCACTTCTACGCCGCGGGCCATCACGCCACCGAGCGTTACGGCGTCAAGGCGCTGGGGGAGTGGCTGGCGACCGTGCACGGGCTAGATGTGACCTTTATTGATATCGACAATCCGGTGTAGGGTCGCTTGGCCGCGTAGCGGCGTCATCGGACCTGACTTAAGCCATCGCGCGGTAGGTAGAAATGACAAGGGAGGCTTAAGCCTCCCTTGTTGTATCTGACATGCAGTTGTTAGCGGTTACTCGCAGGCGTAACCAGCAGGGCCCAGCAGGGCGCCATCCAGTTGCACGGCGCCATCTACCATCTGCAGCCTGCCTTCGCAGAACCAGCGTACCACCAGCGGGTAGATGCTGTGTTCCTGCGCCTGTACCCGTGCCGCTACCTCCTCCGCCGTGTCCCCTTCAAAGATGGGCACGCGGGCCTGCAGGATAACCGGGCCACCATCCAGCTCTTCGGTGA
Source organism: Aeromonas sp. R1-2 (assembly GCF_040908505.1). Lineage (NCBI taxonomy): Bacteria > Pseudomonadati > Pseudomonadota > Gammaproteobacteria > Aeromonadales > Aeromonadaceae > Aeromonas > Aeromonas sp. R1-2. The sequence continues at coordinate 144,338 of NZ_JBFODU010000014.1, read as the reverse complement.
CAAAGTGGACACTGGCGCCATGCTCGCGCTCCCCATCGTCGATAGCGCGCTGGTGGGTGTGCAGTCCCTGATACTTGGGCAGCAGGGAGGGGTGGATATTGATCATCCGCCCGGCGAAATGGCGCACCAGATCGCCGCTCAATATCCGCATAAACCCCGCCAGCACCACCAGATCCGGCTGATAGTCTGCCATCAGTGCCAGCAGGGCGGCGTCATACTCCTCCCGGCTGGCAAACTGCTGCTGGGCCAGAATGGAGGTCGCCACGCCAGCTTCTTTGGCGCGAACCAGACCATAGGCATCGGCCTTGTTGCTGATGACGCCGACCACTTCACCGGCAATCTTGCCGCTGGCGCAGTGGTCGAGGATCGCCTGCAGGTTGCTGCCGCTGCCGGAGATCAGCACCAGGATGCGTTTCATAGGGGAGGTCATTTGGTTGTTGATCCGGTCATTCATTGAATGACGACCTGCTCCTCACCGTCTGCTGCCTTGGCGATATGACCGATGTGCCATGCGTTCTCGCCTTCCGCCTTGAGCAGGGTCAGCGCCTTCTCCAGCTGGTTGGCGGGCAGGGCGATGATCATGCCGACACCACAGTTGAAGGTGCGATACATCTCGTGACGGGTGACGTTGCCAGCCTGCTGCAGCCAGCTGAACACTGCCGGCCACTGCCAGCTCTGCTCGTCGATCACCGCTTGGGTGTTGGCGGGCAGGACACGGGGGATGTTCTCCCAGAAGCCACCGCCGGTGATGTGGGAGAGGGCGTGGATCTCGCACTCCTTGATGAGCTTGAGCACAGGTTTCACATAGATGCGGGTCGGCTCCAGCAAGGCATCTGCGAGGGTGCGGTCACCCAGCGGCTGATGCACGTCGGCTTTGGAGACTTCCAGAATTTTACGGATCAGGGAGAAACCGTTGGAGTGAGGGCCGCTGGCAGCCAGCGCGATCAGGGCATCCCCTTCACCGACCTTGCTGCCGTCGATGATTTCGCTCTTCTCCACCACACCGACGCAGAAACCGGCGATGTCGTAGTCTTCCCCTTCATACATACCCGGCATCTCGGCGGTCTCGCCGCCCACCAGGGCACAGCCTGATTGCTCGCAACCGGCACCGATCCCGGTGACTACCGCGGCTGCGGTGTCCACGTCCAGCTTGCCGGTTGCATAGTAGTCGAGGAAGAACAGCGGCTCTGCGCCTTGTACGATCAGGTCATTGACGCACATGGCCACCAGATCGATGCCCACGGTGTCGTGCTTCTTCAGGTCGATGGCCAGCCGCAGCTTGGTGCCCACACCATCGGTACCGGAGACCAGTACCGGCTCCTTGTAGCCCGCAGGGATTTGACACAAGGCCCCAAAGCCGCCAAGACCACCAAGGACTTCAGGACGACGAGTGCGCTTTGACACGCCCTTGATACGTTCAACCAGTGCATTGCCGGCATCGATATCTACGCCAGCATCCTTGTAGCTCAGTGAGGTTTTGTCAGTCACGAGTATTCCCCGTCATGTAAAGAAGTGGAGGGTAAAATTCGGGGCGTATTCTAACAGTGGCGGTGAAAAACCAGAAAGGAAATCGTTTGCGCGTTTTTGCGCGGAAATGCTCTACAAGCGGTGGCTTTTGTTGTATGATTCCGCGATTTTTTTGCGGCAGGTTAGAGGAGATAATAATGAAAGTCGTTGAAGTCAAACACCCCCTGGTCAAACACAAGATCGGTCTGATGCGTGAAGGCGATATCAGCACCAAGCGTTTCCGTGAACTGGCCAAAGAAGTGGGCAGTTTGTTGACCTATGAAGCGACCTCTGACTTCGAAACCGAGAAGGTTATCATCGATGGCTGGAATGGGCCAGTAGAAGTTGACCAGATCAAAGGCAAGAAGGTAACCGTCGTACCTATCCTGCGTGCCGGCCTTGGCATGATGGATGGCGTGCTGGAGCACATGCCGAGCGCCCGCGTCAGCGTGGTCGGTATCTACCGTGATGAAGAGACCCTGCAACCGGTTCCCTATTTCGAAAAGATCGTCAGCAACATCGAAGAGCGTCTGGCGCTGGTCATCGATCCGATGCTGGCCACCGGTGGTTCCATGATCGCCACTATCGATCTGCTGAAGAAGAAAGGCTGCCAATCCATCAAGGTGCTGGTACTGGTTGCCGCGCCGGAAGGGATCAAGGCGCTGGAAGCCGCTCACCCTGACGTAGAGCTCTACTGTGCTTCTGTCGATCAGGGGCTGAACGAGAAAGGCTACATCGTGCCGGGTCTGGGCGATGCAGGCGACAAGATCTTCGGTACCAAATAAGTTTATGCCTTGACCTGCTTCCCATGTGGAAGGGGTGATCGGAGCCGGCGCATCGCCGGCTCTGCTGTTTGTGGCCGCTTGTGCCAGCCTTGCCGCAGGACGCGCCTTGCCGCTACCATAAGCACACTCTCCCATTTCGAGACTCTGTTCATGTTCAAACGTGTTGTGACCGCCCTCTGCTGCGGCTTGTCATTCATGGCCTCGGCCGCTCAGGTGACCGACCTCTATCAGGGCAAGGCCCCGACCAGTGGTGACATGGTGGCCGCTCAGGGGCAGGCACTGGGTCAGGTGCTGATCAAGGTGACCGGCAAGCGCGACATCCTCACCCAGCCGGTGGTGGTCAAGGCGCTGGCGGCCCCGGGCGACTATGTCAAAAGCTATGGTTATCAGGATCAGGACTCCGTCAAGTATCTGAAAGCCGAGTTCAAGAGTGACAAGGTCAACAGCCTGGTTTCCGAGAGCCAGTTTGCCCTGCTTGGCCCGGCTCGTCCCCAAATGGCCATCTGGCTGGTGGTGGATCAGGGTGAGCGTCGCCTGCTGGCGGATCAATCCAGCGATGGTTGGGCGCAAGCCTTGCGCGAGCAGGCCCAGACGCTGGGGCTACCCATCAGCATTCCGCTGATGGATCTCGATGACAACATGGCGGTCAGTGCCACCGACGTCTGGGGACGCTTTGCCGACCCGATTTTGCAGGCAAGCCAGCGCTATGGCGCCGAGATGGTGGTGTTGGGCAAGCTGACACCGGAAGGTGACAAGTGGAGCATCGAATGGGGACTCTACGGCCCCAAAGCGGCCGGTGAAGTGACCGAGCTGACCCGTGGCAATAGCACCGGCACTCAGGCCGAAGTGGCGCAAGGGTTTGCCGATACCTTGGCGGCCTGGCTAGTGAAAAACTACGGTGCCCGCATTTCTGGTCCGGCAACCAGCCAGACCCTGGTGGTAGATGGCCTCTCCGAAGTGGACAGCATGATCGCCGTGCAGAAGATGCTGCAGGGGATGGCCAACGTCAGCAAGGTGGCGATCGGCAAGCTGGAGGGGGACCAGGTCACCTTCAACTTTACCCTGCAAGGGGATCAGGCAGAACTGGTGCGGGCACTGCAGCTCGAGAGTCGTTTGCGCAAGGTTGACGATAATGGCAGCGGTTTGCGTTACCAATGGTCGCAGCCCTGATTTTATAAGGCTTTTGTAGACCGCCCGGCTTGTCCGGGCGGTTCTCTATCAGCCTTTGCGATGATACACTTAGCCACAAATGTCACAGTCAAAGCCCAACGAGTGAAGCAACCGGCCCAACTGTCTTTAGCCGTACAACTACCGGATGATGAAACCTTCGTCAGTTTTTATCCCGGCACCAATGCTCATCTGATCACCGCCCTCAAGAATGCGGCCATCGGTCAGGGATCGCCTTTCCTCTATTTCTGGGGAGCCAAGGGATCCGGACGCTCTCATCTGCTCCACGCCACCTGTGCCGAGGTCAACGCCCGCGATGCGGCGGCGGCCTATCTCTCCCTCGATCAATTTGAACAGCTCGATCCCAGCATGCTCGATGCCCTCGAAAGCCTGCCGCTGGTCTGTCTCGACAGCCTTGAGGCGATCGCCGGCAATGCCGTGTGGGAGCGGGCGCTGTTCGATTTCTACAACCGCTGGCAGGAGAAGGGCGAGGGGACGCTGGTGGTCACCGGCTGCAGCGCACCGCGCAAACTGGGGCTGCAACTGCCGGATCTCGCCTCGCGCCTAGATTGGGGGGTGAGTTTCCATCTCGAAGAGCTGGATGATGAAGGCAAGCTCAGTGCCCTGCAGCTGCGTGCCGAGCTGCGGGGCTTCAAATTGCCCATCGATGTGGGCCGCTTCCTGCTCAACCGACTCTCCCGCGATATGCGCACCCTGCTCACCACTCTCAATCAGCTCGACAACGCCTCATTTCGCGCCAAGCGCAAGCTGACCATTCCCTTTGTCAAAGAGATCCTCGAGCTCTGAGAACCTGGCCACGTTCTTACTGCGAGGCCGTGAGCAAGGCTCATGTGCTGCTCGGAATCCTCATGTATCCATATACACTCCGGTTCCTGAGCTGCGCTTCACCTCGCTGACGACCTCTCGTCACAGACCGTGAACCGGTTCTATAGCTTTGTTCCTTCTCCCTTCGGGAGAAGGGCCTTTCAAAAAGAAACCCCGGCATCAAGCCGGGGTTTTGCTATCTCAAGGACTCTCTCAAAGAGTTCTGCCTATCAGTGGAACTGATCTTCTTCGGTGGAGCCGGTCAGTGCGGTCACCGAGGATTGGCCACCCTGAATGACGGTGGTCACCTTGTCGAAGTAACCGGTACCGACCTCCTGCTGGTGGGCCACGAAGGTGTAGCCACGGCTGGCGGCAGCAAATTCCGGCTCCTGCACCATCTCGACGTAGTGCTTCATCCCTTCGCCACGGGCGTACTGGTAGGCCAGTTCGTACATGTGGAACCACATGTTGTGGATACCCGCGAGGGTGATGAACTGGTACTTGTAGCCCATGTCGGAGAGCTCCTGCTGGAAGCGGGCGATGGTGGCATCGTCCAGATTTTTCTTCCAGTTGAAGCTCGGGGAGCAGTTGTAGGCCAGGATGCGATCCGGGAACTTGGCCTTGATTGCTTCGGCAAATTTACGCGCTTCGTCCAGATCCGGCTTGGCGGTTTCACACCACACCATGTCGGCGTAGGGGGCGTAAGCCAGACCGCGAGCGATGGCCTGATCGATACCGGCACGCACCTTGTAGAACCCTTCGGCAGTGCGCTCGCCAGTCAGGAAGTCTGCATCGTACGGGTCGGCGTCGGTGGTTAACAGGTCAGCGGCGTTGGCGTCGGTACGGGCGATCACCAGGGTGGTGGTGCCGCACACATCAGCTGCCAGACGGGCAGCAACCAGCTTCTGCACCGCTTCCTGAGTCGGTACCAGCACCTTGCCGCCCATATGACCGCACTTCTTGACTGATGCCAGCTGATCTTCGAAGTGCACGCCAGCGGCGCCCGCTTCAATCATCCCCTTCATCAGTTCGAAGGCGTTCAGCACGCCGCCGAAACCGGCTTCAGCATCGGCCACGATCGGCAGGAAGTAGTCGATAAAGCCCTCATCCTGAGGTCCTACCTTGTTGGCCCACTGGATCTGGTCGGCACGGGCAAAGGAGTTGTTGATGCGCTCCACCACGGACGGTACGGAGTTGGCCGGGTAGAGGGACTGATCCGGATACATGGTGGAGGACAAGTTGTTGTCCGCCGCCACCTGCCAGCCGGAGAGGTAGATCGCCTCGATCCCCGCCTTGGCCTGCTGTACCGCCTGACCACCGGTCAGGGCGCCGAGGCAGTTGACATAGCCTTTTTTGGCGTCGCCGTGGATCAGACCCCACAGCTTGTCGGCACCACGCTGGGCCAGGGTGTGCACCGGCTGCAAGCTGCCGCGCAGGTTTACCACGTCTTCGGCGCTGTAGCCGCGCTTGATCCCTTTCCAGCGGGGGTTTTCCGCCCAGTCTTTCTCGATAGCCTGGATCTGTTGCTCACGGGTCAGTGCCATATCAGTTCCCTCTTTCATTGATTTCACGTTTCCATTGACTTGTTATTGGCGAGCCCCGCTGGGGCCCGTGATTCAGAGCCGCTCGTAACCGGGCAGCGTCAGAAAATCGATCAGGGTGTCGGCGCAGGTGATCTCTTCCATTAGTTCGCTCGCCTCGGCAAAGCGTCCTGCCTGCCAGCGTGCTGTGCCCACCTCGGCTTTGACCACCTCCAGCTCCTCGGCCAGCATCTGGCGGAACAGCTCTTTGGTCACCACCTTGCCGTTCGACAGGCTCTTGCCGTGGCGGATCCACTGCCAGATGGAGGTGCGGGAGATCTCGGCGGTGGCGGCATCTTCCATCAGACCGTAGATGGGCACGCAGCCGTTGCCGTTGATCCAGGCTTCCAGATATTGCAGGGCGACCCGGATATTGGTGCGCATCCCCGCCTCGGTGCGCTCGCCCTCACAGGGTGCCAGCAGGTCGGCGGCAGTGATGGGGGCATCCTGCTCGCGCAGCACGCCGATCTGGTTCTTGGCACCAGCAGCAATGGTGGCGTTGAACACCGCCATGGCGGTATCGGCAAGGCCAGGGTGGGCGACCCAGGTACCGTCGTGGCCGTTGTTGGCTTCGCGCTCCTTGTCGGCCTTGACCTTGGCGAAGACCTGCTCGTTGACAGCGGCATCCTTGGCCGGAATAAAGGCGGCCATACCGCCCATCGCCAGCGCACCGCGCTTGTGGCAGGTCTTGATCAACAGCCGCGAGTAGGCGGAGAGGAACGGCTTGTCCATGGTCACCATCTGACGATCAGGCAGTACCCGATCCGGATGGTTCTTCAAGGTTTTGATATAGCTGAAGATGTAGTCCCAACGGCCGCAGTTCAGCGCAACGATGTGATCCTTCATCTGATAGAGCAGCTCATCCATCTCGAATACGGCTGGCAGGGTTTCAATCAGCACGGTGGCCTTGATGGTGCCACGGGGCAGACCGAACTTGTCCTCGGTCCAGGCGAACACCTCGCTCCACCAACGCCCTTCCAGATGGCTCTGCAACTTGGGCACGTAGAAGTAGGGGCCCGAGCCTTTGGCCAGCAGCGCCTGGTAGTTGTGCAGGAAGTAGAGGGCAAAATCGAACAGACCGCCGGGGATGGGCTCGCCATCGAAGGTGACATGTTTTTCCGGCAGGTGCAGACCGCGCACCCGGCAGATGAGCACCGCCGGATTGGGGGTCAGGGTGTAGGCCTTTCCTTCCGGACTGGTGTAAGAGATGGTGCCGTTGACCGCATCTCGCAGGTTGATTTGGCCCTCGATCACCTTATTCCAGGCGGGAGCCAGTGAATCCTCGAAATCTGCCATGAACACCTTGACGTTGGCGTTGAGGGCGTTGATCACCATCTTGCGCTCGACCGGGCCGGTGATCTCCACACGGCGGTCTTGCAGGTCGGCGGGAATGCCGCGAATGGTCCAGTCACCTTCACGGATGTGGGCGGTTTCCGGCAGGAAGTCCGGCAGCTCGCCGCCATCGATACGGGCCTGGCGTGCCACACGTTGTTTCAGCAATTCCCCTCTTTGGGGAGCAAAACGTTCCACCAGTTCGGAGACCAGAGCCACCGCGTCCGGCGTCAGAATTTGCGCGTATTCGGGTAGCATCTCGCCCTGGATGCGAAGGCGGGCGCTGCAGTGGGTCTGAGCCGGTGCCGACATAAGGTTCACTCCTTTGAGAATTACATTTTGAACTTACTAACTACGACTAAAGTCGAATCCCTGTTCCTGAAACGTTCCCGCAACAACGGGGTAACACGATTGATAAGGTGCGAAATATTGTTGAGTACGTCAACAGTTTTTTTTAAACGCTTGTTTTTTGGATATGGTTAAGTTGATGTTTTTTATTGCTTTATTGGGTTGGTATAAAAGCTCTACGCAGATGGTTATGCTCCTGCTTTTTCCCATCGGACAACGGCTAATTTGGGCCGTTACCCTGCCCCTCGCTTTGTAAGTTATTACGTAATAAAATTACAAATGCAAAAACAAATCCCGACCTAACTCCAGGCTTTGCCAAAACAGCCGTATAAAGTGCGTTTGAATGTGGCAATGAATGTTTTGCTATTGCTAGACCTAGTTGGTGAACGTGCGTTTTAAACTTGGCGTGGTGATGCAGGCTCTGTTGGCACCAGCGGTTGCAACGATGGAAAGTGAAGCGCAATAACGTAGGTTTGTATCAATTGTCGGGGGGGATGCCGGGGAGGGAAGAGGGAGACGCATCAGTCAATAATACTGCCATCCTTGATAGAATTAGCAGTTTGTCGTTTTTTGCAGATTTCTCGCCAAGGGTGTGAAACTGAGTGTGTTGAACAGGCGATGCCCCAGTGATTGAGCGGCCATCTGGCCGGGCTCAATAGTCATCATCCGGTTCGGCCAGATCGATCACATCCAGCTGGATGACCTGTTCATTTTCGCTTTCGGTGTGGCAAGGGGTGTCGTGAGGAACGGAATAAAGCGTAATGGCGGGTGCGAAATCGGTGTTCTGGTTCATGCCTGGTCCTGTGTTGCACGCAAGCCGGACAGTGATCCCTTCACTCGTGTTTCCACCTCCCTGTGTTGTCTACCGGCGGAAATTTGCGCATCTTAATGAGTTCGGTAAAAAGATTCAAGTGGTTCTGAGTGTTTTTTGCGCTTGATAGGCGGGGGTCGTCAGGAGGATAAATCGGAGCCAAAAAAATAGCCCAGTCGTTTGACTGGGCTATTCTCGGGGAAAATGGTCGGTGTGAGAGGATTCGAACCTCCGACCCTCTACACCCCATGCAGATGCGCTACCTGGCTGCGCTACACACCGACGGAGTCAGACTCGGCTGACGGGGAGGAAGTCTAATAGCATGGCCAAACGGGTGCAACTCCTTTTTTATCATAGAGATGCCGATTGCTTCTTTATTGCTCAGTCGGGATGCGACTTGGGTCTGACGTGCAGATTTGGCATAATCGCCGCCCTGTCACTGCGAGCGATCATGCCTGCTATCTATAGATTCACCTGACAGGTATGAATAGCGAGAATGCAAACAGCACAATTGAACAATATAAAGAGGGGATGGGCGTGAAACCATCAGAGGTCCCAGAAATACCGAGTCAGACCGAGCAGGACGAACAGTGGATGCGCCATGCCATGGCATTGGCCGCCCGGGCCGAAGGGATTGGCGAGATCCCGGTCGGTGCCTTACTGGTGCTTGATGGTCAGGTGGTGGGAGAGGGGTGGAACCGCTCCATCAGCGAACACGATGCCTGTGCCCATGCCGAGGTGATGGCGATCCGGGCGGCGGGTAAGCAGCTGGCGAACTACCGCCTGCTCGACACCACTCTTTATGTGACGCTGGAGCCCTGCTGTATGTGTGCCGGTGCGCTGATCCATAGCCGGGTCAAGCGGGTGGTTTACGGCGCCCGAGATCTCAAGACCGGTGCCGCGGGGTCGGTGTTCGAGATCTTGCAGGACCCGCGCCACAACCACAGTGTCGAGCTGACCGGTGGTGTGCTGGCCGATGCCTGCTCGGCTCAGTTGTCGGCCTTCTTCAAGCGCCGTCGAGCCGAGAAAAAGGCGGCCAAACTGGCGCTGCAACAATCAAACGATACCCTTTCCTGAATCATTCGGGGGCAGCGCAGGCTGCCCTTGCTGATTATCTGCATAAATATCCCTTTATAAACAATATATTACGCTCGCCCGCCTTCGGAGGAATCCCCGCCCATTTTTCCGCTAACAACCTCTGTTAAAGCGTTCTCGATGTAACAAAACTGTCATGCAACCGCCATATAATGCCGCGAAGCCTAGCTTACATTGAGGTCTTGCATGTCATCGGAATCGTTAAACCTGGTCATGGCGGGCAGTAGAAAACGCCGGATCAAGGATAAATTGGCCAAATATGGCGTCACCACAGGCGGAGCCCTGGTACTGGTGGCGCTGCTGCTCATCTTCTTTTATCTGCTCTATGTGGTGAAACCCATCTTCAATGGCGCCTCTATGGAGCCGACAGCCTCGTTTACCCTGCCTGCCGCAGGGAAGACCGCCTGGCTCGGCGTGGAAGAGCAGAACGAGATCGGCTATCGCTTCAGCGATAAAGGGCAGGTCAACTTCTTTGCGGTGCAGGGAGATGAGAAGATCAAGGTCGGCCAGTCACTGGGTCAGGCCCAGGTTGCTGGTGACATCACCACGGTAGCGACCCCGGCACCTGGCCAGCGGCTGATCGCCTACGGCTTTGCCGATGGTAAGGCGCAGGTCGTCCAGCCAGCGTTCAAGGTCTCCTATCCCAACGATGTGCGGGTGATTGAACCCAGCCTGCAATATCCCTTCGGCGAAGAGCCTGTGGTGATCGACCCGCAAGGGAAGGCACTGCAACTGATGGTGTTCGAAGCCACCAAGGACAAGATGGCGACCGCCGCCGTGACCGAAGATGGTCGTGGTGTGATGACGGTGATGAGCGGTGAGGAGAACTTCATCTCCGGGGAGATTGAGTGGAGCAGTGAAAACTACACGATTCCCTCCCTGCCGCGCCATGTGGATCAGATGTTGCTGACCCCCAATCTGCGGATCCTGTTCGTGCGCGAGGGCAATCGCCTCTCCGTCTATGACATTCATAACCTGAGCGAAATCTCCCTGCGCAACGTGCTGGAGATCAATGCCCCCAACGCCAATGTGACCCGGGTTCAGCTACTCTCCGGCGCCTCTTCACTGCTGGTGGGTAATGATAACGGCGTCATCTCCCAGTGGTTCGAAGTGGCGAAGGATGGCAAACGCCAGTTCACCCAAATTCGTGACTTCAAGGGCGATGGCGCGGTAGATCTGCTGACTCCCGAGCACTTTCGCAAAGGCTTCATCAGTGCCGACAAGGACGGCATCATCAGCTTCTTCCACGCCACCGGCGAGACCAAGCTGCTGACCGAGACGGTGGAAGGGGGTGAACTCTCTGCTCTGGCCATCTCCCCCCGTCACAACCTGTTGCTGATGCAGCAAGGGAACAGCTTCAAGCTCTTCTCGGTGGAGAACGAGCACCCCGAAGTGACCTGGTCTGCCCTCTGGCAACAGGTGTGGTACGAAGGGTATCCGGAGCCCCAGTATGTGTGGCAATCCACCTCCGCAAGCAACGACTTTGAAGCCAAGCTGAGTTTGGTGCCGCTGGTATTCGGTACGCTGAAAGCCTCTTTCTACGCCATGGTGTTTGCTGTGCCGCTCGGCGTGGCCGGTGCCATCTATACCGCCTACTTCATGTCGGCGGGGCTGCGCAAATACGTCAAGCCGACGGTCGAGATCATGGCGGCGCTGCCGACTGTTATCCTGGGCTTCCTGGCGGGTCTGTGGCTGGCGCCGATCATCGAGGGTGCGTTGCCCGGGGTGATCCTGCTGCTGATATTGCTGCCGATGGGGATGTTGCTGACTGCATTGCTCTGGAACTATCTGCCGGAGCGCGGCAAGTCCTTGCTGCCGGAGGGGTGGCACGCCATCCTGCTGATCCCGGTGCTGCTGCTGATTGGCTGGGGGGCCTTCGCCCTGAGCCCGCTCATCGAGAATGCCTTTATGCACGGCGATTCGCGCATCTGGCTGACTCACGAAATGGGCATCAAGTTTGACCAGCGCAACTCGCTGGTGGTCGGTATCGCCATGGGCTTTGCGGTCATCCCCACCATCTTCTCCATTGCTGAAGATGCGGTCTTCTCGGTGCCCAAGCATCTGACCCAGGGCTCGCTGGCACTGGGGGCCACCCCGTGGCAGACCCTGAGCCGGGTGGTGATCCTCACTGCCAGCCCGGGCATCTTCTCGGCGGTGATGATGGGCCTTGGCCGCGCCGTGGGCGAGACCATGATCGTGCTGATGGCTACCGGCAACACCCCCATCATGGACTTCTCCATGTTCCAGGGGCTGCGCACCCTCGCCGCCAACATCGCGGTGGAGATGCCGGAATCGGAAGTGGGCAGCTCCCACTATCGGGTACTGTTCCTCGCGGCCTTCGTCCTGTTTGTGTTCACCTTTTTGTTCAACACCCTGGCCGAGTTTGTCCGTCAGCGGTTGCGTGAAAAATACAGCTCGATGTAAGGGGCGACTCTGTAATGGACAAGGAATCGACAATGGGTAAGTGGTTTAAATCAGGGGCCCCCTGGATCTGGATGACCGGCGGTGCCGTCAGCCTGAGTCTGGTGGCGGTACTGGGTCTGCTGCTGCTGATCGGCTGGCGTGGTCTGGTCTACTTCTGGCCGCACCCCATCTATGAGTGGCAGCTGGAAGACGCCAGTGGCAACAAGAGCGTTCTGATCGGCGAGATCAACGATCGCGAGCAGGTACCGGTAGAGCGACTGCGCGCTGCAGGTCTGCCACTGGAAGGGGAAGAGCGCGAGCTGCTGACCCGCTATCTGGTCAAGACCGGCAACCGCGAGTTCGTTGACCTCGATTTTCGCTGGGTGCTGGAGACGGACATCAAGTCCCAGAGCCAGCCGGCTGAGCTGGCCATGGTTGAGCGTGCCACCAACGGCAACTTCTACGGCTATATCGTCGGGGTGAAAGAGGATGGCCGCGAGCTCACCTCTGATCTGCATCCTGCCCTGCAGCGGGTGCTGGCGCGAGCCAATGCCCTCTCCGAACAGGCCAACGATCTGCAAAAAGGGGACATCGGCAGCATCAACTATCAACTGGAGCGGCTGCGCCTGAAAGAGCGCAAGGCAGAGCTGGATGACAAGCTGACCGATCAGCTCAAAGCCGAACTGGCCAGCGAGCGTCAGGCCCTCAACGATCGTTATCAGGTGCTGGAAAAAGAGCTCTTCTCCCTGCGTAGCCAAGCCGATCGCGACGCCATCACCGTCAAGGATATGCGTGGCGAGCTGGTGACCATGCCGATGTCCAAGGTACTGGACGTGGTATGGCCCAACGACATGAGCCTGCTGGCCAAGGTGGGTCACTGGTTCCACCAGATCGGCAAGTTCGTCTCTGACGATCCCCGTGAAGCCAACACCGAGGGCGGGGTGTTCCCGGCCATCTTCGGTACTGTGTTCATGGTGTTCCTGATGGCGATCATCGTGACCCCGCTGGGGGTGGTGGCGGCAGTCTACCTGCACGAATATGCGGGCAAGAACAGCCTGACCAAGATCATCCGCATTGCGGTGATCAACCTGGCGGGCGTGCCCTCCATCGTTTACGGCGTATTTGGCCTGGGCTTCTTCGTCTACACGCTCGGTGGTTCGCTGGATCAGCTGTTTTACCCGGAAGCGCTGCCGAGCCCGACCTTTGGTTCACCCGGCGTGATCTGGTCGGCGCTGACCCTGGCTATCCTGACCCTGCCGGTGGTGATTGTCTCCACAGAAGAGGGGCTGGCACGGATCCCGAGCACCATCCGTCAGGGCTCGCTGGCACTGGGCGCGACCCAGGCCGAGACCCTGTGGCGAATCGTGCTGCCGATGGCGAGCCCGGCCATCATGACCGGTCTTATTCTGGCGATTGCCCGTGCAGCCGGTGAAGTGGCGCCGCTGATGCTGGTGGGGGTGGTGAAACTGGCACCGACCCTGCCGATGGATGGTAACTTCCCGTATCTGCATGTGGAGCGCAAGTTCATGCACCTGGGCTTCCACATCTATGACGTCGGCTTCCAGAGCCCCAACGTCGAGGCGGCCCGCCCGCTGGTCTACGCCACCTCCTTCCTGCTGGTGACGGTGATCGTGGGTCTGAACCTGACAGCTATCGGTATTCGTAACCACTTGCGCGAGAAATTCCGGTCGCTGGAGCATTAATTCGGCGCCGCTTGAGTGATACAAGAGTGAGATAACAGAGGGGCGACCGAGCGCGAGCCGCCATCTCTCTGCACCAATACGTGAGGGGCGCCGGCAGCTGTCCGGCCACTCCAGATAGATTTTGAGGTAACAGATGATCAACGTAACGACCACGTCTACCCAGCACACCGCGCTGGACCTGCTCAACCTGACCCCGGAGCAGACCGCGCTGGAGGTGAAGGATCTCAACCTGTACTACGGCAGCAAGCAGGCGTTGTTCAACGTCAACATGAAGATCCCCAAAGGGCAGGTGACCGCCTTTATCGGCCCGTCAGGCTGTGGCAAATCGACCCTGCTGCGCTGCATCAACCGGATGAACGATCTGGTGGAGATCTGCCGCATCGAGGGGGAGATCCAGCTGCACGGCCACAACATCTATGACAAGAGCGTCGATGTTTCCGCCCTGCGCCGTCAGGTGGGCATGGTGTTCCAGCGCCCGAACCCCTTCCCCAAGTCCATCTACGAAAACGTGGTCTATGGTCTGCGCCTGCAGGGGATCAACGATCGTCGCACTCTGGATGAAGCGGCCGAGCGCTCCCTGCGTGGTGCGGCCCTGTGGGACGAGGTGAAGGATCGTCTGCACGACAACGCCTTCGGTCTCTCCGGTGGTCAGCAGCAGCGTTTGGTGATTGCCCGTGCCATTGCCATCGAGCCGGAAGTGTTGCTGCTCGATGAACCGACCTCGGCGCTCGACCCCATCTCCACCCTCACCATCGAGGAGCTGATCAACGAGCTCAAGAGCCAGTTCACCGTGGTGATCGTGACCCACAACATGCAACAGGCTGCGCGCGTGTCGGATCAGACCGCCTTCATGTACATGGGCGAGCTTATCGAGTACTCGGATACCAACACCATTTTCACCACCCCGGCCAAGAAAAAGACCGAAGATTACATTACCGGTCGTTACGGCTAAGGAGAGGAGAGGATGAATCTCAGCAAACAGATTGGCAGTCGGTTCAACGGCTAAGGCATAATCGGAGCAATCAAGGATTATTTGTATGGACAATATGAACCTCAATAAACACATCTCCGGTCAGTTCAATGCCGAGCTAGAGAGCGTGCGCAACCAGGTGCTGGTGATGGGCGGTCTGGTGGAGCAGCAACTCACTGACGCCATCGCGGCGATCCACGATCAGGATCTCGATGCGGCCCGCAAAATCGTGGCCAACGACCACAAGGTCAACGCGATGGAAGTGGCGATCGACGAGGAGTGCACCCGCATCATCGCCAAGCGTCAGCCGACAGCATCCGACCTGCGACTGGTGATGGCCATCATCAAGACAATCACCGATCTGGAGCGCATTGGCGATGTGGCCGACAAGATCGCCCGCATGCTGACCGACAACGCCAACAAGCCGCAGCCGCCGTTGGTGTCGCTGGAGAACATGGGCCGTCGCACCATCAAGATGCTGCACGATGTGCTCGACGCCTTCGCCCGCATGGATCTGGATGCGGCGCTGGCGGTCTACAAGGAAGATGACAAGGTAGACCGCGAGTACGAGTCCATCATTCGCGAGCTGATGACCTATATGATGGAAGATCCCCGCACTATCCCCCAGGTTCTCAACGTCCTGTGGGCGGCGCGAGCCATCGAGCGGGTCGGCGATCGCTGCCAGCACATCTGCGAGTACATCGTCTACTACGTGAAAGGCAAGGATGTGCGCCACACCAAGGCGGACGATCTGGGCACCCTGCTGGGCAAGGGCTAACCGGAAGTGAATAAAAAGGCGCGTGAAGCGCCTTTTTTGTTGCATAACTGGTCGGAGTAAGATAAAGCCCCCAACTGGCTGTTTTCTGATAGAATACTCCCCCTGTGTGAGTCCCGGATGGGCTCACGGTCCGGTCTCCCGGGCCCAGTTTGCCGTCTTGTGCTAAGGCGGGTGTAGCAATAGGTTAATCATGAGTTTTGCCGATAGTTTGTTCTTTTTAATGCTGCTGGTTGGCGGCAGTGTGTTCTTCTCCCTCTCCGAGATCTCTCTCGCCGCGTCTCGCAAAATCAAATTGCAGGTGATGGCGGATGAAGGTAATCGCCAGGCCGAAAAGGTGCTGGCCCTGCAGGCCCAACCGGGCAACTTTTTCACCGTGGTGCAGATTGGCCTCAATACCGTCGCCATTCTGGGCGGTATCCTGGGTGAGTCAGCCCTCAACCCCGCCATCAAGGGGATTGTCTCCCAGTTCTACCAGGGACCCTGGCTTGGCGAGATCAGCTCCGGTGCCTCCTTCGTGTTCGTCACCGGCATGTTTATCCTGATCGCCGACCTGATGCCCAAGCGTCTGGCCATGACCATGCCCGAGCAGATTGCCGTGGTGGTGGTGCGCCCCATGCTCTTCTTCGTCACCGTGTTGATGCCGCTGGTGTGGGTCTTCAACGGATTGGCCAACTCCCTGTTCCGTCTGATGCGCGTCTCCACGGTGCGTAACGACGAGATCACCTCCGACGATATCTATGCGGTGATGGATGCCGGTGCCGAGGCGGGGGTTATCCAGCGCGAGGAGCATCAGCTCATCGAGAACGTGTTCGAGTTGCAGTCCCTTGGTGTCACCTCTGCCATGACGGCCCGCGAGAGCCTCATCTACTTCACCCTGCAAGAGAGTGAAGAGAGCATCAAGGCGAAGATCGCCGAGCATCCCCACAACAAGTTTCTGGTCTGTGACCACAACCTCGACAGCATCAAGGGCTTTGTCGATGCCAAAGAGCTGCTGATCCGCGTTATCGGCGGCCAGAGCATCGACCTGATCGGTGGCAACCTGGTGCAGAACGTCATCATCATCCCCGATACCTTGAACCTCTATGAGGCGATGGAGTACTTCAAGAATCATCGTGGCGACTTTGCCGTGGTGATGAACGAGTACGCGCTGGTGGTGGGGATTGTCACCATGAACGACCTGATGAGTACCGTCATGGGCGAGTGGGCCACCCACGTGGTGGAAGAGCAGATCGTCCAGCGCGACGAGAACTCCTGGCTGGTGGACGGGGTCACCCCCATCTCCGACGTGATGCGCGCCTTCGATATCGAAGAGTTCCCCGAGAACCAGAACTACGAGACCATCGCCGGCTTTATCATGTACATGCTGCGCAAGATCCCCAAGCGCACTGACTCGGTCAAATACGCCGGTTACAAGTTCGAAGTGGTCGATATCGACAGTTACAAGATTGATCAGCTGCTGGTTACCCGGGTCGAACCGGCTGTGGCCGAGAAGCCAGCTCAGGAATCGTAAAAGGAGCGACATAAGAGTCATGAAGATGCAGTCTCATTCCCGTGCGCTGGCCTGTGTCGCGCTCGCCCTGGCACTGGGTGCCTGTAGTCAGAGTGCGCCGCGCAAAGCCACAGTGGTAGCCAAGCCGGTAACCCCCAAGCCTGCCGTGGTCGTGCCGCAGCCGGATCCCGATGCGGTGGTGCAAAGCGGCATTGCCGAGCCGAGCCCGGTCTTTGACGAGCAGTACCACGGCCCGGATCAGGGCTCGCTGGAGTCGGTGACCGCCCTGTTTGCCCGTGGCTACATCGAGTCCGCCATGCGCGAGACCATGCTGGCGGCGGTGCACAACGACTATCCGCTGCTCGGCATGCGGGATGTGCGGTTGACCGATCCGGTCTCCAAATTCCTCACCTCCGAGCATGCGGCCACCACGGCCCATGACTACCTTTATGCAGGCGTACAGCGTCGCCTCGGTCGTCCGCTCAGCCCTGCCCAGTGGGAGCAGATCTGGCGCGGTTTGCCGCAGCAGGGTCGGATCTCCGACTGGGTCAAACAGATCAAGCGAGTGCTGGCCGGGCGTTAAGTCGCCAGAGGATCAAGATAGTGATGAGGCCACCTTCGGGTGGCCTCTTGCATTTCTGCGTTTGCCTCGCCGTTTGCACGCTGATTTCTGCTGATACTGATTGCCGCCCGTGGCACTTTGTTTTATCTTGTTTTGGCCATCTAAACATCTATATGTTTTTATGGCTGCATAATAAAAGGGCTTCCCAAGATGAAGCAGGACGATCTGCAGCGATTCGATGTGAAGCCGCAGATCAACAAAACAAACAGATAAATACGCAAATAAACAACGCACATAACAAAGAGACACGACAGATGGAAACCAGGGAATTGTGGGTGCTGGATGGGGGCATGGGGCGCGAGTTGGCACGGCGGGGGGCACCGTTTCGTCAACCCGAGTGGTCGGCGCTGGCCTTGATGGAGGCGCCAGAGACGGTGCGTGATGTGCATCAGGCCTATGTGGCGAGCGGGGCCCGGGTCATCACCACCAACAGCTATGCGCTGGTGCCGTTTCATATCGGCGATGAGCGTTTCTTTGCCGACGGGGAGGGGCTGGCAGCCCTGGCTGGTCAGCTGGCCCGTGAGGTGGCTGACGAGCAGAAGGGCGCCGTGCAGGTGGCGGGTTCTCTGCCACCGTTGTTTGGCTCCTACCGTGCCGACTTGTTCAAGGCGGACAGGGTGAGCGAGCTGGCAACGCCGCTTATTCGGGCGCTATCCCCTTATGTGGATATCTGGCTGGCCGAGACCATGAGCCTGATTGCCGAGCCACTGACCCTGAAAGCGCTGTTGCCTGACGATGGCAAGCCGTTCTGGGTCTCCTTCACGCTGGAAGATGAGGCGCCGGGCAACGAGCCGCGACTGCGCTCCGGCGAGCGAGTCGCCGATGCGGTGACCGCGCTGGTGGCGGCTGGAGTCGATGCCATCCTGTTCAACTGCTGTCAGCCCGAGGTGATCGAGGGAGCGCTCAAGGTGGCAAGTGCTGCGTTGCAGGCAGAGGGTCGCAGCGACATCCGCCTCGGAGCCTATGCCAACGCTTTCCCGCCGCAGCCCAAAGAGGCCACCGCCAACGACGGACTGGACGAGATCCGCGCCGATCTGGGGCCGCTGGATTATCTCGGCTGGGCCGAGCGCTGGCGCGGGGCTGGGGCGAACTTGATCGGCGGTTGCTGCGGTATCGGCCCCGAGCATATTCAGGCGCTGAGCAGCCGGTTGCGCTAAGGAGCACCCATGAAAGAGAACAAGATTGGGCTCTGGTCCCTCACCGCGCTGGTATTCAGCTCCATGGTGGGGGCGGGGATTTTCAGCCTGCCCCAGAACATGGCCGAGGTGGCAGGCGCCCGCGCCGTGCTGATCGGCTGGGGCGTGACGGGTGTGGGCATCCTGGCGCTCGCCATGAGTTTTCTCTATCTGTCGCGACTCAGGCCGGATCTCGACGGCGGCATCTACAGCTACGCCCGCGCCGGTTTTGGCGATCTGGTGGGCTTCTTCTCCGCCTGGGGTTATTGGCTCTGCGCCACCATCGGCGTGGTGGGTTATCTGGTCATTGCCTTTGCGGCGCTGGGCAGCTTCGTCGATACGCCGGAGCAGGTCTGGTTTGGTGAGGGCAACACGCTGGCAGCGTTTGTCGGCGAGTCCTGCATCCTTTGGGCGGTGCACCTGCTGGTGGCCCGCGGCGTGCAGCAGGCGGCGCTGTTCAATCTGGTGGCGACCCTGGCCAAGAGCCTGCCGCTGCTGCTGTTTATCCTGTTCGCCTGCTACTTGTTCGATCCGGTCACCTTCGCGGCGGATCAGCAGGGCAGCACCCTGGCGGTGCCGGTTTCCGAGCAGGTGCGCAACACCATGCTGATCACCCTCTGGGTCTTCACCGGTATCGAGGGGGCAGCGGTGCTGTCGGCCCGCGCCCGAAACCGACGGGATGTGGGCACCGCCACCGTGCTTGGGGTGCTATTGGCGCTGCTGCTCTATGTGCTTATCTCGGTGCTGGCGCTCGGAATATTGAGCCGACCCGAGCTGGCGGCGCTGCCCAACCCCTCCATGGCAGGGCTGATGGCCCAGATGACCGGATCCTGGGGCAAGCTGCTCATCAGCGTCGGCCTTATCGTCTCGGTGCTCGCCTCCTACGTGAGCTGGACCCTCTTCTCGGCCGAGGTGCCGTTCAGCGCGGCCCGCCACGGCGCGTTTCCCGCCATCTTCCGGCGCCAGAACCGCAACGGGACGCCTATCGCATCGCTCTGGCTCACCAGCCTGACGGTGCAGACTTGCCTGCTGCTGGTGTGGCTGCTCGGCAAGGGCTACACCAGCCTGCTGCTTATCTCTACCTCGATGATTTTGGTGCCCTACCTGCTGATCGGCCTGTTCTTGCTCAAGCTCTCGTTCAGCAAGAAGGGTGAGGGCGGGCAGGGCCGCGGTCTGATGCGGGCGGTAGCGCTGGTATCGAGTTGTTACGGTTTCTGGCTGCTCTATGCTGCCGGGGTGGAGTATCTGCTGCTGTCGTTGTTGCTCTACGGGCCGGGTCTGCTGCTGTTTCTCTACAGCCGTCGTCAGCTGGGCGCAGATCTTTGCCTGAGTGGTCGCGAGCGGCTGTTGGCCGGAGTGACCTTGCTGAGCCTGATCCCCGCCGTCTGGTCGTTCACCCATCTCTGACACCGAAGATATGGCTGACCATAAAAGAGAGCGCTACCGTGGCGCTCTCTTGTTATCAGGGACTGGTTATCAGGGGCTTGCTATTCGGGGCGAAGGCTCAGCGGCTGGCAGGTCCGGCCGGTTTGCCAAACAGCACTGCGAGTTTTTGTCGCCAGGGTAGGCCACGGGCGTCGCGCAGCATGTCGCGCCACTCGTGGAAGGTGAGGGTGAGGGGATTGAAGCTGTGGAGCGGCTTGGTGATGCCAAAGCGACACGGCTCGGCAGGATCCTCCTCGACAAAGGTGCCGAACAGTCGATCCCAGATAATCAGCACCCCGGCGAAGTTGCGGTCTATGTATTTGGCGTTGCTGGCGTGGTGCACCCTGTGGTGGGAGGGGGTGTTGAAGATCCACTCAAGCCAGCCGAGCTTGCCCACCACCTGGGTATGGACGAAGAACTGGAAACCCAGACTCAATAGCACGGTGGCGACCACCGCCTCGGGCGGGAAGCCGATGACAATCATCGGGATCCAGAACAGCCACATGCCGGAGATCGGATACATCAGGCTCTGGCGAAAAGCGGTGGAGAGGTTGAGCCGCTCCGAGCTGTGGTGCACCACGTGGGAGGCCCACAGCCAGCGGACATGGTGGCTGGTGAAGTGGAACAGCCAGTAACAGAGATCCTGCAACAGGAACAGCAGCAATACGCTCCAGAAGGTGAGCTCGATATCGAACAGTCGCCAGCCCCAGAGGGTGTCATACAGATAAGCAATGGCGATGGCCGCCAGCGCATCGCCCCCTTGGTGCATCAGGGCCAGGGCGGCGTTGGCGAACAGATCCCGCCACTGGTAGGTGGCGGTTGGAAAGGCCGCGCCATGTTTGCGCAGGTAGAGCATCTCCCAGCCGATAAAGGCCAGAAAAATCGGGGAGAGGTAGAGCAGAAGCAGTTGCACATCCATATGCGGCCATCCATTCAGAGCAATTGCTCTCCAGCATAAAGGATGGCTTTAATAATACATTAACATTTTTCTGCCAACGAAGAGATGGCATGAATTATGGCGCGGCAGCAGAGGAAGGCGCGCTGGATGGCTATGCTTGATGCAGGCTTTTTCAGGAGGTGCTGGCTTATGCGCGTCTGGTGTTGCTTGTTGCTGGGGTTGTGCATGATGGCGCACGCCAAGACCCGGGTCGAGATCCTGGCGGATGCCGCCTATCCCCCCTACTCCTGGCAGGAGGGGGAGGAGGTCAGGGGGATCTATGCCGACATTATCCGAGAGGTAACCTCTGCCATGCCTGACTATGAGGTGGTGCTCAAGCCCATGCCGTGGCGGCGCGGTCTGAGCATGGTGGAGCAGGGGGCTGCCTTCGCCATTTTTCCACCTTACTACATGCCCGATACCCGCCCTTACATGTGGCCCTACTCCCAGCCGATGCTGGATGAAGAGCTGGTGGTGATGTGCGGTGCCAGTGTGGCGGCCAATACCCCGCAGGCCAGGTTTCCGCTCGACTATCACGGTTTACGCTTTGGCATGAACGCCGGTTTTGCCGTCGGCGGCGATGCCTTTTGGCAGGCGGTAAAAGAGAAGCAGATCGACGTGGAGGAGGTGAAAAGCAATCGGGAGAACCTGCTCAAGATTGTCCGCGGCCGGGTCGATTGCACCATCAATGATCGCCTCTCCCTGCTCTATGAGTTACTCAACATGATAAAGGCCGATCAGCTGGCGGTGGCCGATATGTCCCTGCTCAAACAGGGGCCGGTGCTCAGCAAGGAGCAGGGGTTTCTCGGCTACAGCCGCAAGGGGGAGTACCCCTACAAACAGGCCTTTATCGACCAGTTTGACAAGGAGCTCTATCAGCTCAAAAAACGTGACGGGGTGAAAGTGATCGTGGAGCGCTATCTGGGAAAGTCCCCGCGCTGAGCCGATGAGATGGGCACTCGGGTTCAGCTGGGTTAAGCCTGCTCAACATGTAGTGGTCTAATCATCCCGGACACCATTTTAGGTGGTACAGTCGCCACCATGACCTGAGGTGTTCAATGACAAGATCGGCAATAAACAGCATCGACATTGGCTTTGGTATGCCTTTGATACCAAGAGAAAACGAGTCGTGGCATATACCTTTGGCCCGCGCAACGATGAGACATGCCGCCGCTTGCTGAGCCTACTATCTCCGTTCCAGATTGGTTTTATCACCAGCGATGACTGGGGAAGCTATGCCAGAGAGGTACCGAGCGAGATGCATCTGACCGGGAAGATATTCACCCAGCGTATCGAGCGTAACAACCTGACGCTCAGAACGCGCATCAAGCGATTGGCTCGCAAAACCATCTGCTTCTCTCGTTCCATTGAGCTCCACGAGAAAGTAATTGGTGCTTTTATCGAAAGGCACCATCTCAACTGATTGGAGGCATTACCCAAAAAGGAAGATGCCCAGCTATCTTCCTTTTCTGGCGATATGAGGTAGCGGCTTTTGCAGGATCAGCCGTGTTGGCGGCGGTCGTTGGCCTGGGCGAGTAGCATGCGGCTTTCACGCAGGAACTGGTCGGCATGCTCGCCGAAGAAACCGGAGACTTGCGAGAAGGCCTCGATGAAACCGTCCCTGTCCCCCCGCTCCAGCAGCCCCAGCGCTTCACCGAAGTTCTGGTAGTAGCGACGGATCATCGCCAGATTCTGCGGTGACGACAAAATGATATCGGCATAGAGGTGGGGATCCTGAGCGAACAGCCGCCCCACCATTGCGAGCTCCAGCCGGTAGATGGGGGAGCTCAAACTCAGCAGGCGATCCAGATTGGCCTGCTCCCGGGAGAGGTGCCAGCCATAGGCAAAGGTGGCGAAGTGACGCAGTGCCTGAATGAGGGTCATCGCCTCATCGTGGGCCTTGGCTTCCACCTGTTGCAAGCGGGCGCCCCAGATGGTCATCTGATCCAGCAGCCATTGGCTGGCGGCGGGGTCACGACCCTGGCAGCAGACGATCACCTGCTTGGCGAGACTCGCCACATCCGGCCCGAACATGGGGTGCAGTCCCAGTACCGGCCCTTGGTGCACCGCCAGCATATGTTCGAGCGGCGCCGCTTTCACGCTGGTGACATCGACCAGCAGGCAGTGGGCGGGCAGGTTGCCGAGGCGGTCGATGATCTGGCAGGTGATATCGATGGGCACCGCCACCATCACCAGACCGGCTCCGGCGAGGATCTCGTCAGCGTGCGGCCAGTCGGCTTGTTCCAGCGTCTCGACCCGATAGCCTGAGAGGCTGAACATATGACCGAACAGCCGACCAAGCTGGCCCTGACCGCCGATGATGGCCACCTTGCCAAGATCCGGCTTTATGCATTTGAAGCCTGTATCTTTCTCGCTGGCATAAGATTCACGCATGACCCGGCGCAGCACGTCTTCGATGAGATCGCCGGGCACCCCCAACTGCTCAGCCTCGGCGCGGCGGCGGGCCAGCATGCTCGCTTCCCGATCCGGTGCATAGATGGGCAGGCCGTGGCGGCTCTTTACCTCACCCACTTCTCCCACCAGGGCCAGACGGGCGGCCAGCAGATCGATCAGCTGCTTGTCCACCGCATCTATCTTGTCCCTGAGTACATTCAACTCTTCAGCCATATCCAGTCCCTGCTGGCGCCGCGAGCGGCGGCGCCCTGAAATTCAAGATGCAACAAGGTATCACGGCATGAGCTGCCAGATGCCACCTGCGGTGATACCCAGATTGTTCAATAGGTTACGACAAGATACCACGGCTTACCGTGCAGTTCTGCCCTTGAGGGGGTCAGCCAGCTGGTTGTGGCAGCGGGCCAGCAGGGTGGCGGTGGTGTCCCAGTCGATACAGGCATCTGTGATGGAGACCCCGTAGTGCATCTGCTCCTTGGGCTGCTCGCTGGACTGGTTTCCTTCGAACAGGTTGGATTCGAGCATCACCCCGATGATGGAGCGGTTGCCCTCCTGGATCTGATGGATGACGTTATCAGCCACCTTGGGTTGCAAACGGTGATCCTTGCTGGAGTTGCCGTGGCTGCAATCCACCACAAGGCTCGGCAGCAGGCCCGCTTTTTCCAACGCCTCTTCCGCCAGTGATACGTTGACCGAGTCGTAGTTGGGATGTTTGCCGCCGCGCAGGATCACGTGGCTATCCGGGTTGCCCTGGGTCTGCAGCAGCGCAACCTGGCCCTGCTGGTTGATCCCCATAAAGGCGTGAGGGGAGGAGGCCGCCTGCAACGCATTAATGGCAGTCCCCAAGTTGCCGTCGGTGCCGTTCTTGAAGCCGACCGGCATGGAGAGACCTGACGCCATCTCCCTGTGGGTCTGGGATTCGGTGGTGCGGGCGCCGATGGCTGACCAGGAGAAGAGCTCCGCCAGGTATTGCGGGCTGATGGGGTCGAGCGCTTCGGTGGCCAGCGGCAACTCCAGCTCCGCCAGCCAGCAGAGCAGCTCGCGGGCACGGTGCAGCCCCAGCTCCACATCGAAGGTGCCATCCAGATTGGGGTCGTTGATAAAGCCTTTCCAGCCGACCGTGGTGCGCGGCTTCTCAAAGTAGACCCGCATGACAATGTAGAGAGAGTCCTGATAGGCATCATGCAGCGCTTTGAGTCTGGTTGCGTACTCTTTGGCGGCATCCATATCGTGGATGGAGCAGGGACCACAGATCACCAGCAGCCGGTGATCGCGGCGGTGAATGATGTCGGCGATGGTATTACGGGCCCCTTGCACGAATGCCAGCGCCTTGTCGGAGATGGGTAACTTCTCCTTGAGCTGGGCAGGCGTGATCATCACTTGTTCGGACTGGATATGGATGTTGTTCAGGGGGTCTCTTTGCATGATTTCATTCTCTCTGCTGTATTAAGCCAAAAGCAGGTGTGCCGATATGTTTACACTGGTACCTGCTTTGTTACGCAACCGCCATCACCTTACCAAGGAAAAACAAACAATCAAGTGAAACCAGTGGGTTTACCGCTAAAAAGTCAGATAAAGGAGCTGCTATATAGTGCGAACAGGAATAATACAGAGAGGTTTTCGGAGGGTTTATGGTCATTTCGTAATTTAATGTTTACAGTTTGAGGCGTAAAGGCTGCATTGTTCAGCTGTTCGAGCACAGTGAATGTCATCTCTGCTGCACAGCTACGCGATGGCAATGATGGTGTGAGGTGGCTATCTGGTCAGCCATAGAAAGAGGGAGCCATAGTGGCTCCCTTTGCGGTAGGAAGGGGGATCCCGTCTGGCTGCGGATCAGCGCTTTTGTTTTCCCTGCAGCTCTTTGTTCAGGCGAGTGAGCATCCCCTGGGTGACCAGCACGATGCCCTGCTCGGAGCGGTGGAAGCGACGTGCATCTTCATCGGCGTTTTCACCTATCACCGTGCCTTCCGGCAGTTTGCACCCCTTGTCGATCACCACCCGGCGCAGTCGGCAACCGGCACCAATCTCCACACCCGGGAAGATAACGGCCTGATCCAGAGTGCAGAAGGAGTCGACCCGCACATTGGTAAAGAGCACCGAACTCAGGATGAAAGAGCCACTGACGATGGTGCCCCCGGCAAACATGGAGTTGATGGTCATGCCGTGCTGGCCGTTTCGGTCCTGCACGAACTTGGCGGGAGGAGTCATGTTCTGACTGGTCCAGATGGGCCAGTCCTGATCGTAGATATCGAGCTCAGGCGTGACGGAAGCGAGATCCATATTGGCCTCCCAGAAGGAGTCCACGGTGCCCACATCGCGCCAGTAGGGGCGGCGATCCGGACAGCAGCCGACACAGGACATGCCAAACGGGTGAGCGAATGCGGTGCCCTCTTTCACCACGCGGGGGATCACGTCCATGCCGAAATCGTGATGGGACTGCTCGTTGGCAATGTCCTCTTCCAGCAGCTGATAGAGATACTCCGCATCGAAGATATAGACGCCCATGGAGGCCAGCGCGGTGTCGGCCTTGCCCGGCATGGCGGGCGGGTTGGCAGGCTTTTCGACGAAGGCATTGATCTTGCGATCATCATCCACCGCCATTACCCCGAAGGCGCTTGCTTCACTGCGTGGCACCTCGATGCAGGCAACGGTCACCTTGGCGCCCATATTGACGTGGTCGAGCAGCATGGCGGCGTAATCCATCTTGTAGATGTGGTCGCCTGCCAGTACCACCACATATTTGGGGGCGTGATCGCGGATGATATCCAGATTCTGGTAGACCGCATCGGCGGTCCCCCGATACCAGTTCACCTCATCCACCCGCTGCTGGGCAGGGAGCAGATCGATAAACTCGTTCATCTGGTAGCGCAGGAAAGACCAGCCCGATTGAAGATGGCGCAACAGGCTGTGGGATTTGTACTGGGTCACGACACCGACCCGACGGATGCCGGAGTTGATGCAGTTGGAGAGCACGAAATCGATGATGCGGAATTTGCCGCCGAAATGAACGGCAGGTTTTGCACGGTTGTCGGTTAACTGTTTGAGGCGACTACCCCGCCCTCCTGCGAGTACCAAAGCCATGGTCTCGTTCAGCAACTGTCTGGATTTTGCTGTATTGGCAGGTTGTAACAACATCTCATATCCCTTTGTAGATAAATCACTACAATGTTGCCTCCTTTGAGCCCTCAAGAAAGTGCTTTCAGTCACATTTTATGGTTTGCGACGTAATAAAATGACCTTTTTGTTATTAAAAATGACGGGTTGATCCGTCATTGCTTTCAAAATGGTCAGTTGTCAATTGAAGCGAGCCGAGCAACAAAAGGGGCGGCGAGAGACCGAGAGGAGGGATGGAAAAAGCCCCTGCCAATGGTTGGCAGGGGGCCCGGTTTGTTGAGACCCGGTAAGCCGGGCCTGATTAACAAGGTTCAGGCCGCGTTGGCCAGTGGCTCCTCGCTTTTCTTCTGGTAGGCCTGAGGGGTGAGCCCAAGCAGCTCCTGCACGGTCGAGGCGACGGTGATGGAAGAGACGGTGCCCACCAGGATCCCGGCAAACAGGGTGAAGGAGAAGCCGTAGAGGGCGTCACCACCAAACAGCAGCAGGGCGCCCACGGTAAACAGGGTGGTGCCCGAGGTGATCATGGTGCGACTGAAGGTTGCCTTGATGGCCACATCGGAGCACTCGTGGATCCCCATCTGGGTACGCGAGCTCAGCAGATCCCGCAACCTGTCCGAGATGACGATGCTGTCGTTGAGGGAGTAGCCGATCACCGCCATCAAACCGGCGATGATGTTCAGATCGAATTCGATCTGAAAGAGTGACAGCAGCCCCAGCGCCACGATGGCGTCATGGACCACCGAGAGCAGGATGCCGATGGCCTGACGCCACTCGAAGCGAAACGCCAGATAGGCCGACATCGCCAGCGAAGCGACCAGCACCGCCAGCATCCCCTGCTGGAACAGCTCGGCACCCACCTGAGGGCCAACGATGGTGGTGCGCAGCAACTCGACCGGCATCCCCAGCTGTTGGGTCAGCATGGTGGCGAGATCTGCCGCGGGCCAGGGCAGTTCGTGGGGAGGCAATTTGATCAGCCACTCGCCGGGAATACCGGCCGAGCTCAGCTCAACGGCTCCCGCCAGCGGGGAGACCAGCATGGCATTGAGCTCATGGGCCTCTTTCAGGGTCTGGATATGAAACTCCAGCAGGATCCCGCCGGTAAAATCGAGCCCCAATGTCAGGCCGTTCACCAGCAAGATGGCGACGCTGGCCACGGTCAGCAGGATGGAAGCCCACAGGCCGATATAGCGCCAACGGGTCAGCCCCATGGCAACGATCATTCTCAACATAATTCTCTCCTTGGCCAGCCAGCATCAGGCTGTTGGCCCATCACGACGTGTCGCGACACGCCGGGAAAATAGTGTTCTGCTTTGGCCGCTCCGGCCATATCCATGGCCGATGGCGCAGCCAAAGCCGCTCATCAGAGGGACTGTTGTCCCGTTACACCTTCAGCGTGCGCTCGCTACTGCGTCCCCAGAGGGGGTTGATGATGGCGCGCGTCCCCCAGATCCCGGTGATCATGCTGGAGAGCAGACCCAGAATGAGGGTGATGGAGAAGCCCTGCAGCGGCCCGGAGCCAATGGAATAGAGCACCACGGCGCAGATGAGCGTAGTGATATTGGCATCAAAAATGGTGTGGAAGGCGGAGCGATAGCCAAAGTCGATGGCGTTGGCCAGTGAGCCCCCTTCTCGCAGACGGTCCCTGATCCGCTCGAAGATCAGCACATGGGTATCCACCGCCATGCCCACCGTCAGCACCAGACCGGCGATCCCCGGCAGGGTCAGCACGGCGCCCGGCAGCACCGCCAGCATGCCGACCTGCATCAACAGGTTGGCGACCAGCGCCGTGATGGCAACCCAGCCGAATTTGCGGTACCAGGCCATCATGAACAGCATCATGCCCGCCATGCCGAAGGCCAGCGCGGTGAAGCCCGCCTCGATATTCTGCATCCCCAGCGTCGGGCCAATACTGCGCTCTTCCAGGATCTTGAGAGGGGCGGTGAGGGCGCCGGCACGCAGCAGCATGGCCAGCTCTTGCGCTTCCGGCAGACTGCCAATGCCGGTGATGCGGAACTGGTTGCCAAGGGCTGTCTGGATGGTGGCGACGTTGATCACCTCGCTCTGGGCGCGCAGTTTGCCCTGGGCGTTGGTCTTGTACTCGGTGAAGACGGTTGCCATCGGCTTGCCCACATGCTGGCGGCTGAATTGGTTCATCTTGCTGCCACCCAGAGTGTCGAGCACGATATTGACCTGGGGTTGACCCATTTCGCCCATGTTGGCGCGGGCATCGACGATGTGCTCGCCGGTGAGTACCGGCTTGCGTGCCATGCCGACGGCCTGGCCGTTGCGATCGGCGATATAGAAGTGGCTGTCGGCTTTGGCCTCGTAGAAGGCCAGCGAGGCGGTGGCCCCGATCACCTCTTTCGCCTGCTTGGGGTTGTGCACCCCGGGCAGTTCGATACGGATACCATCCTGCCCCTGACGCACCACCGATGCCTCGACGATGCCGAGCTCATTGATCCGTTTTTTCAGGATCGACAGGTTCTGGGTCACGGCGTTGTTGACCAGCAGGGTGCGCTCAGCATCGCTCAGCACCAGTTTCAGATCATTGCCGGAGCGGGTCAGCTTCCACTGATCCTGACGGGTACCGGCACTCTCCTTGATGATGGTGAGCCAGCTCTCCTGTTCGGCGACCTCCGGCAGGGTGACGGCTACGGCGCCCTGTGCGCTGCGCGTGACGCTGGCGCCGCGCAGATTGGCTTCACGGAAGCGGGTGCGCAGGGTATCCACCAGATTCTTGGTCTGATTGTCGATGACAAAGTCCACGTCCACCCCGATCAGCAGCTGGGAGCCGCCACGCAGGTCGAGCCCCAGCTTGATGGGGTCGGCACCGAGGCGGGTGATCCAGGCCGGCGCGTTGGAGTGAAACTCCAGGGTGAGGGCGGCACTGTCGCCCCCTTGCTGCTCCAGCAACTGCTTGGCGCGCTGCTGTTCGCCCTGGCTGGCAAAGACCAGCTCGACCCGCTCAGGCTGCTCAATGACCTTGATCGGGGCCAGGTGTTTGTCGCTCAGCAGCATCTGTTGCTGAGCGGTCAGGCGCTGCTGTCCGTGCAGGCCAAGGGAGGGCTGCTCACCAAAAAAGGTGGGCAGGGAGTAAAAGGTAAAGGTCAACAGCATCAACAGCAGCAGTGCGTACTGCCACTTGCTCATGCGGTTGAGAACGGTGCGATTGCTCTTTCTCATGGCAAACAAGCCTCTGTCAGGAGAATGGTGCCCGGGCCGATAGCAACAAGGCTCGGCAAGGCGCAAAAAATGGGATGCATCAAATGCGGATCAGGCAGCCGCCGGATCCGTCAGGAAGAGGAGATGAGCAAACAGTGGATGTGCCAGCCCCTCCGGGGTCAGGCGCTCAGATAGCTCTGGGTGAAGCGGTATTGCAGATGTTGGCGCTGTAGATGGCGTCTGTGGATCGCGCCAAAGCGATCGCGAAAACTCTGTTTGTGATAGAGCTCGGGTGCCAGCATCAGCCAGCCGAGCAGCAACAGCAGGATGGCTTGGGCCGACCAGCTCTGGATCAGCTCGTAGACCACACTCTTGGGCTGGTTGTCACTGCGCAGGGATTGTTCGAGACGCAGCAGGTGATTCTGATGGCTGCCAACAAACTTGATGATGCCATCGTCGCTGTCGCTAAGCTGATTGAACACCTGAGTCTGCTGCTGTTCACTCTGGGGAGATGCGGGTAGCAGCGGGCCTTCCATTCGGGCGATGGAACAAAGCAGGGTGAGGGCGATAACCAGAGTTACCAGCACCAGTTTTACTTTGTCGATAAGGCGCAAAAAGTTAATTCCCGATAAATAGAAAGGTCAAACTACCATAAGCGCCCCGTTTGAACAAGGTTGCCCCGGGCGCATGGCACCATTCGATGCCGCTCGTCAGCTGCCGCTCATCTGCTTGAAGTCGCGGGCGTAGCCCTTGAGCAGGGAGTAGAGATGGGCCCGCTGGGAGATATCCAGCGACTGGCTCATGGCGCTCAGCCAGTTGACGGTACGTTGGCGCGACTGCTCGGTATAGCCGGTAAAGCGGCCATCCATCAGCCCATCCCCCTCGGCCAGCAGGTCAGTCAGCTCGCGGGTAAAGTCGGGACTCTGGCGCTGCTTCATCAGCCTGTCCAGCTCCTGGGTCCAGGACTCCTGAAACTCGAGCCAGGGGGGCATCAGCTCGTATTGCCATTCGGCCCACTGGGCCACCAGTGGCGCCTGTGCCGGTTTCACCTCGCCAATCCAGAACTCGAGCCGCTTGTTCATCTTGTCGCGAAACTCCGCCAGCATCTGCTCTTTGGGCTCAGTGGCAAAGTCCTTTTGCCGTTCCTGTTGCCGCTTGACCCGATCGGTCATAAAGCGGGCCACCTGCTCGTCGGTCAGGGTGCGCGCCAGCCTGACCGCACGGGGGATAGTGTTTTCCAGCGTGCGGGTCAGGCTCTGCTGCACCGCATCGAGATTGGTCGAGATCTGCTCCGGCGTCATGGGGCTGGCCACCGCCTTGGCCAGTGCATCGAGATCCCTGGCGTAGCGAGGCAGCTCGTGCTGGCGGTGCCAGGCCATCAGCCCCTTCACTTCGCGGCTGAGCAGATCCTTCTGCGAATAGGAGAGGGCAAAGTAGTCATCCAGCTGCCAGATGATGGCGGTATCGAGCCAGTAGTAGATCACCCGGGTGGAGCAACCGGTCAGCAGCAGGCCGATCAGCAGCAGACCCCAGGTTTTCGGCTTGTGCCAGCGCACCTTGTTTATCATCTGTTACTCCAGTCGTTGCCGGTTGATGGCGATCAGGGTGTCATAGTCGAGTGAGGGCTGTTGCTCTGCCATCAGCAGGGCCCAGAGCAGGCCGATATAGTCGACCCAGGGTAAAAATGCCTCGCTCTGAAAATCGGGCCACTGGTGGCGCGGCACGGCCTGCAGATAGTGCGCTTCCAGCTCGTCGCGCCGCTCGGCGGGCCACTCATGGGTGCGCTGGATGCTGGCGAGCTCAAAGCCGGGGTGACCTGCCGCGCCATACTCCCAGTCGATGACCCAGGGTTTGCTTCCCAACAAGTTAGCCGGATTGAGATCATGGTGGCAAGGGCGCCAGCAATCATTTGGCTCACTGCTGGCGAGCAAACCCCGCTCCAGGGCGGGCAGCCAGGAGGGGATGTGGGCCAGTCGGGCGCGATAGCCCGCCGCGTGGGCTCGCACCGCCATCACCACCGCAGGCAGCGGCAGGCGATGGAGCTTGCGCAGCACCTCAGCCAGCAGACGGGGCTGATCGGCTTCCGGCGGGCGCGCTTGCGCCCAGTTTGGCTCATCGCACCATTCGAGCAGCATCAGACCGCTGGCGGGATCGCCATAGTGGCAAGGCAGCGCCAACCCTTCGGCCATCGCCCCCTTATAAAGCTGCCACTCGGTGGGACGGTCGATGCCAAGGCGTACCGGGTTGGAGTGGCCCTGACGCAAAAAATAACTGCGCCCCGAGGGGAGGCGCAGTCGATAGTTGCAGTTGGTCAGGCCTAACCCGAGTGGTTCCAGCTGCCCCTCCCGCCAGGGGGTAGGCAGGCTGGCCAGTAGCGGATCACAGTTGCCTGTCTGCGGGAGCCTGTTACCAGCCAAAGGTGGATTTCTTCGCCTGTTTGCGGATCTCTTTCTGATCGGCCCACAGCAGTTCGCCGTTTTGCAGATCCATCAGGTTCATGGTCATCTGGTAGTAGACATCCTTCACCTTGCCATTGTCTTTGACGATGCTGGCGAGGTTGCCATAGACCATGTAGCGGGCACCGGTCTGCTTGCCCAGACGCACCATGGAGGCAGGATCCACCATGCCGCTGCTCTGCTGGTATTCGAGCTGCTGCTTGACGGCGGCCACCTTGCTCATGTCGACGAAGCGGAATTTGCCGGCCCGCAGCAACTTGGTGCGGATGGTATCGGTGATGGCTTCGGTATCGATGTGCTCGGAGGTCTTGTTGCGGATAGAGTCCATAAACATCACCGGACGACCGCCAGCGGTGATCTCGCTGGTGGCAGGGGAGGCGAGCATGGAGTCCGCCATCTTGTCGGCGATGGCCTGCAGGTCGCTTGAGCCGTAATCGACGGTGACGGTTTCGGTTTCAGTGGGATCGCCATAGCTGACGGTAGTGCTGGAGCAGCCGCCCAAGAGCAACGCGCCAGTCAGGATCAGCAGGGCATGATTCATTTTCATCAGTAGGATTCCTCAATCACTTCGCGTACGTAAATTCGGTAACCCTGCGCCGCCGGGCTGGGCGCCAAGGCCGAGAGGGTGCGGGTCTGATAGCCATGCAGCTTGATGGGGGTCCAGCCGCGGCCATCGCTGGCGACCTCCTGACCGGCCTCATCATACCAATAGAAGATATATTGCAGCTTGTTATCGCCGCGCTGGGTGCTGGCGGCGGCCACATTGACCTGCAGCAGGCCATTTTGCTGGCGGCGGCTCAGCTCGCTCAGGGTGACGTTGACGTTTTGATGCTGCTCCAGCGTGGGAGCACCGCCCGCCGGGCCATAGAGCGCCACGCCGGAGGTGTTGGTGGCGCAGCCGGTCAGCAGCAGCGCGAGCCCGAGGGCCAACCCGTATGCTTTCATCTTGCTCTCCTTAATCGGGGTGAGTGGGGCCGCGTGTGTGCCTGCCCGGTTAATTGTCTTGATCATCTCTCTTCGCCATCTGCTCAGAGCGGCATCACCCGGGTGGTCAGACCGGCGCCGAGGCGCTGTACCCAGACCAGGGTGGTGCGTCCCTTGTGGATGGTGAGCGGCAATTGCCGCTGCGCCGCCCCCGCGCTCAGGGTGAGGTTGATGTCACCTGCCGGCACCATCCCCTGCCAGCTCGATGCCTGCGCAGGCAGCGTCAGCCAGCTGCGGGTATCGGCCCGCTCGGAGAGGGTGTTGAAGATCCCCACCAGAATATTGCCCACATCGCCCCCCTCTTTGGCGGCGGTGTGGCGCATCTGCTCCTTGGCCACCAGTCGCAGCGCTTGACGGGTCAGCATGCCGGGCAGTCGCTCTTGCAGATCTTTGGCGGCCAGTGCTTCCAGCCTGACCAGCTCGCTGGTCTGCTCGACCCGCTTGCCGAGCGTGACCGTGAGCGGCCCCGTATCGCTGGCCCGATTATCGTAATAGGGGATGGCGACGGTAAAGGTGCGAAAATCGCCGCGGGAGGTGGAGATGGGCAGCGGCAGGAACAGTTCGCGCCGTGCCGGGATCAAACCATCTTCAAACAGCACCACCAGTTGGCCTTGATCTTTTGCAAGCTGCGGTGCTTTGCGGCCTATCTTTTTCTCGGTCTCGCGGATCTCGTCCGGTGAGCCACGCAGCCGCGCCAGACGCAGCAAGGCATCTTGCAGGCTGCGGTTGTCCGGCGCTATTTGGTAGCCGCGCTGATAGTCGACCCAGGCATCGTTGAGATCCCCGGCCGCCTCATAGAGCACGGCGGAAAAATAGAAGGTGTAGGCGTTCTGAAAACCGTTTTTGACCTTGCCGATCAACCGGTCGAGATCCGGTGCGCCGCGCGACATCAGCTGGCGCATCTCACCTTCAGCCTCGGCCTCTTCGCTCTCATCCTTCGCCTTGCGCACCTCATCGGCTCGCCGTTTAAGCGCCTGCTCCTGCACCTGATTGGCCCGGCGCACCTCTACTAGGGCGCCATCGGCATCACCCCGTTGCAGATAGTTGAGGGCCAGATAGTGATGCAGCATGGTGCGTTCGTAATCGGGAGTACGATAGGCCATCGACTGATCGTTGGTGAGCAGACTGCCCACCTGATCCAGACCGTGGCTCAGCCGGTATTCGGCCTGATTCTCTTCCCACTGAAGGCGGCTGTCGGCGGCGGTGAACGCCTGCTTGCTGCCCGCATCCTGACCGGCGAGCCAGGCAATGCGCCCCTGTTCGAGCCGATCCAGCACAAAGGTGTCATCCCCAAGGGTGGAGTCGCGCACCTCGGGCAGCGCCTCGGCGGCATGGCCTAGCTGCAGCTGGTTGCGCAGGGGCACCATCTGATCGGAGTAGGAGACAAACATATCCTGCCAGCGGGAGGCGCAGCCTCCCAGCAACAGCAGGACGCCGCAGAGCAACAGGGCGCTGCGGCAGGTTGAGGCGTGGCGATTCATTACAGGCTGAGCAGCGGTCCCAGCGGCTGGCCACCGACCAGATGCATGTGGATGTGGTAGACCTCCTGCCCGCCGTGGCGGTTGCAGTTCATGATGAGGCGGTAGCCATCTTCGGCGATGCCCGCCTCGGCGGCCAGTTTGCGGGCAACTGTGAACATCCGGCCAAGGGCCAGTTCATGTTCGGCTTCCACGTCATTAACGGTGGGGATCAGCACATTGGGGATGATCAGAATATGGGTCTTGGCCTTGGGCTGGATATCCCGGAATGCGGTGACCAGATCGTCTTGATAAAGGATGTCGGCGGGGATCTCTTTACGGATGATTTTGCTGAAAATGGTTTCTTGCGCCATGGCTAACTCCCTTATATGAAACAGAAAATTGAACTAGAACCCCAAGCGGCTCCCGAAAGGGGGGCGAGCAGCACGCCAAGTGTGACACAAGCCGACATTTGACACAGCTGATGTCCCATTCCCTTCAGTTATTGTTAAAAATACCGATAGCCAGAGGGACGTCATCTGCAGCGCCTGTTCAGGGTGGTCTGCAGGGTATCAAAAGGACGGGGTACTCAGGCAAGGGACTTTTGCATATACAGCGGGACAATAATGAAACAAACAATGTCGGATCTCTCCATCTTGCAGCGAGTCTACCTTGGCTTCGCGATCCTGGTGGCCGTGATGGTGGCCAGTTCACTGCTCACATTTCGTAGTCAGGAGACCCTGGGGAACGCACTGGAGCAGGTTACCCAGCAGTCTATGCCGCTGGTGATTGCCAGCAGTCAGACCCAAATCACTCTGCTCAGCGCCAACAAGTGGCTGGGGGATGTGCTCACCGAGCAGGATCCCAAACAGCTGCCGGCCGAAGTGGCCGAACTGAAACAGGCCAAGGCTGCGGTGGGCAAGAGCCTCGACGTCTTGCGCCAGCAGGTGGCCCACCACCCCGAACTGCAAGGGGAGATGAGCAGCCTCAGCAAGCAGGTCGACAGCTACCTGCAACTGACCGATACCCTGCCCGGCGAACACGAGGCGCTGCTCACCCGACTGCACAAGGTCAATCTGGCCAAGGGGCAGTTTCAGGTCAGTCTGCCCCAGTTCAAGAAGAGTCTGGGTGACATGATGGTCACCATCGACGACAGCTTTATCAAGATGCTCTCCGAGACCCTGACCACCAAGCTTTCCGCCATCGAACTCTCCACCATGGACGCCCTCAATCAGACCATTCCGGCCCCCATCGAAGGGGCGCTCAAGCGCAACAAGATGCAGATCGAGGGGTTCAACAGCACCATCAAGGATCTGCAGGGGGAGCTGAAGAACTTCGAGAACGACATGGGCCACTATGTTCACGGCTTTGTGCGCGACACCACCGCAAGCGAAGGCGTGCTCTCCCAGTATCTGGCGCTGATGAAGCAGCAGGAACAGATGCGGGAGAAGAGCAAGCAGGCCAGCGCTCTCATCGTCGAGATCCAGAACCAGCTTGAGCGGATCACCGGCCAGAGTCAGCAGCTGATGAGTCAAAGCATTCAGCACGCCAAAGCCACACAGAGCCAGAGCACCCTGACACAGGGAACCAGCATCGTCGTCGCCATCCTGATCGCCATGCTGGTGGCTTATACCCTGGGCAAGGCCATTCGCCGTCCGCTCAGGGAGTTGCTGCGGGTGCTGACCGAAGTGACTCAGGGCGACATGACCCAGCGCATCGGTTTTCAGAGCAAGAACGAATTCGGCCAGCTGGGCAGCCAGATCAACCTGCTGATTGCCCAGATGGGGGAGGTGCTGGCGCAGCTTTCACAAGCGTCGGCCCAGCTTAACGATGCCGCCCACGGCAATCGCCACACCACCGAATCGGTGCGGGCGGATCTGGAAAAACAGCGCCAGGAGACCGCCTCGGTCGCCGCCGCCATGACCCAGATGGAGGCCTCGGTGCGGGAGGTGGCGCAGGCCGCCAACCAGACCCTGGAGCGGGTGCAGGATGTGGAGAAGGCCTCCGAGATGGGACGCAAGGTGATGGCAGGCAATATCACCACCACTCATCAACTGGCGGGCAAGCTGCA
Organism: Aeromonas sp. R1-2; assembly: GCF_040908505.1. Taxonomy (NCBI): domain Bacteria; kingdom Pseudomonadati; phylum Pseudomonadota; class Gammaproteobacteria; order Aeromonadales; family Aeromonadaceae; genus Aeromonas; species Aeromonas sp. R1-2. The sequence continues at coordinate 107,731 of NZ_JBFODU010000014.1, read as the reverse complement.
ACAGACCGGCAAGGTGATTGGTGATGTGAGTGCCATGAGCAGCCAGATTGGCAACATCCTCGATGTCATTCGCGGCATCGCCGAGCAGACCAACCTGCTGGCCCTCAACGCCGCCATCGAAGCGGCGCGGGCCGGCGAGCAGGGGCGCGGATTTGCGGTGGTGGCCGATGAGGTGCGCAGTCTGGCGGGCCGTACCGCCCAGTCCACCAGCGAAATCCAGACCATGATCGAGAACCTGCAGCAGGGGGTAGCCAAGGCGGTGACCGTGATGCAGGAGTGCTCTCGCGAGATGGACAGCTGCGTGGATCAGAGCTCTCACGCCAACAACGCCATGGAGGAGGTGCAGGGGATTGTGGTGCTGATCAGCGACATGTCGAGCCAGATCGCTTCTGCCGCCGAGCAGCAGCAGGCCACCAGCGCCGATATCGCCACCAACCTCAACCGCATCTCCGATATCTCGGATCTCAACTATCAGGGGATTGAGCGGGTAGCCGAGACCAGCCAGCAGCTGGACTCCCTCGCCGAGCAGCAGGAGAGCCTGGTCAAGCGCTTCCGCCTGAGCGCCTGATGGCAACAGGATGAAACAACAAGGCCCCGCAGATGCGGGGCCTTCTGTTTATTACGGTAGTGACAAGGGGATCAGGCGTAGGCAATCGCGCCCTTGCCGACCCCTTCATAGGCGACAATCTTGACGAACTTGTCGCCCACCATCTTCTTAACTTCGCGGGCGATATAGCAGGCCAGCAGCTCAACCGTGGTGTCAGTGTCGATCATCTCCACCTCGGCAGTGGGGATGGCCAGCTGGAACAGCCCTTGCGGCGCCACATATTTGAAGCCGCAGTGGTGCTCGCCAAGCTGGGCATTGGCGCGGGTGCTCAAAGCGAGCTCGGTCAGCGCCACCTTGTCCTCCTCGGTGCCAAGGTAGATATCCCCCCAGCGTTCGGCCCAGTTGAGCTCAAGCTCCTGGTCGCGCTCGCCATCGACGTGGATCTCGATGGGAGAGCGGTGGCCGTGGGCGATGCGCTGGCAGTTGCCATCGTGCTTTTTCAGGCCGTGGCTGTAGTGGTAGAAGGCGCCGGTGATCGCCTCCTGACGCAGGGTCAGGGAGAGATCCTTGATATTGCCCGGCAGCCGTTTGGCCAGTACCGCCAGCAGGTAGCGGGTCACCGACTCTTTATCAACTTGCGGGGCCGGGATAAAGGCAAAGCCCTGGGATGGGCAGCGCAGATGGATGGAGCGACCCGGGCGCAGCAGATCCACTGTGCTTTCGTCACCATCCAGTGTCTCGACGTGGATCAGCGGGCACCCGGTCGGCACCAGCAGCTTGTGGTCCACCTCTTCATCGATGATCGACTTGATCAGCTTCTTTACCCGGCCAAAGTCCAGCAGCATGCTCATTTCGTTGAGCTCACCGCTCATTTCGATATCTACCAGCCAGCTCTCCCCCACCATGCCGCGGCGTTCGCACAGGTAGCTGGAGTCGATCACGGTCAAATCTCTTACAAATAACTTCATCAGTCAGGCCTTGCTACAGAGAAAGGGCAGTTTTGCGCTATTATGACCCGCGATTATCGGCAAAGGAACTGGAACCCCCCATGAACAAACTGCTTATCAAGAATGCCACCCTGGTCAACGAAGGCCGTATCTATGCCTCCGATGTGTTGATCGAGGGGGAACGGATTGCCCGCATCGCCCCGGATATCGAGGCGCCCGATGCGCTGGTGATCGATGCCGCAGGTCGCCATCTCATCCCCGGAATGATCGATGATCAGGTCCACTTCCGGGAGCCGGGATTGACCCACAAGGGGACTATTGCCAGCGAATCCCGCGCCGCCGTCGCCGGTGGCACCACCAGTTTCATGGAAATGCCCAACGTCAATCCCCAGACCACCACCCTCGACGCCCTCGAAGCCAAATACCAGATCGCTGCCAACTCCTCCGTCGCCAACTACAGCTTCTATCTCGGCGCCACCAACGACAACCTTGCAGAGATCAAGCGTCTCGACCCCAAGCAGTCCTGCGGGGTCAAGGTGTTTATGGGCTCCTCGACCGGCAACATGCTGGTGGACAATCAGGAGACCCTGGCGGCCATCTTCCGCGAAAGTCCGGTGATGATCGTGACCCACTGCGAAGACACTCCGACCATCGCCAAGGCGGAAGAGGCGGCGCGGGCCAAGTGGGGCGAGAATGTGCCGATGGGCGAGCACGGCCGCATTCGCAGTGACGAGGCGTGCTACAAATCCTCCAGCATGGCGGTGGCGTTGGCGAAAAAATACGGTGCCAAGCTGCATGTGCTGCATCTGACCTCGGCCAAGGAGCTGTCGCTGTTTACCGCCAGCCACGACCTGAGCGAGCTGAAGGACAAGAACATCACCGCCGAGGTGTGTGTGCACCACCTCTTCTTCAATGATGCCGATTACGAGACCCAGGGCAGCCTGATCAAGTGCAACCCTGCGGTGAAGAGTGCCGCCGACCAGCAGGCACTGCTGGATGCGGTACGTAACGACGTGCTCGATATCATCGCCACCGACCACGCGCCCCACACCTGGGAAGAGAAGCAGAACAGCTACTTCAAGGCGCCGTCCGGTGTGCCGCTGGTGCAGCACTCTTTGCAGGCGCTGCTGGAGCTCTACCACAACGGCGTGTTTACCCTGGAGACTATCGTCAAGAAGACCTCCCACGCGGTAGCCGAGCGCTTCCAGGTGCAGGATCGCGGCTATATCCGCGAGGGGTATTTCGCCGATTTGGTGCTGCTGGATCTGGGCAAGCCCTATGTGGTCAACGATGACAACATCCTCTACCACTGTGGCTGGTCGCCCTTCAACGGCTACCGCTTCCACAGCACGGTGGAGATGACGCTGGTGAATGGCCAGATCGCCTGGCAAAACGGGCAGGTGACTGACCAGATCCTGGGCAAGCGACTGACCTTTAACCGCTGATTGTTCGCAAAGCAGGCGAACGCACCGTGGCCGAGGAATTGGCGGCGTTTCCCTGTTGACAGGGCAGGGTCATCTCCATAAACTCTGCCCCCGTCAGCCGAGCTGACTCCGTCGGTGTGTAGCGCAGCCAGGTAGCGCATCTGCATGGGGTGTAGAGGGTCGGAGGTTCGAATCCTCTCACACCGACCAAATTCCCCGGAAAAGGCCTTGTCAAACGACAAGGCCTTTTCTTTTGCCTGCGATTTGCCGCACAGGCGCGAAGCCAGTGGTGATGCACGCTGGTCGTTGTTGGCGCGAGCAGATTGTGCAGCCACCTCGCTTTATGGTGTAGTAACGACTCTGTTGCTCATTTGCCTGGCGAGGCCTCTCGTGTCTGCATCCGTATCTAAACCCTGTTGTCTGCTGATGCTCACCCTGCTGCTGGTGGGCTGCGCCACCCCTTACGAGAGTGAAAAGTCATTCTGGAATGGCCAGACCGGTTTTTCCCAGACCCGGCTTGGCCCGGACAAGTGGCAACTGGAGTTTGTCGGCAACGATCTGGTGGACAGGGAGACCGCCCGCAAATATGTGCTCAAGCGGGCAGGGGAGCTGGCACTGGCAGAGGGTTACTCCTGGCTCAAGGTCGATGAGCTGACCATTAACCGTGATGCCGTCAGGGTGACCCCATCACGGCCGATCTTCGGCTTTGACGAGGATGAACCTGATCTCTTTATGGCCCAGATGCAGGTGCAGCATACCATCTCGGCGCTGCTCACTTTTCGCCTGTTGCCACGGGCACTCGATGAGCGAACTCTGAATGCGAAATATCTCGCCGAAATCAAAATAAACAGTGATTAATATTGGTGGTTTGCAAGATCCATATCACATACACCTAATGGCAGGATAAAATTCTGGATAAAGCCTCTAGATTTACCCCCTGCTTTTAGGCATTCTCCCAGCATACCAGCCGCCAGGAATCAACGGCTCGGATCACAAAAACGGACTGTAGTGGCTCCCATGCCACTGTCAACGGCTTGCACCAATCAAAACCGGGACTCTCCCATGAAAATGAATAAACTGACGGTCGCCATCCTCATTTCGATGTTGCTTGGCATCCTTACCGGCCAGGGCTATCGCCTGTTTGCTGCCGATCAGGCGGCAGACTTTGCAAACAACATCACTATCCTGACCGATATCTTCCTGCGACTGATCAAGATGATCATCGCACCTTTGGTCTTCACCACCCTGGTGGTCGGCATCGCCAAGATGGGCGATACCCGCACTGTGGGTCGTATCGGTGCCAAAACCCTCGGCTGGTTCATGCTGGCCTCCCTGCTCTCCCTGAGCCTGGGTCTGGTGATGGTCACCCTGATGCAGCCGGGTGTGGGCCTCTCCCTCTCCCTGCCCAATGATGCCGCTACCTCTGGCATCTCTGCCGGCGCGATTACCCTGAAAGATTTCGTGACCCACGCCATTCCGAAAAGCGTGGTCGAGGCGATGGCCACCAACGAGATCCTGCAGATCGTGGTCTTCTCCCTGTTCTTTGGTCTGGCCGCAGCGGCGCTGGGCGATCTGGCCAAACCGGTGGTGGTGCTGATGGCCAGTGCTGCCGAGATCATGCTGAAAGTGACCGGCTATGTGATGAACTTTGCGCCGTTCGCCGTGTTTGGCGCCATTGCCGCCATGGTGGCCAAAGAGGGTCTGGGTATTCTGGTTACCTACGGCAGCTTCATGGCCCAGTTCTACATCGCCCTTGGCTGCCTCTGGCTGCTGCTGATCGCCATGGGTGGTGCCTTCCTGCGTGGCCGTATCATCAAGCTGCTGGCGATGATCCGCGAACCCATCCTGCTTGCCTTCTCTACCGCCAGCTCTGAAGCTGCCTATCCGAAGACCCTGGATCGTCTGGAGAAGTTCGGTTGTGACAAACGCATCGCCAGTTTCGTGCTGCCGATGGGTTACTCCTTCAACCTCGACGGCTCCATGATGTACTGCACCTTCGCGGTGATGTTCATCGCCCAGGCTTATGGCATCGAGCTCTCCACCGCCCAGCAGATCACCATGCTGCTGCTGCTGATGGTCACCTCCAAGGGGATGGCCGGGGTACCGCGCGCCTCTCTGGTGGTGATTGCCGCCACCCTGAACCAGTTCCATATTCCGGAAGCTGGCATCCTGCTGCTGCTGGGGATCGACCACTTCCTCGACATGGGCCGCTCTGCCACCAACGTGCTGGGCAACGCCATCGCCGCCAGCGTGGTGGCCAAGACCGAAGACAGTCTGGGTGAAACCGTCGCGCTGGGCGAGAGTGAGCCAGCCAAAGCCTGACCACAACGCCATGAAAAATAAACAACAACGGCCCGCCAATGCGGGCCGTTGTTGTTTATGGCTCGTCTACACTGCTAGATAGTTTTCATCTGGAGTGTACGGTTATGAACATTGCTCGTCGGCTTCAACTGATAGCGCTGCTGGTTATGCTGGCGCTTGTTTTCCTCAGCTGGTTCAGTATCAACCGCCTTGGGGCTGGCAATCGAGACTTGAGCTATGTGACGGACAATACGGTGCCCAGTATTGCGCTGATCAAGGAGGTGCAGGCTGCGTTCTATGAGCTGCACTCCCGGGTTCAAAGCCATATCCTCAACACCGACAATGACAAGATGCAGCAGATAGAAGCGGATATTGCCGAGCATCGCAAACAGATCAATTCGCAACTGGAGAAATATAAAGCAGAGATGCTCTCCAATGACGAAGACAGGCGCCTGACCGACGATGATCAACGCATTATCGCGCAATATTATCAGGAGATAGACAAGGTTCTGCAGCTCTCCCACCAAAACAAAAACGACGAAGCGCGAGACATGCTGGCAGGAGAAGCCTCCAGACTGTTCCATCAGTTTGCCAAGGCAATCGAGCTTCACGTCAACTTCAATATGGATTTGGGACTGGCGCTCAAGAAGCAGGGCCAGGAGAACTACGACAGCAGCCTGCAAACCCTGTTGTTTATCGCCGGTGGTGCCACCGTACTGACGATGGGGCTGTTTGTCTGGTTGTTCAATCAGGTGGCCAATCCCCTTCGCACCGCCATGGATACCCTGACCCGGATCCAGCGTGACCTCAACTTTACCCTGAGAGCAGACGTGAAACAGCAGGATGAGATTGGCCTGACCCTCAATGCGGTTAACCGGCTGCTAGATACGCTGCAACAGACATTTACCGAATTTTCCGTAGGCAGCTTGCAGATCAAGAGCACTGCCGAATCCCTCTCTCAGGCAGCGCAGCACCTGGCCAGCTCGGCTAATCAGGCCAATGATGCCACCAGTCTGATCGCCGCCGGTGTGGAAGAGATGACGGTCAGCATCACAGATATCTCCCAGCGTACTCAGGAGACGAGCCGTATCACCAACGAGTCGGGGCAACTGGCGACCGAGGGGGGCCGGACCATCGAGCGCACAGTCCATGCCATCAACGAGATCGCCGACTCGATCCGGCAGGCCTCGGCCGAGGTCATTGCGCTGGGTGAGGGTATTTCGCGCATTGGCGGTGTGGTCAACGTGATCCGTGATGTGGCGGGGCAGACCAACTTGCTGGCCTTGAACGCGGCCATTGAAGCGGCGAGGGCCGGGGAGTCCGGCCGTGGCTTTGCGGTGGTGGCGGATGAGGTGCGCAAACTGGCAGAGCGGACGGCGCAATCCACCCAGGAGATCTCCGCTACGGTAGAGGCGATCCAGCAGGAGTCGAACAATACGGTCTCCCGCATGCATCTGGTGGAGGAGAAGGTGAGCCAGGGGGTCACCATGGCGACCGAGAGTGGCGCCATTATTGCCGAAATCCGCAGTGCGTCGCACCGGGTGATGGAGCAGGTGGGCGAGATCACCAATGCCATCCGCGAGCAGAGCTCGGCCGCCGAGTCGATTGCCCATCAGGTGGAGCAGATTGCTCAGGTCGTGCAGCAGACCAGCAGCACAGCGGAAGAGACCTCAGCCGCAGCCGAGGAGCTTAATGTCACCACCGAGAGCATCCACCAGCAGATATCCCGCTATCGCATTCAGTAACGCCGACGGTTGTTATCCATCTGCTATCCCCGCCAGCTGGCGGGGATTTTTTTATATGGCTTGCTTAGAAGCCTGAGCCCGGTTGCTGCAAAAATGTCGCCTCTTCCGGTGTGCTGGTGCGACCCAGAATGTCGTTGCGGTGGGGGAAGCGGCCAAAGCGTTCGATGATCACCTGATGACGGCGGGCAAAGTCGGCAAAGCCCGCGAAGGTTACCTGCGCCGGTGTGCCAGCCTGCTCGGCAGCGAGTGCCTCGAACAGGGCCACACTTCTGGCTTGTTGTTCGCGGGATTCAGCATGTTCCAGCGGCAGATAGAAGAAGACCCGCTCCAGTGGCGAGAGGGATTTGTCCGCCCCGATGGATAGCCCTTTCAGGCAAAGATCCCTTGCCAGCGGATCCTGGGCAAAGGCCGCAGGCGTGCCGCGATGGATATTACGCGGCAGCTGGTCAAGCAGCAGGATCAGCGCCAGCCGACCGCTGGGAGCATCGGCCCAGTGGGCGAGGCTGCCCTCGGCTGCGGCCTGTGCCAGCTCGCCAAAGCGGCTGGCCAGCAGGGCATCTGTTTCGCTGCTTTTTCCCCACCAGAGCGGGGCTTGCCGTGTGGCTCGCAGGACGTCATCGGCTTCGTCGCCAAACCAGAGAGCGAGCAGAGGTTGCCAGGGTTGCATGGGAACTCCTTGAGGTGATTCAGAGGGAACCAGGAACAAATGGCTCAGGGGTGCTGCCGAAACGGCGGCTTCTCGTTACACTGTGCCATCTTTTGCCCGAAAGACGTAACCCCCGATGGCTAGCGCCGGATTTTTGGCTCGGCCGATGATGGCCTGCGATCGCCATGAGGTGGTCCTGTTGACCTTGGTGGTTATCGGGACGTGCACCTCTCTCGCGGTGTTGTTCTCACTGATATAAGGAATCTCTGATATGGCCGGAACCAGTTTGTTGGCCCTGCTCGACGATATCGCCAGCGTGCTTGATGACGTAGCGCTGATGACCAAGGTCGTGGTGAACAAGCGCGAGACATTTTTCGGGAAGATGTTTCTCACTGATATAAGGGATCTTTGATATGGCTGGAACCAGTTTGTTGGCCCTGCTCGATGATATCGCCAGCGTGCTTGATGACGTGGCACTGATGACCAAGATGGCGGCGAAGAAGACCGCCGGGGTGTTGGGCGACGATCTCGCCCTCAACGCGGAGCAGGTTTCCGGAGTGCGTGCCGAGCGGGAGCTGCCGGTGGTGTGGGCGGTGGCCAAGGGCTCATTTCGCAACAAGCTGATTCTGGTGCCCGCAGCCATCGCCATCAGTGCCCTGGTGCCCTGGCTTATCACGCCACTCTTGATGCTGGGAGGCGCCTACCTCTGCTTTGAGGGGGCCGAGAAGCTGGCCCACAAGTTCCTGCCCCATGAGGCGAGTGAGGGGGAGGCACACACTGCTCCTATTCCCGATGATTTGGCCGCGTTTGAGCAGCAGAAGGTGAAGGGAGCGATCCGCACCGATTTTATTCTCTCTGCCGAGATCATCGTCATCGCCCTTGGCACGGTACAGGGAGCAAGCCTCGCGCTGCAGCTCTCGGTAGTGGCAGGCATCGCCCTGCTGATGACCATCGGGGTCTACGGGTTGGTGGGGCTGATCGTCAAGCTCGATGACATCGGTCTGCATTTGCTGCAAAAGCCTGATGGCAGCGCCCTGCGCCGCGCGGTGGGGAAGGGACTGTTGGTGACGGCTCCTCGTCTGATGCACCTGCTGGCACTGGTCGGCACCATCGCCATGTTTATGGTGGGCGGTGGCATTCTGGTGCATGGCTGGCCCTTTGCCCATCACCTGATTGAAGGTGCAGCCGCTGTTGTCGCCACCCTGCCCACAGTGGGGGCCGTACTGGCGGCGGTGACGCCGACTCTGCTCAACGCCGTGGCCGGTGTGGTGGCGGGTCTGCTGCTGGTTGCCGTGATGATGCTGGTGAGCCGTCTTGCCCCGGCCAAGGGATAAGCGAGCTTGCGGGCCATTGTCTCTTTTTTCCTCTCTTCATTTTTTGGCCTTCGGGTTGCCCGGTCTCTGACTTGCTGCCCGCAGGTCTGCTGCGCCTCCCGATAAAGGCCTTTGCGAGAAGCTATGTATCAACAACAGTGGAATAACGACCATATCTACCCGGGCCTCGACAGCACCGAGCTGGAAGCGGACATGCGCGCAGCCCGCCACGCGCTGGAAGAGCTGGCCAGCTATATGGCGGGTCTGGACGGGGTGCGCGACGCTGACGCAGCGCTGCTGGATTTTTTGCGGGAAGTGCGGCTGCGCGCCCGTGATATTCGCCATATCGGCTGGAACGTCGCCATTCTGGCCGCCTGCCGCGGCAGTCAGGATGCGCGGGATCCGCAGGCCAAACAGCTGGCGTCCCGTGCCCGCGCCCTTAATGCCGATCTGTTCAAGACGCTCGCGCCGGTGGAAGATCTGATGCTGGCGTTGCCGGAGGAGGAATTCGCCGCGCTGATGGCGGATCCGCTGCTCGGTGAAGAGGCGTACCGCCTGCGCCACGAGCGTCGCTTGCAGGATCAGCGCCTGCCGGTGGAGGCGGAGCAGCTGGTGATTGGTCTGGGCACCGATGGTCTGCACGCCTGGGGCAACCTCTATAACGATCTGGTGGGCAAGATCCGCTTGACCATTGATGGCCGCGAGATGGGGCTGGCCGAGGCGAGCAATCTGCTCTCCAGCCCGATACGTGCGCTGCGTTTAGAAGCCTTTGATGCCATCAGCGCCGGTTGGGAAGGGGAGCAGGAGACGGTCGCCGCTATCCTCAATGCCATCAACGGCTGGCGGCTGGAGCTGGCCCGTCAGCGCGGCAAAACCCGTGTGCTCGATGCGCTGGATCTCTCCTGCCATCAGAGTCATATCGAGCGCGCCACCCTCGATGCCCTGATGAGCGAAACCTGGCGAGCCCGTGGGTTGGGTCAGCGGGCGCTGGAGCTGATGGCCGAGCGCCTTGGTCTCGACGATCTGGGGCCGGAGGATCTCTTTGCGCCGCCGCCTGCTTCCAGCAGCCGCGACATTCCTTTTGATGAGGCGATCGCGCTGATTGCCGATGCCTTTAGCCGATTCGATCCCGAGATGGGTGCATTTGCCCGCATGATGGCCGAGAAGGGGTGGATTGATGCGGCGCCCACGCCAAATCGCCGCACAGGCGCCTACTGCACCAAGTTTGCCGAACCGGTCGAACCGCGGGTCTTTGTTACCTATGCCGGCACCATGGATAACGTCATTACCCTGGCCCATGAGCTGGGTCATGCCTGGCACAACTGGGTGATCCGCGATCTGCCGATGAGTCAGCGCAGCTACCCCATGACGCTGGCGGAGACCGCCTCCATCTTCGCCGAAACCCTGGTGCGCAGCGCCCTGTTCGAGCAGGCGCAAAGCCCGGAAGAGCAGTTGGCCATCGCCTGGGCGGAGGCCGATGGCGCGGCCACCTTCCTGGTCAATATCCCGGCTCGCTTCGATTTCGAGCAGGCCTTGGTGGCTGAGCGGGCGCAGGGTTATGTATCCGCAGAGCGGCTCAAGGCGTTGACCGACGAGGCGTGGGGACGCTGGTATGAGGGGAGCCTGACCCGCTATCACCCCATGTTCTGGGCGGCCAAGGCGCACTTCTCCATCGCCGGGCTGGGCTTTTACAACTACCCCTATCTGTTCGGTTACCTGTTCAGTCTCGGGGTCTATCAGCAGTTGACGAGCCGCAAAGCGGCGGGGGAAGCGGGAGTGGCCGAGGCGTATCGCGCCTTGCTGCGCGATACCGGCCGGATGAGCGCCGAAGATCTGGTAGCCAAGCATCTGGGGCTGGATATCCGTGAGGCCGCCTTCTGGCAGGGGAGTCTGGCACAAGTAGCGCAGGCGGTAGAGCGCTTCACGCAGTTGCCTGCCTGATTGGGTCAGCGGTGATATGAACAACAGGCCCCCGGACAGTCTCGCTGTCCGGGGGCCTGTTTGTTATGCCTGCTCTTGCTGCGGTTTGATGGGGCCAACGAACAGAGGACGGGGCTGGTGAGTCAGATCCGGCTGATAGCCGTTGAAGAAGAGGTTGAGCAGCACCGAGCTGATGGTGGCCAGCAGGATACCGCTATGAAAAAGCGGTTGTAGCTGCGCCGGAAGCTGCTGGAAAAAATTCCCGGAGACCGTCGGGATCATGCCAATTCCGAGACTGATGGCGACGATATAGAGGTTGTGGCGGTTGCTGTTGTAATCGGTGCGCGCCAGGATGCGAATACCGGTGGCCAGCACCATACCGAACATCACGATACCGGCGCCCCCCAGCACGAAGGGCGGGATGGAGGCGACCAGCACCGACATCTTGGGGATGAGGCCAAAGGCGAGCAGGATCCCCCCCGACATCACGCAGACCCAGCGACTCGATACCCCGGTCACGCTCACCAGACCGATATTCTGGGAGAAGGAGGTGTGGGGGAAGCTGTTGAATATCCCACCAATAATGGTGCCGATACCATCCACCCGCAGCCCGCGCACGATATCACCGCGCCTGGCCGGATGGCCGACGATGTCGCCAAGGGCCAGAAACATCCCCATCGACTCGATAAAGGTGATGAGCATGATCACCGTCAGGGTGGCGATGGAGATGGGATCGAAGGTGGGCCAGCCGAAGGCGAAGGGCACTATGGGGGCAAACCAGGCTGCCTCGCCGAGGCCATCGAGGCTCACTTCGCCCATGGCGATGGCCACCGCGAAACCGAAGATGATCCCGAGCAGCACCGAGATATTGCTGAAAAAGCCCTTGGTGAAGCGGGTCACCAGCAGGATAAAGACGAGCACCAGAAAGCTGGTGCCGATATAGCGCAGGCTGCCATATTCCGGATTACCCTTGCCCCCCGCCATCCAGTCGATCCCCACCTGCATGATGCTGATCCCGATGGAGGTGATAACCACCCCGGTCACTACGGTGGGGAAGAGTGGCATCAGCCGACCTATCAGCGGCACCAGCAGGGTCGAGATGATACCGGCGGCGATGGTGGCACCGAAGATGCCCGTCAGCCCCAGATCCGGGTTGGCTCCGATGGCCAGCATGGGCATCACGGCGGCAAAGGTGACCGACATGATGACCGGCAGCCGGATCCCGGCAAAGCGGCCAATCCCGACACATTGCAGCAGGGTGACGATGCCGCAGCAGAAGAGATCCGAACTGATAAGGTAGGAGATTTGATCCTTGGGCAGCCCCAGACTGCCGCCAATCACCAATGGCACCGCCACGGCGCCGGCGTACATCACCAGCACATGTTGCAGGCCCAGGGTAAAGAGTTGGCCCATGGGGAGCATGCGCTCCACTTCATCCACCGGGCGCTTGCGCGCACCCGGTCGGGGGGAGGGGGGATTGGTCTCGTTCATGAACAGATCACTCCTTGAAGCCCGCGCAACTGCTACAGGCAAGATAGTGAAAGCCGCAGCTTTCCCGGTCATTGATCTCGTGTATTGACAGAGGAGCCAGATCCCTCGGCAGTAGTGAGAGGGATCCGGTGCATCACGGGTCAGTGCACAAAACATGCACAACGCCACTCACGAGAGAAAACGTTTGGCGATAACGCCTTGTTTTTGCGGGATGAGTCACATACCGGCCAGATAAGTGTCCGGCTGCTGGCAGGGGAAGGAGGTGAGGGCATCTCAGATTGGTAAGGGGTTTATCATTATCGGTCTGGCGATCTCACTTTGATAGCCAGGCACCAGAGGGTTGCTCGCAATGCGCCCCTCTGCAGGTGACGGCGCTCGCGGGCCGCGGGGCGCAATCGGGGGCGGGGGCGTGATCCAAAGCAAGAAAGTTGGATGTTTTGGTGGCGTACGGGGCCGCCGCTGGGGTAGTTTCGATAAAACCGACACAGATCCTGAGGTCTTATCCATGATCATCTATCTGCATGGCTTTGATGCCACCAGCCCAGGCAATCACGAGAAAGTGCTGCAGTTGCAGTTTATTGATGATGATGTGCGTTTCGTGCACTACAGCACGGTTCACCCCCGTCATGATATGAGCCATCTGCTCAAGGAAGTGAAAAAACAGCTCGATATGAGTACCGATCCCAAACCGCTGATCTGCGGCGTGGGTCTTGGTGGCTACTGGAGCGAGCGGATCGGCTTTCTGTGCGGCATTCGCCAGGTGATCTTCAACCCCAACCTCCATCCGGAAGAGAACATGCAGGGCAAGATCGACCGGCCGGAAGAATATGACGATATCGGTACCAAGTGTGTAACTGAATTTCGTAAGAAAAATTCAGGAAACTGCCTGTGTATCCTTTCCGTTCAGGATGAAGTGCGCGATAATCGGGACACTGAACGTGAATTGAAGAACTATTACGACATCGTGTGGGATGAGCGCGAGACTCATAAGTTCAAAAATATCTCGCATCATCTGCAGCGGATGAAGGCCTTCAAAGAAGCCTGATCCATCACGTCGACCGATTTCGTTTTAGGGAGCCAATGGCTCCCTTTCGTTTTGAGGAACCGAGGAAAATCATCATGATGAATATTGTCGTTGTAGGCGGCGGCGCCGGTGGCCTGGAGCTGGCCACTAGTCTGGGTCGCAAGCTTGGCAAGAAGAACAAGGCCAAGATCACTCTGGTCGATCGCAACCGCACCCACCTGTGGAAACCCCTGCTGCACGAAGTAGCCACCGGCTCCATGGATGCGGGCATCGATGCCCTGAGCTACCAGTCTCACGCCAAGAACCACGGTTTCGACTTCCAGCTCGGCACCCTGACCGACATCAAGCGTGACGATAAACGCATCGTGCTGGGGAAGATCGTCGACGATAACGGCGACATCGTGGTCAACGAGCGCGAGCTGCCCTACGACTATCTGGTGATGGCCATCGGTTCTGTCTCCAACGACTTCAACACCAAAGGCATCAAGGATAACTGTATTTTCCTCGATAGCCCCTCCCAGGCGCACCGCTTCCACAACAGCATGATGAACCGCTTCCTGCAGTTCGCCACCGAATATCAGCCAGGCGACAAGGTGAAGATTGCCATCGTCGGCGGCGGCGCAACCGGCGTCGAGCTCTCTGCCGAGCTCTACAATGCGGTTGAGCAGCTCTACGCCTACGGCTTCAAGAACCTCACCACCGATAGCCTGAAGGTGACCCTGGTGGAAGCGGGCCCGCGCATTCTGCCGGCTCTGCCGGAGCGCATCAGCGGCGCCGCCCATCAGGAGTTGGTCAAGCTGGGTGTGGACGTGCGTACCGCCACCATGATCACCGAAGCGACCAGCGACGGTCTGCACACCAAGGATGGCGAGCTGATTGAAGCTGACCTGATGGTGTGGGCGGCCGGTATCAAGGCGCCTGACTTTATGAAGGATATCGCTGGCCTTGAGACCAACCGCATCAACCAGCTGGTGGTAAAAGAGACCCTGCAGACTACCCGTGACGAGAACATCTTCGTCATCGGTGACTGCGCCGCCTGCCCGCAGCCGGATGGCAAGTTTGTGCCGCCGCGCGCCCAGTCTGCCCACCAGATGGCCAGCCAGGCGTTCAAGAACATCCTGGCCAAGATGAACGGCGGCGAGATGAAGCCCTACCTCTACCACGACCACGGTTCGCTGGTCTCCCTCAGCCGCTTCTCCACCGTGGGTAGCCTGATGGGTAACCTGATGCGCGGCTCCATGATGGTGGAGGGCTACATTGCCCGTCTGGTCTACATCTCCCTCTACCGGATGCACCAGATCGCCCTGCACGGCTACGTCAAGACCGGCCTCATCATGCTGGTGGGTCGCATCAACCGGGTACTGCGCCCGACCCTGAAGCTGCACTAAGCCGGGATTTGGCACCATGTTGAATACCACAAGGAGAGGCGATGGCCTCTCCTTTTTTATGGGCGCAGATCAGGAAAGAGGGAGCTACTTGCCCAGATAGGTGCGGTCGAAGAAGGTATTGACCCAGTGAGGGCGGTAGATGGCCAGCACCGTCATCGCCATGCCGTTGAGCAGAGCTTCGGGGAACAGCAGCAGTGGCCAGATGGAGAGGTAATCCGCCGTGATGGTGTGCCAGGGGTAGCTCTGACTCAGCCCCATCAGCAATGCGCTGGCGGCCACCTTGACCGAGATGGTGATGGCGCCGCCGAGAAAGGCGGCCACGAAGATATAGACAAAGAGATGGCGCGGCAGCCAGGCCCAGCTGGCCAGAAACAGCAGCCAGCTGGTGGCTACCGGCAGGGCGATGCCCACCAGCGCTTGCCAGCCAAAATCGGCCAGATTGGTGACACCGAAGTAACCGAGCACCAGCAGGGTCAGGCAAGGGGCGAGCAGTGCCAGCCGCCAGCCAAGCAGCAGGGTGAGGGAGGTGAGCCCGAGAAAATGGACCTCCAGTCCCTCATGCAGACCGGCCCTTAGATACCAGAGCGGCACCAGCGCGATGGCACTACCCAGCAACAGGTGCTGATAGAGGGGGTTGTCACGGAGGGTCTGCCACAGGGAGCGGCGCAGGCTGAAGGCCAGCAGTACCAGCCAGATCAGGAGGGCGGCGAGTTGTCCTTCACTCATCTTGTCGTCCATTCATGCAGTAGAGTCCGGGCGGCCTTCCCGACCGCCCCATAGCAGAGCAGGCTGACGAGTCAGCCTGCTTTTACCATCAATATTTGACGTTGTTGTGGTACTTGCCGAGGATGCCCTTGACCCGTTCCATGGTCTCTTTGCTGGGGGGCTTGATCCCGCTCAGCTCGTACGGGTCGCCCAGTACGTCCCACTTGTGTTTGCCGAGCTCGTGGTAGGGGAGCAGCTCCACCTTCTCCACGCTATCGCCCAGCTCGGCGATAAACTGGCCCAGCCCTTCGGCGCTCTCGTCGTCGTCGCTCCAGGTCGGTACCACCACGTAGCGGATCCACATGGTCTTGCCTTTGGCTGCCAGATAGCGGGCAAACTCCAGGGTGTATCTGTTGCTGACGTGGGTCAGCGGAATGTGTTTCTCGTCATTGATCTGCTTGATGTCGAGCAGCACCAGATCGGTCTGGTCGAGCAGTTTGTCCACCTGTTCGTCGAGATGACGGACGAAGCCGTTGGTGTCGAGACAGGTGTGGATCCCTTTCTCTTTGCAGGCGGTAAAGAGTTCGGTAATGAAAGCCGGTTGCAGCATGGCTTCACCGCCGGACGCTGTCACGCCACCGCCGGAGGCATTCATGAAGTGGCGATAGCTGGTGATGTCACTCATCAACTCCGGTACGGTCACTTCGCGGCCACCTTCGGTATCCCAGGTATCGCGGTTGTGGCAGTACTTGCAGCGCATCAGGCAGCCTTGCATGAATACGATAAAGCGTATTCCCGGGCCATCGACAGTGCCGCAGGTTTCGACGGAATGGATCCGGCCAACGGTGCCGTGAGCTCCGGCTGGCTGGCTGATTTCAACGGCAGGGATCCGATTAATGACAGACATAAACAACTCCAACGATTCGAGCAGGCCGTTATTTTATTACATAAACCCCTATTGATCCTACACCTTTAGTCCGGCGCCCGGCTGCCAAGCAGCTGCTCCAGCCCCTTGACGGTGAGCGGCCGACTGGTGAGAAACCCTTGATAATGCTGGCATCCCAGTGCTTTGAGGATGGCCAGCTGCGCTTCCTCTTCCACCCCTTCGGCGGTGACGGTAAAACGGAAGACCTGGGCCAGATCGAGTATCGCCTTGACGATGGCTCTGTCCTGTTCGCTGTGTACCAGGGTCTGAATGAAGCTTCTGTCCAGCTTCACCTCATCGGCGGGCAGATCCCGAAGATAGGCCAGCGACGAGTAGCCGGTACCGAAGTCATCGATGGAGATGAGGATGCCGAGCTCCTTGAGTTGGCGCATTCTGGCAATACTCTCCTGCCTATTCTCCAAGACTACCGATTCGGTCACCTCCAGCAGCAGGCGGGAGGGGGGCACACCGGTGTCGCGCAAGATGTACTCCACCTGTTGCACGAAGCCTTGGGTGTGGAACTGGCGGGCACTGACGTTGACCGACAGATGGGGGATCTGCAGGCCACGGTTGAGCCAGAAGCTGTACTGGGCACAGGCGGTCTTCATCACCCAGTAGCCGATCTCGAGGATTAGGCTGGTCTCTTCGGCGATGGGGATAAACTCCCCGGGCGGTACCATGGTGCCGTCGCTGCGCTGCCAGCGCAGCAGCGCCTCGATACCCGACAGCGAGCCATTGTCGACCCGGTATTGCGGTTGATAGTGGAGTTGCAGCTCGTGGTGACGCAGGGCATCGCGCAGCTCATTGGTGAGGGTCAGCCGGTTCTTCTCGTGCTGGGCCATCGCCTCGGTAAAGAAGACGTAGTGGCCCTGACCGGCGCGCTTGGCCATGTGGGTCGCGGTGTCGGCCTGTTGCATCAGGACCAGATGATCCGTCTCGTTGCCGGAGAAGAGGCTGATCCCCACCGAGGCGCTGCAGTGCAGCTTGTGATCGCCGATGTCGAACGGGGTGCGAAACAGCCCCATCAGCTCGCGGGCGAAGTGCTCTGCCAGAATTTTGGCGGTGACCTCGCCTTGTCCCAGCTGGGTAAAGAGCAGGGCAAACTCATCCCCCGAGATGCGCGCTTGTACCAGATTGTCTTGGGGCAGCTCCCTGAAACGCTGCACCACGGCCTGCAGCAACAGATCGCCGCAGGCGTGACCGAGGGAGTCGTTTATCGACTTGAAGTTGTCGAGATCCACCAGCAGCAGGGCGCCCCACTGGCCGTTGGAGGCGCTCAGGGTCTGCTGCAAAATATGGTTGAGGCTGCGCCGGTTGTGCAGCCCGCAGAGATCGTCGTAGTAGGCGAGCTGCTCGATATGTCTGGCCGCCTCTTTTTCCTGGGTGATGTCGTAGAAGCTGCAGATAAAGTGGCTGAGCTCCCCCTGCTCATCCTTGACACCGTTCACCATCAAGCGCACCGGAAAGAGGTGACCATCCTTGTGCAGGCAGCGCTCTTCCCCGAGCCAGAACTCCTGCTCGTTGACGGTGCGGCTGACATCTTCCTTGAGATGATCCCCGTAGTAGGTTGGGCGCAGCTTGCGAATGGAGTGACCGATCACCTCTACCTCGCCAAATCCGGTGATCCGGCTGAAGGAGTGGTTGACCTTGAGGATGATACCGTTGTGATCCATCACAATCAGCCCATCGTGGGTATTAAAGGCTACCTCGGCCAGCCGCAGGGCATCATCGGTGGCGAGGCGCTTGAGTTCGATGGCGGCCCGCTCGTGCTGGCTGCTCAACAGATCCAGCAGCTGTTCGGGCTCCTCAAGGGGGGTATCGAGCAGCAGGGTGATCTGGCCAATGGGGGCGCCGCTTTGACCATGGAGCGGAATGCCGATGTAGGCGCTGGCATTGAGGGCCAGCAGCCGGGTCGCCTTGGGATAGCGCACGGGCAGATCTTCCACATAGATGGCCTGACCATGCTGGAACAGCTCCTGAGCGGGGCCGGGGTCGAGCTGGATGGGCTTGAGGGTGGAGCAGATCTCCTCGTTGATGACGCAGCGGGGGATGATCCAGAGATCCTGACCGCGGGGCTGGAACTCGCCGATCCAGCCCACCCGGGCACCGCTGGCGCTCATGGCCCAGCTTACCAGCGTCTTGCAGTAGTCGATGCCGGTCTGCTGGTGCAGCTCGGGCGGGAGGGCCAGCTCGGCGCGGTGCTCTTCCGGTTGCGGCTGCCAGTGACCGAGCAGCTGGGCACTGCTGCGCACCAGCTGCAACATCTCCTCGCTAAGCGGGGTGGGATCGAGATACTCCAGACTCAGCACCCCGAACAGCTTGTCCTGCTCCAGCAGGGCACCATCGAGGCGTGAGCGCACACCGGCACTGGTCAGATAGAGGTGATTGCTCAGCATCGGCTGGTGGGCGGCCTCCGAGAAGCTCAACGATTTGCGGGTACGCAGGGCGCGGATATAGCGGCTGTCACCACGAATGGGGTAGAGCGCCTCGACCCCCAGGGTGAACACCGGGGTGAGTTGCTCGCTGCCGAGATCGCCGTTGGCCTGATAGTGCCAGAGGATGAGCCGATCGGCCCCCAAACTCTCTTTAAGGGCCTCGAGCAGGGGCGCATACTGTTGCTGGCTCGCCATCTGGCTGAGGCGCGGCAGTTGCAATGCCAGATCGGCGATGGGCTCCTGGCGAAGGTTCTGCAGACAGATGAGCCAGAAGCCATCCTGCTCGTGGGCGAGGGCGATATGCCAGAGCTGGCTGGCAAAGCGCACGGTGATCTTGCCGCCATGGCCGTTGGCTAGCAGTTGTTCGATGGGTAGGCGCAGGGCATCGGGCAGCTGGGCAGGCCAGGGGGCGCGCGGTTCGTCGAGCCAGTAGAGCGGGGTTTGCATCACGTCGGTCAGGGCGACCAGCCGTTGACTGCGCAGATCCAGACGGAAAAAGAGCGGCGTCTGGAGGGCAGGAGGTAGATGACTGAGTGCGGTAGACGACATGAACAAACAACATCCTGTTAAGCAACCGTCGGGGTTGCAAGAATACTGCAAAATGGTGTGAAACAAAATTTCATTGAATTCTAAATTAGAAAAGTCTAATTTATTGCCTATTATCATGTATGAGGAGTCTTGCAGATGAAACGGATCCTGATTATCGGTGGTGTCGCGGGGGGCGCATCGGCGGCGGCTCGTGCTCGTCGTTTGAGTGAAGAGGCAGAGATCGTGATGTTCGAGCGGGGCGAGTTTGTCAGCTTCGCCAACTGTGGTCTGCCCTATCACATCGGGGGCGATATCCCCGACCGGGATGCCTTGCTGCTGCAGACTCCCCAGAGTTTCAAGCGCCGTTTCAACGTCGATGTGCGGGTCTTCCACGATGTGATTGAGATCGACAAGGCGGGCAAGACCTTGCTGGTGCGCAACCTGCAAACCGGTGAAGAGCAGCGCGAGCATTACGATGTGCTGCTGCTGAGCCCGGGGGCGGCGCCGATCCGTCCTCCCTTCCCCGGTATCGACAGCCCCCATGTTTATACCCTGCGCAACATCCCGGACATGGATCGCATTCTGGCGGCCCTGCACCACGATCAGCCGCGCCACGTCACTGTGGTGGGCGGCGGTTTTATCGGGCTGGAGATGATGGAGGCGCTGCACCAGCGCAAGCTGGATGTCACCCTGCTGGAGCTGGCCGATCAGGTGATGGCTCCGGTGGACAAGGAGATGGCCAACATGCTCCATGCCCGCATCCGGGAAGAGGGGATCGACCTTCGCCTGCGCACCGGCCTCACCGCCATCGAGAGTCTGGATCTGCCTGCCGAGAAGACCTCCGCCGTACCGACCGCCAAAAGCGGTGGCCTGCGCCTGACCCTCAATGACGGTTCTCACCTCGACACCGGCCTGCTGATCCTCGCCATCGGCGTCAAGCCGGAAACCCTGCTCGCCGCCAAGGCGGGGCTGGAGCTGGGCACACGGGGCGGCATCAAGGTGGATGCCGGGATGCGTACCTCGGATCCCTTCATCTATGCGGTGGGGGATGCGGTGGAAGAGATTGACTTCGTCACCGGCGAATCTGTGCTGATCCCGCTGGCGGGCCCGGCCAACCGGCAGGGGCGCATCGCCGCCGACAATATGCTGGGCCGAAGCGAAACCTACAAGAAGACGCAAGGGACCGCCATCTGCAAGCTGTTCGATCTGGCGGTGGCCAGCACCGGTCTCAACGAGAAGCGACTGGTGCAACTGGGATTGCCGTTCGAGAAGGTTTATGTCCACCCAGGCAGCCACGCCGGTTACTACCCGGGTGCCCATCCGGTCAGCCTCAAGCTGCTGTTTGCCCCGGATGGCAAGATTTACGGTGCCCAGGCCATCGGCAAGGATGGCATCGACAAGCGCATCGACGTGCTGGCGGTGGCCCAGCGCGCCGGTCTCACCGTGTTTGACCTGCAGGATCTGGAGCTCACCTATGCGCCGCCGTTCGGGTCGGCCAAGGATGTGATCAACATGGCGGGCTTTGTGGCAAGCAACCACCTGAAGGGGGACACCCTGCTCTGCCACGTGGCCGAGGTGCAGGCTCGTAACCCCCATCAGCTGGTGGTGGACGTGCGCAATGGCCCGGAGCTCGACAAGCTGGGGCAGATTCCGGGGGCGCTGCATATCCCCCTCGACGAGTTGCGTGGTCGCCTCCATGAGTTGCCCAAAGAGAAAGAGCTGCTGATCAGCTGTCAGGTCGGGCTGCGCGGCCATGTCGCCTGTCGCCTGCTGAGCCAACACGGCTTTAAAGTGAAGAATCTCTCCGGCGGCTTCAAAACCTGGCAGATGGCCATCGCCGAGTAACCGTTTTATTTCTGTGCCTGTTTGCCCCTCTCCCTTGTGCGTGCAAGATGAGGGGCTTTTTGTTTCTGCTTTTCGCCCTCCTTGCATTCCCTAATTGCAGCAATATTTCGACACACTTTATTTCCTGTGCCGGACAAAATTAACGTTTTGTTCAGGGGATGGGTGCTATAACCCCTGTCTCGTTCATGATGAACCGTGTAGTAGGGAGAGTGACATGCTGGATATGCTGATGGCCATTTGGCATCAGGATTTTGACGCCCTGGTTCAGATGCAGGCGGTACCCCTGCTGATCAGTTGCCTGATGCTGGTACTGCTGCTGGAGTCCGCATTCGTCTTCCTGCCCCTGCCGGGGGACAGCCTGGTTCTGCTGGCCGGTGGGTTGGTTGGCATGGGGGTGTTTGGCCCCGAAGTGACTCTTGTCTATCTGCCGTTGGCTGCTGGCATAGGTTCCGTGCTCGCCTACTGGCAGGGACGGGCCTTGCAGCGCACCCGCTTTATGGATCATATCGAACGGATGTTGCCTCCCGACAGCCTGCCCAAGGCGACCCGGCTACTGAAAAAGTACGGTTTTTTGGCGATGTTCTCCTCCCGTTTTATCCCGTTCGTGCGGGTGTTGACCCCCATGTTGATGGGGATTGGCCGCCTGAGCGTGCTGCGCATGTGCGTGGCCAGCTTTGCCAGTGCCTTTATGTGGTCGCTCTGCCTCAGTTTGGTGGGCAAGCTGGCGATGAATACCCCCTTCTTCCTCCACCACAGCGAACTGTTGACCCGGGCCCTGCTGATTACCTCGCT
Source organism: Aeromonas sp. R1-2 (assembly GCF_040908505.1). Lineage (NCBI taxonomy): Bacteria > Pseudomonadati > Pseudomonadota > Gammaproteobacteria > Aeromonadales > Aeromonadaceae > Aeromonas > Aeromonas sp. R1-2. The sequence continues at coordinate 85,755 of NZ_JBFODU010000014.1, read as the reverse complement.
GGTGCTGTTTCTGGCGGCCGTCATGGCCATCCTGTTTCGCTGGTTCAAAGGCGGAGCAAAAAACGAGACCAGCCACGACTAGATGACAACCCTTGCCGCACGGAATCAGTGGGCAAGGGGGTTCTCGTGCAGTAGGGGCGCGCAATTGTGCCCATTCGGGTAATGAGCTTTGTGTCGGGTGAGCAGGATGCCTTATCCTGTTTCCAGCCACGCTGCGTTTGCAGCGCTCCAACTCGGGATGGAACCTATGCGCCTCTTCGACTCTCCCTCTGCTTCTCACCGCTCTACCGCCGGAACCGGCGCTCTGCGCCGCTGCTGCTCGGCCCTGCTGCTTTGCGGAGTGGTCGGTTTGCTGTCTGGTTGCGGCCCTGACAAGCCCGCCAGCCAAATATCGACCACAGAATCCACCGCGCAGCAGGAGGCCGGGGCGCCAACTTCTGTAGTGCAGGCCAATGCCCGCCAATATCGCGATGCGCCGGCACTGGCGCTGGTCTTCTCCGGCTCCTTGGTGCCCAAGGCAAACTGGCAGAGCTGGCTTTCGGTCAGCGAGGGGGGCAAGCAGGTGCAGGGGGAGTGGATCCTCGCCGACGATGGTCGCACCCTCTATTTTCCGAACGTTCAGCCCGATAAAAGCTATGAAGTGAGCCTCAAGGCGGGGCTGGGCCCATCCCCCCAGAGCTGGACCCTCAAGACTCGCCCGCTGGAGGCGGGGGCCTCCTTTACCGCCAGTGGCATGGTATTGCCGCTGCGTCAGGAACTTCGCTTGCCCATCAGCGCGGTCAACGTGGATGAGGTCAATATCGATTTCTTTCGGGTCGACGCGGAATATCTGCCCCGTTTTCTGGCGGAATATCGCCCCGGTGCCGGCATGGGGAACTGGGAGCTTGAGCAGATCACCAAGCGGGCCAAGCGGGTATTCAGCGGCCGCTATGCGCTGGAGCTTGATGCCAACCGGCGCGAGACCCGCCTCATCAATGTGAAGGAGCCGCAGTTGGCGGAGGCTGGCGTCTACTTTGCGGTGATGTCGCCCCTTGGCAACTACGACTGGCGCAAGGAGACCACCTATTTCGCGGTGAGCGACATGGGGCTCAGTGCCCGCCGTTACCGCGATCAGCTGGAGGTGTTCGTCAGCTCCCTGGCCAGCGCCGACCCGCTCAAGGATGTGCAGCTCTCCCTGCTCGACGAGAAGGGTAACCGGCTGCAGGTGCAAACCACCGATCCGCAGGGCCATCGTCGCTTCGATCAGGTGCAGGGGGCCCGCTTGCTGCTGGCCGAACAGGGCAACCATCTGGCGGTGCTGCGCCTCGATGGGGCGGCGCTCGATCTCTCCACCTTCGATCTCGGCACCCAGCCCTGGCAGGCCCAGCAGTTGTATCTGTTCAGTGGGCGCGATCTCTATCGCCCCGGCGAGCGGCTCGACAGCGAGATTTTGCTCAAGGGGCAGGATGGCCAGCTGCTGCCGGGCATGGCGGTGGAGCTGGAGGTGAAGCAGCCGGACGGCCAGCTGCTCGAACAGAAGCGGCTGCTGCCGGACAATTTGGGCGCCGCCCATTACGGCCTGCGTCTACCGGATGATGCGCCGCTCGGGCGCTGGACCATCAACCTCAAGACCGCCGCCGGCAGTCGCTTCGAGTGGCCCTTTTTGGTGGAGGAGTTTTTGCCGGAGCGGTTGAAACTGCAGCTTGGCAAGGGGCCGGATGGGGAAGTCACGAGTCTGGACGCCGCCCTGACGCTGCCACTGCAAGGGGACTATCTCTACGGTGCGCCAGCGAGCGCCACCAAGGCCAAAGCCGAGGTGAAGTTAAGCCGCGCCACCATGCCCTTTACCCAGTGGCAGGAGTTCACTCTGGGTGACGTGCTGCTCGCCGAGCAGGCCAAGGATCTCGAGGCGCGCAGTCTCACCCTCGATGCGCAGGGGCAGGGGACTTTTTCGCTTACTGATGAGCTCGATGGCGTGCGAACCCTCGGGCCGCTGGAGGTGGCCTATCGGGTGTCGCTCGCCGAGCCCGGTGGCCGCGCAGTCAATCGCAGCCGCACCCAGTATGGCTGGCCCGCGGGCAGCCAGTGGCCCGCGCTCAAGGCCGACTTCGTGGCTGATCGGGTAGAGGGGGGCAAGCCGCTCCCCTTCCAGATCCTCAACCTCGATGAGCAAGGCCAGCCGGTGGCGGGGGCGGTGAAGGTGCGCCTTATCAACGAGTACCGCGACTACTACTGGCATTACGCCGATGGCGAGGGGTGGAAGTACGAGTTCAACAGCCAGCCCTATCTGGAGCAGGAGCAGACCCTGCAGCTGGATGGCAAGGGGCCGACCCCGCTCACGCTGCAACTGGCGGCGGGCTGGTATCGATTGGAAGTGGAGAACAGTCAGGGCCATCAATCCAGCCTGCGGGTAGAGATTGGCAGCTACGCCTGGGGCGGCGGTGGCGAGCAGGCACGGCCCGACAAGATTGCCATCACCCTCGACAAGCGCGCCTATCGGGCGGGTGACAAGGCCAAAGTGACGCTGGTGGCGCCGCGCCCCGGCAAGGGGTTGCTGCTGGTGGAGGATGGCGACGGCCTGCGCTGGTGGCAGCGTATCGAGCTCAAGGGCGCAGGTGGCGATGCCAAGGATGCCCGCGGCGAGTTCGAGATCCCGGTCAGTCCCGAGTGGCAGCGTCATGACCTGCATATCTCGGCCCAGATCGCCGCGCCAGACAGCGCGTCCAAACCGTCCGGCAAGCAACAGGGGCAGAGCCTGCGCTCGGTCGGACTGGTGCCGCTCACCCTGGATCGGGAAGCGCGTCGTCTGCCGCTCATCCTGAGCGCGCCTGATAAAGCGGTGCCGCTTACCCGGCTGGAAGTGACCGCCACATCCACCCCCAACAGTCAGGGGCGCGTGGTGCTGGCGGCGGTGGATCGGGGCGTGCTCAATATCAGCGACTACCAGCCGCTCGACCCGTTCGAGTTCTTCTTTGGTCGCAAGCGCTTCGCTCAAGATTTGTTCGACAACTACGGCCAGGTGATCCCGCCGCAAGATGGCAAGCTGGCCCGCCTCAATTATGGGGGTGACCGGGCGCCGCTGAAAAAGGGTGGCGCGCTGGAGAGTCGGGTCGAGATCGCCGCACTGTGGAGCGGCGAGGTGAGTTTTGACCAGCAGGGCAAGGCGGTGATCCCGCTCGATTTGCCCAACTTCAACGGCGAACTGGCGCTGATGGCGCTGGCCTGGAACGAACAGCAAGTCGGGGAGGCCGAGCGCGCCGTCAAGGTAGTGGCGCCGCTGGTGGCAGAGATCGGCTGGCCGCGCTTTGGCGCCAGAGGGGATGAGACCCGGGCGCTGGTGCAGCTTCGCAACATGAGCGGCGAGGATCAGACCCTCTCCCTTGTCTGGACCCTCAATGGCGGGCTCAAGGCAAATGGCGAGTTGCCCGGCACCCTTTCCCTTAAGAACGGCGAAGAGCAGTGGCTGACCCTGCCGCTCACCGTGACTGGGGCAAGCGGCGTGGCAAGCCTGCAGTTGGCGGCCAGCGGCAAGGATTTTGCCATCAACCGCGACTGGACTCTGCCGCTGCGATCCCCCTGGCCTGCCGAGACTCGCCAGCGTTATCAGATGCTGGCCCCCGGCCAGCAGATGAGCTTTGCGCCAGCTGAGCTGGCCGGGCTGGATCGCGCCAACCTGCAGGGGCTGCTCAGCCTCTCCGGCACCCCGCCCTGGGAGCCAGCAGCCCAGTGGCAGGCGCTGGCCGACTACCCCTACGCCTGTCTGGAGCAGACCCTGTCGCGGGCCTGGCCTTACTTGCTGACCACGGCGGATGAGCGGGCCGCCTGGAGCAAACCCGCAGAGGGCAAAAAACCGGCGAGTGAGGCGGATGTGCAGCGCACCCTGCTGCAACGGCTGCAGCGGTTGCAACTGCCAAGCGGCGGTTTTGGTCTGTGGGATGGTCGCTCCGATGAGGAACAATGGCTCACCGCCTATGCTGCCGACTACCTGCTGGCGCGCAAGGAGGCGGGCGACGCAGTGCCGGAGGCCATGCTCAATCAGGCGCTGAACCGGCTGCAAAGCTATCTCACCGACAGTCAGTATGGTGAGCGCTGGAGCAGTGCCCCCGAGCACAGCCGGTTGGCCTATCAGGCCTACAGCGCCTATGTGCTGGCCCGGGTGGGCAAGGCACCGCTCGCTACCCTGCGCCTTATCTGGGAGCAGCAGGCCGATCACGCCCGCTCAGGTTTGCCGCTGCTTCACCTCTCGCTGGCGCTCTCGGCCATGGGGGATGAGCAGAACGCCGCCAAGGCCCTCAGCCGTGCATTGGCGACCGAGCGCGGTGATGGCTATCTGGGGGATTACGGCTCACCGCTGCGCGATCAGGCCCTTGAGCTCTCCTTGCTGCGTCAGCACAAGCTGGCTGCGGAACGCTGGCCTGATCTCAGCGCTAAGGTGGCCGACACCCTGGCCCACCGTCAGTGGCTCAGCACCCAAGAGCGGCTCGCCCTGTTGCGACTCGCCCGCTTCGATCCTGCCGTCGACTGGCAGGCCAAGGTAACTTCCTCTCTTGGCAGTGAATCCCTGAGCGGTTCGGCTCCGCTACAACAGGGTGCCCCCGAGGCGCTGGCCGCGAGCGCCATCACCAACGAGGGCAAGGGCTCGCTTTATGTGCAGCGCACTCTGGTCGGCTACCCCGAACAGGCGCCAGCACGGATTAGCAAAGGGATGAGTGTGACCCGCAGCTGGTTCAACGGCGACGGTCAGCGTTTTGATCCCGCCACAGTGAAGGTGGGGGATCTGGTGGTGGTGCGACTCAACGTCAGCAGCGAATCTGCCGTGCCCGATGCCCTGCTGGTGGAGATGGTGCCCGCTGGCTTCGAGCTGGAGAACCCGGCCCTTGGCAACAGCATCAAGCTCGAAGAGCTCTCCATCGAGGGGAAACCGGCGTGGCAGAGCGAGTGGAACGACTACCTCAAGCATCAGGAGTTTCGCGATGACCGCTACACGGCAGCGCTGGATCTGAGCGAGGGGAGCAACCAGCAGCTGGTCTACCTGATGCGGGCGGTGACGCCGGGTCGCTATCAGGTGCCACCGACCCAGGTTGAGGATATGTACCGGCCTGAACTGCGGGCTGTGGGTGAGGACATCCACGAGGTGCGTATCTCTGAGTAACATTCCCTCCCTTGAGCGGGTTCGCCCGCTCACTTTCTGGCAGCGTGGCTGGCTGAGTCTGGGTCGCAGTGGCCGCGCAGGCTGGCGCTGGCTTGGCGGTCTGCCGCGCTGGCTGCACTTTTCGGTGCTGGGAGTTGTAGCACTGCTGCTGTCATTGCTGGCGCTGGATCGCATTTTCCCGCCGCCGCCACTAGACCCCGCCTACGCACGGGTGGTGCTTGACATGAAAGGGCGACCGCTGCGCGCCTTTGCCGATACCAGCGGCGTGTGGCGCTACCCCGTGACCCTGGAGCAGGTCTCCCCCCGCTATATCGAGGCGTTGCTGGGTTACGAGGATCGCTACTTCTGGCGTCATCCCGGGGTTAATCCGGTGGCCATGGTGCGCGGGGTCTGGCAGTGGCTGCGCTATGGGCGGGCTGTGTCGGGCGGCTCGACGCTCACCATGCAGGTGGCGCGTCTTATCGAGCCCTACCACAGGAGCGTGCCCGGCAAGCTGCGCCAGATGGCTCGTGCGCTGCAGCTGGAGTGGCACTACGACAAGCGCACCCTGCTCACCGTCTACCTCAACCGGGCGCCGTTTGGCGGCAATCTGGAGGGGGTGCAGGCGGCAAGTTTTGCCTATCTCGGCAAGAGCGCAGCCAAGCTGACCTATGCCGAGGCGGCGCTCTTGGCAGTGCTGCCGCAGGCCCCCAGCCGCAACCGGCCGGACCGCCATCCCGAGCGGGCCCGCACCGCCCGTGACAAGGTGATGCAGCGGCTGGTAGCGCAAGGCGTCTGGCCCGAACAGGTGTGGCTGGAGGGGCGTATCGAGCCGGTGCTGGCCCGCGGTCACTTCACGCCGATGGAGGCGCCGCTCTTTGCCCGCCTCGCCGCCGACCATCAGGCCGGAGCCCTGGTGCACACCACCATCGACGGGGATCTACAGCGCTGGCTGGAGGGACGGGTGGCGAGCTACATTCGCCGCTTCCCCGAGCAGACCTCAGCGGCGTTGCTCTTGGTAGACAACAAAACCATGGCGGTGCGCGCCTATGTGGGCAGCGCCGAGTATGGCAATTTGCGCCGCCACGGTTATCTCGACATGGTGCAGGCAATCCGCTCCCCGGGATCCACCCTCAAGCCCTTCATCTACGGTCTGGCCATGGATGAGGGGCTGGTGTACTCGGCCTCCCTGCTCTCCGATGCGCCAAGGCTGGGATCTGATTATCGCCCCGCCAACTTTTCCGGCGCCTTTCAAGGGCCGGTGACCCTCGCTCAGGCGCTGCAGCAATCCCTCAACGTGCCGGCGGTGCAGGTGCTGGAGGCGCTCGGGCCTGACAAACTGGTCAGTCGCCTCGACAACGCTGGGGTGCGGCTGGCGCTCTCCGACAAACCCAATCCGGCCATCGCGCTGGGGGCGGCGGGCATTCGGCTTGAGCAGCTGGTGGCGCTCTACAGCTCGCTGACCCGGCAGGGGCAGGTGGCGATGCCGGTCTGGCTGGCGGGGCAGCAGGCGGTGTCGCGCCCCTTGCTGAGTCCGGGAGCGGCCTGGATCATCTGGCAAATATTGAGCGCGCAGGGACGGGCGGACCAACCCTTTGCCAGCGAGGCGACCGGCCGGGTCAACCGGCTGGCCTGGAAGACCGGTACCAGCTATGGCTATCGCGACAGCTGGGCGATGGGGGTCTCCGGTCGCTGGACCATCGGCGTCTGGCTGGGGCGCCCCGACGGTACCCCCATGCCCGGTTTTTACGGCCAGAGCGCGGCGGTGCCGCTGCTGCTTTCGGTCTACTCGCGGCTCTCGGACAACAGCCCCCTGCCGGCACAGCCCAATACGGTGAGCGAAGCCGAGATCTGCTGGCCGCTGGGGCGCAAAATTAGCTCGACCCTGCCTGAAGCCTGTTTGCAGCGTCAGAGCGCCTGGTTGCTGGAAGGGCGCGATCCTCCCACCTTGCCGGATCCCATGGACTGGCCCTCGCCGCTGCGTCAAGTTGCATTGACCGCCGCGGGCAAGCCGACTCTGACCCGTTGCCACGATGCGGCGCAATCCGGTTTTCGGGCCCTCTGGCCATTGTCGCTGGAGCCGTGGCGGTCCCCCGGAGAGCGACGGCAGGCGCTGCTTGCCAGCGGTTGTGCTGGGGAAGGGCAGAGTGCTGAGCTGCAGGCCCCTATTCGCATCGTGGCGCTGGGGGAGGGCAACCTTATCCGCAGTCAGCGCTACCGGTTGCAGCCGAAGGTGCTTGGCGGTGTTGGCAAGCCAGCCTGGTTTCTCAACGGCCAGCGGCTGCGCTGGGACGGGGATCAGGTGCTGAGCGTGGCGGGGCGCTACCAGTTGGTGGTGGTCGATGAAGCAGGAAACAGCGATCGTATCGAGTTTCGCGTGGTGCATCCTGACGGTGATGCCGGCACCATCACCCGTTGAGCGTTTTGCCAACAGCCATTGAGGCGAATGTAATTAACTATTTGAAATGCATCAATATTTGATTGGGTGAATTAATTTGTGAATAATTACGAATTCATTCAAATCCAATCGGGAGTTCTCTTTTGCTGCGTGTTCTGTGTCCCTTGCTGGTGCTGATGAGTTCGGGCTGTGCCACTACCAATCATGGTGATCACCATGTTTCTCCTGAACGTACCGGGTTCTATTCACCTTTCGAACCCGTTTCCGAGGGTTTTGCGCGTTGTTATCAGAAACAGTTTGCCTGTACCCCTGCCAATATCCGCCGTGACAGGGCGATGGAGGCGCGCAGGCAGGCGCAAGAGCAGGCCAATCATCGTGGTGATGATTGGTAGGCCGCAGATAACGAGAGGGGTTGGCAAATGCCAACCCCTTTTTCATTCCGCCCATTCAGCCCGGTTGGCGCAGATGGCCGAGCCGGGTGAAGAAGTGCTGGCTCTTGCGCTGGTGAAAGTGGCTCTTCTTGATGGGATGGAAGATGAGGTTGCTTTCGGGATGGCTTGCTTTTAACTGGTGGAGCATGGCTACGGCGGGCAGGCTGGTGCTGACCAGGGTGGTGAGTGGCATGCTGAGGGTCTCGGGCCCGAGCAGTTGATTGAACCCTTGCTGAGCCTGCTCAAAGCGGGTCAGGGCCGCCGGGTCGGCATAGCCGCTACCCAGCATGGTGAGCAGGTTGTCGAGGGCCAGATGAAATTCGGCCAACTGCTGGCGAAAGCCGCTGCGCCCGCGCAGGGCAATCAGCTCTGCAAACGGAATGTCGGCCAGGTGAGTGGGCACTTGCAAAGGGATCTCGAGGAGGAAGCAATCCTGACCGCCGCGATTGTGGTAGCGGGATTCGAGCAGATGGAGCAGGCGGTCGAGATAGTCGTGATCGGTAATAAGCGCCCCGTCATTGGCGAGTGCCCACTCACGGGCAAGGCGCATGGAGATCAGGTTGGCAAAGCGTCGCGCCATTCTGATCCCCCCCTCATCCCGGGTCGCAAAGCCGTGAGTAAGGCAAAAGCCGTGCAGCCGCTCCAGCCCCACCTGATCCGGGCAGAAGCAGTCGTGGTTGGCCTCCTGACGCCAGCGACCAATCAGCTCCTTGTTGCCAAACACCTTGTGGCGGACGAAATCGGGGGCCACCAGGCCGCTTATCTGGCTCTCCAGTTGCGGGGTAATGGCGGCAAAGAAGGCGGCATCGGGCCGCTTGGCCAGCAGATCGGTCTGCTGTTGAAGGGTATCGAGCAGGGCGGTGAGGCCGCTCTTTTCGCTGACGGTGAAGACAAAGGCAAGCCGCTCCAGATAGAGCAAGGCAAATTTGAGCCAGAGCTCGTCGCGTACCTCCATGCCGGGGTAGTAGATGTAGGTCTTCATCGGATCAGTCTGTTGTCAAAAATCTGGCGAGGCGCAGGGTCGGGAATATACGCAAGATTGGCGCTGCACGGCAAACACTGCGTGGGGTAATGTGAGCAAACGCTCATCCAGTAGGCGCTGGCCACAAAGTTCTGATATAATTCGCGCCCTTAAATCAAGGTCACCCGAGTCATTACCATGAAGTTCATTATCAAGCTGTTCCCGGAAATCACCATCAAGAGCAAGTCGGTTCGCCAGCGCTTTATCAAGATCCTGCAGGGCAATATCCGCAATGTCCTGCGCCGCTTCGACGACGATGCCCGCGTACGGATGGATTGGGACAAGCTGATCGTGAGCTCCCGCAATGACCAGTTCCACGAGCAGGCAATCGAAGCCCTGGCCTGTATTCCGGGCATTCAGGCTTTCCTCGAGGTTCAGGCCAGCAAGTTTACCGATCTGCACGACATCTTCGAGCAGGTGAAAGCCGTATGGGGCGACCAGCTCAAGGGCAAAACCTTCTGCGTGCGCGCCAAGCGCCACGGCAAGCATGAGTTCTCCTCCCTCGAGGTTGAGCGTTACGTGGGCGGTGGATTGAATCAGCACTGCGAAAGCAATGGTGTGCGCCTCAAGAACCCGGATGTGAAGATCAACCTCGAGATCGACGGTGAGGAGCTCTTTATCGTCAGCGCCATCCATCAGGGCCTGAGCGGCATGCCCATCGCGACCCAGGAAGATGTGCTGAGCCTGCTCTCCGGCGGTTTTGACTCCGGCGTGGCGTCGTTCCAGTTCATCAAGCGCGGCTGCCGTGTGCACTACTGCTTCTTCAATCTGGGCGGTGCGGCCCACGAGATCGGCGTCAAGCAGGTGGCCTATCACCTGTGGAACCGTTTCGGCTCCTCCCACCGGGTACGTTTCACCGCTGTGGACTTCGAGCCGGTGGTCGCCGAGATCCTCGAGAAGATCGACAACGGTCAGATGGGCGTGGTGCTCAAGCGGATGATGATGCGTGCTGCCGCCAAGGTGGCCGACGAGTTCCAGATCCCGGCGCTGGTGACCGGTGAGTGTGTGGGTCAGGTATCCAGCCAGACTCTCACCAACCTGAACGTGATCGACCGGGTGACCGACAAGGTGATCCTGCGCCCGCTTATCACCTGGGACAAGCCGGATATTATCAACGAAGCCCGCCGTATCGGCACCCTGGAATTTGCCGAGACCATGCCGGAGTATTGTGGGGTCATCTCCAAGAAGCCGACCGTGAAGGCCGAGCTCTCCCGCATTGAAGAGGAAGAGGCCAATTTTGACTTCTCCATTCTGGACAAGGTGGTCTCTAAGGCCCGTTACCTCGATATCCGCCGTATCGGTGAAGAGACTGCCGCTGAAGTGCAAGAGGTGGAAACCACCCAGGTGCTGGGCGCTGACGAGGTGATCCTGGATATCCGCTCTGCCGACGAACACGACGAGAAGCCGCTGGTGGTGGAAGGTCGTGAAGTACTGCATATCCCCTTCTTCAAGCTGGCCACCGCCTTTGGAGATCTGCCCAAAGAGAAGACTTACCTGCTCTACTGCGATCGCGGTGTGATGAGCAAGCTGCAGGCGCTCTATCTGAAAGAGAAGGGCTTTGACAACGTCAAGGTGTACCGCCCGTAAGCGTGTTTTTTACCTTCAATAAAAAATCCGGCCAATGTGCCGGATTTTTTATTTCACAGAGTGAGCAATGACTATCAGGGACAGGGAACCGGAGTGAAGGAGTCTTGCCCCTGACAACGCCAGCCCATTTCTGCCTCCCGCATCTGCCACAGGTTGTTGCTGCGATAGAGAGTCAGGATGTAGATCATGTCGCTCTTGCTGCCGTCGAGGGCGACCGAGAGCACCAAGTCATTGTCCAGTTGCTGGGCATGGATGCGGCTGGGCGTGTCACCATGACCGACGAATCGCAGAGCTACCTCACGGTAGTCATTAACCCAGTTTTGCTGTTGATGGCTTGCCTGGCGTATCTGCTGGTTGAACTGCTGCACCGGCGCCGAGGCCAGTCGTCCAAATACCACTTGTGCTTCGGCGTGGGCTGCCGTCACGTTCGCCAGGAGAAGGGTGGTAAGCATACCGATTTTGCGCATGAGAAGTTCCGGCTAACAACGACTGCTTCTATGACAACAGAAAAGCCTATTTGGTTCAACGCGTGGCCCACAGCGACATGATGACGCTGTGGGCCTGCTCTCAATTGCGTTGCAGGGAGAAGGTCGGTAGCGAAAGATGCCAGTAGATAGCCGCGACCCGCAGGCCAAACACGGCCGTCATGCAGATGAGCATGGCCGTTACCCTGTCCATGTTCGCCTCAAGCGCCAGGGTATAGAGAATGCCGCCAAGGATACAGGCGGTGGCATAGATCTCTTTTTGCAGCACCATGGGAACCTCCCGCGCCAGTACATCGCGGATCATGCCACCGGCAACCCCGGTCATGGTGCCCATGATAACGGCAATCAGCCCTGGGGTGCCGAAATTGAGGGCCTTCTGGGCACCGATAACGGTAAAGAGGGCTAGCCCGAAGGCATCCGCCACCGGCAGCACATACCAGGGCATCCTGCGGGGCAGCTTGACCATCCACATACCGATCAGCGCCGTCGCAATGACGACCCAGATATAGAGGGGATCGCGCACCCAGAACACGGGGGTGGCTCCCAGGATCATGTCACGGATGGTGCCGCCGCCGATGGCAGTGACCGCCGCCAAAACCATGACGCCAAACCCGTCCATCCTGAGTCGGCCAGCCACCAATACCCCTGAAAACGCGAATACCGCAGTACCAAACATGTCGCTGATGTAAACAATCTGCTCAACCAGTGTCTGCATGGAGAACAACTCACGTCAAATTGTTGATGGGGCCGCGATTTTAGGGGCTGGTGAGCCCAATCGCCAACAGTGCTCGACAAAATTGAGAGTCGGGACGGATTTTTCTCGCGGCATGAACCGGGTGAGGCTCGTGCGTGCCCGTAGTTCTCCGCCGTTGGCGGGCTTTAGAAGGTTGAGCCCATCACAGGTTTAGGTCCGATTTTTTCCTTAAGTTTCCCCCTGACCCGCCGATATATAGGGTAAGCGGCGTTAATGCGATGAAGCGTTGAAAAAAATGCTAAAGACATCCAAAAATGGGCCGTTAAATAAGACGCATCGGGCACAGAAAATAATAAAGCCAGAGCAAATAGAAGAGTACATTTAATAGCTTAGGAGAATAGTCATGGGCATGTTTATCAACACCAACGTTTCATCACTCAACGCTCAGCGTAATATGATGAATGCGACCAAATCACTGGATACATCTTACACCCGTTTGGCATCTGGCCTGCGTATCAACAGCGCCAAAGATGACGCAGCTGGTCTGCAAATCTCCAACCGTCTGACATCCCAGATCAACGGCCTGGACCAAGGTAACCGTAACGCTAACGATGGTATCTCTTTGGCACAAACTGCCGAAGGAGCCATGGATGAAGTGACAGGTATGCTGCAGCGGATGCGGACTCTGGCACAACAGTCGGCTAACGGTTCCAACTCTGCCAAGGATCGTGAAGCATTGCAAAAAGAAGTGGATCAGCTGGGTGCGGAGATCAACCGTATCTCTACCTCTACAACTTTTGCGGGGACCAAGCTGCTTGATGGTACTTTCGGCGGGACTTTTCAAGTGGGGGCGGATGCTAATCAGACTATCAGTTTCAGTCTATCTCAAGCTGATGGTTTCAGTATTTCAGGGATTGCCGCAGCGGTGACCGTAACAGTCAACGTTGGTACCGTTATCGGCAGTAATATCGCGGTGAATACTATTTTTGTTAGTGGCAGTGCTGGCGGCATTAGTATCAGCTCTCAGAGTGGAGCTCAGGCCGTATTGGCTGCTGCAGATGCCATGCTAGGGGTAGTGGATGGCAAGCGAGCAGAGCTTGGTGCAGTGCAAAACAGGATGGATTCGACCATCCGCAACCAGGCCAACATCTCGGAAAACGTCAGCGCAGCTCGTTCGCGTATACGTGACGCAGATTTCGCTATCGAAACCGCGAATATGACTAAACAGAATATTTTGCAACAGGCTGCTTCCAGTATCCTGTCACAAGCCAATCAAAGACCTCAGTCTGCACTTCAACTGCTGCAAGGGTAACCGAAAGAAAACAGGGCGGTTGTTCAGGCCGCCCTGGTCAAGAGATGGAACAAAGGGGTGTTCGGGTTTGCACCTTGTTCAATCGGGAGAGATATAACTCTCTACTAGTAATGCCAAGTGTTGTCCAGCTGTTCAGTTCTGTCACGCTTGGTCATATTCTCCTGAGCATATGCTCATCTTTAGGCCGGTTCTCCGGCCATTTTTTATTGTGTCGTCAAATTGACGTCACTCCATAAGTATCTAGCACATATTGTGCCAAATTAAATTTTCTCTCTCATCATATCTGGGCATACGGGGGCTTGCTGGTGCATGGTGTTTGCCATGTGCAGAGTTCATCAGCGCTGATCTTTTAACCGGATAAAATTTGCCGCTACCGGCAACGATTTTCCTCAAGCTTCTATACAGTCTGCCGCTAAAAGATATGAAGCAATCGAGGGGTGTTCGGAATCCAACGTTTGCATAGCTGCGGGTAGCCTGTCCGTTCATACAGATACCCGCCAGAAGAGACAGGCTTGTTCATCCTGCTCTTCAACGGTGGGTCATCGTGTTGTTATGACGATGCAACCCGCAGTCGTATGTTCTCCGGGAGAAATTATTATGGCTATGTTCATTAACACCAACACGTCATCATTGAACGCGCAGCGTAATTTGATGAATACCAGCAAATCTCTGGATACCTCGTACACTCGCTTGGCATCTGGTTTGCGCATCAACAGCGCAAAAGACGATGCGGCCGGTTTGCAGATATCCAACCGTTTGACGTCACAGATCAACGGCTTGGATCAGGGTAACCGTAATGCCAACGATGGTATTTCCCTGGCGCAGACTGCAGAAGGGGCAATGGATGAAGTGACTGGGATGTTGCAGCGGATGCGCACCTTGGCTCAACAATCTGCCAACGGTTCAAACTCCGCCAAAGATCGTGAAGCCCTGCAAAAGGAAGTTGATCAGCTTGGGTCAGAGATTAACCGGATCTCGAAAGATACCACTTTCGCGGGTACCAAATTACTGGATGGCACCTTTGCTGGCAGTTTCCAGGTTGGTGCAGATTCTAACCAGACCATTGGTTTTAGTCTGAGCCAGGCAGATGGTTTCAGTATCTCTGGGATTGCAGCAGCTGCGACTGCAACAGTCAACGTTGGTACCGTTATCGGCACTGCAATCGCTGTGAACACTATCTTCGTTAGTGGTGCCAGCGCAGGCGGGATAAGTATCAGTTCTCAAAGTGGAGCTCAGGCTGTATTGGCTGCGGCAGACGCCATGTTAGGGGTGGTGGATGGTAAGCGTGCTGAGCTCGGTGCGGTACAAAACCGACTGGACTCTACTATTCGCAACCAGGCAAACATCTCTGAAAACGTCAGTGCGGCTCGTTCACGTATCCGTGATGCGGACTTTGCGACTGAGACTGCCAATATGACCAAGCAGAATATTCTGCAGCAGGCCGCATCCAGCGTATTGGCGCAAGCTAACCAACGTCCGCAATCGGCACTTTCCCTACTGGGTTAATATTGTTGGCGATTTTGATAACTAATGTTGATACAAAGCGGCCTATATCAGGCCGCTTTGTCTTTACTTGGGTATTGTTGCCTAAATCGACTCAGTTTGAGTGGAGCTGGGGGCGACTCAGTCAGACGTTCCAGATAAAACCGCTGTTTTTGGCCATTATTTTTCTAAAGTTAATGGTTTTGCCGCCGTTATAGAAAATGAGGCAATCGAGGGGTGTTCGGAATCCAACGTTTGCATAGCTGCGGGTAGTCTGTCTGTTCATACAGGTACCCGCCAGAAGAGACAGGCTTGTTCACCCTGCTCTTCAACGGTGGGCCATCGTGTTGTTGTGACGATGCAACCCGCAGTCGTATGTTCTCCGGGAGAAATTATTATGGCCATGTTCATTAACACCAATACGTCATCATTGAACGCCCAGCGTAATTTGATGAATACCAGCAAATCTCTGGATACCTCGTACACTCGCTTGGCATCTGGTTTGCGCATCAATAGTGCAAAAGACGATGCGGCTGGTCTGCAGATATCCAACCGTTTGACGTCACAGATCAACGGCTTGGATCAGGGTAACCGTAACGCAAATGACGGCATTTCTTTGGCACAGACGGCAGAGGGAGCAATGGATGAAGTGACCGGGATGTTGCAGCGTATGCGCACCTTGGCTCAACAGTCTGCAAACGGGTCAAATTCTGACAAGGATCGTGCAGCCCTGCAAAAAGAGGTAGATCAGCTTGGTTCTGAAATCAACAGGATTTCAAAAGATACAACTTTCGCGGGTACCAAATTGCTGGATGGATCTTTTAGCGGTGACTTTCAAGTGGGAGCTGATGCCAACCAGATTATCGGATTTAGCCTGAATCAGACCGGTGGTTTTAGTATTTCTGGGATTGCGGTTGCTGCAGGTACTACGATTGTCGCTGCTAGTGGTGGGGCGCTTGCTGTAACGGCAATCTTCACTAATGGACTGACTGGTGGGATTAGCATTAGTACCCAGACTGGCGCTCAAAACGTAATGGCTGCTGCCGACGCAATGTTGGGCGTAGTTGACAGCAAACGCGCGGAGCTGGGTGCGGTGCAGAACCGGTTGGATTCTACCATTCGTAACCAGGCCAATATCTCGGAAAACGTCAGTGCTGCACGCTCTCGTATTCGTGATGCGGATTTTGCGACCGAGACTGCTAACATGACCAAGCAGAATATTCTGCAACAGGCCGCATCCAGTGTCTTGGCTCAGGCTAACCAGAGACCGCAGTCTGCTCTTTCCCTGCTTGGGTAATGGGTAGACTAGGCTGACTAAGATGGGAGAGATAAGATGGCAACCGAAATAGGCAATCTGTCATCTGCCAATGGCGCTTCCTTACAGCTAAGTGACAAGAGCGGCCAAGTGGCCGCTCAACTGCTTTCTGGCACGGTAGAGGATGCCGGGACTGTACAGCAGAAAAGTCAGGAGCAGCCCAAGGGAACTGAGCTTCAACAAGTGCAGAGCCAGGCCGATATTGAAGAACAGGTACAAAACTTGCAGGAATTTGGCAAGTTGCAAGGGTGGACCGTTAATTTCAGCATGGAGCAGGAGTCTGGCCAGATGGTAATAAAGGTAATGGACTCTGATACCCGCTCGGTGATCCGCCAGATCCCTACGGAAGAGTTGATTGCTATCCACAAGCGGATCCAGGCGTTGCAACAAGGTGAAGCAGGGGCGAACCCTAAACGCGGATTGTTGTTTGATAGCGAGATTTGAATCGAATTGATGAGGAGAAGATAACATGGCCATTACTTCTGCCGGGGCGGGCTCTCAGCTGGATCTCGAGAGCGTTATTGCCTCTAGCGTGGCTGCCAAGAAGGCTCAACTACAGAAGCCCATAGTCACCAAGCAAAACAGCACCCAGATAGCGCTTTCTGGCATTGGTCAGCTCAAGTCATCCCTCACGACCTTTACCGATATTCTCGACACATTGAGCAAACCCGGTGCTTTCAACAAGCGGTCTATCAACATCACGCAGGATAAAGATAATCCTGTGATGAAGATTGAGAGTAAAAGTGGTGGCTCTAATGGTCAGTACAATGTCACAGTCAATAAATTGGCGACAACCAGTCGTCAGGAGGGCGTATTTGACAGCTCAACCGCACCACTCATTACTCAGGATGGTCAACTGACTTTCAAGGCTGGTGATAAAGAGTTCAAGATCGATGTTAAAACTGGATATACCTTGCAGGATATTAGGAAAACCATCAATAGCAGTGGGGATAACTTTGGTCTGAGTGCTAATATCGTTAACACCTCAGATGGTAAAGCCAAATTAATTATTGATTCCGGCATTTCTGGTGATGGCAAGGATTTGACTATCACCGGAAATACCTCAGAGCTGGGTATGTTCTCTATTGGTGCTTCTAGCAATGTTATGAGTCAAACACAGGCTGCAAGTAGTGCCGAAATTATAGTAGATGGCAATACACTAAAAAGTGACACCAACGTTTTTGATGATTCTATTCAAGACCTTAAGCTGACGGTATTACGTGTTTCCGATAAAGATAGTAGTGGTAATCCAAAATCTAATAAAGTAGATATCACGACAGATAAAACATCTATTCAGGAGATGGTGAAGCAGTTTGTTGATGGATATAACGCTCTGCAGGATAAAATGGATGCGCTTGGTAAGCGTAACAGTATAGTCGGTGGTGTCAGGCAGGAGGATGGTGGTGCGCTAGCCGGTGATGCAAGCACACGGACAATCAGTAGTTTTATGGCTAACACAATTACAGGTAAAACTGGTTCAAGTACAACTTACTCTAGCATCTTCGAAATTGGAATAAAAATGGATAATAAGGGCAAACTATCTCTGGATAAAGAGAAGTTTGGCCAGGCAGTTGATAAAAACTTCGATCAGGTTGTAGCATTATTTGGTGGTGATGATGGTCTTGCTAGCACTTTGAATAAAGGGCTAAAAGAATATACTAAGTCAGGAGGTATGTTGGCTGAGCGCACAGATATACTTAATGCGGATCTGCGTAGCTTGAGTCAGAAACAATCTACGGCCAATGCACAGCTGGTTAAGTATGAAGCATCACTGCGTGCACAATATGGTAGCTTGGATGCAATACTGGTTAAAATGAATAGTTCTGCATCAGCATTGAAATCGTTACAGCTCAAGAGTAACAGTAACTAAGCATGTTCTGTTGAGGACTCATATCATGTATCAACGTAATTTAAAAGCATATAAAACAACCAGCGTCGCTGCTGATTTGGCCGTCGCTGATCCTCATCGTGTTATTCAGCTGATGATGCAAGGTTTTCTCGAGAGACTAGCTCAAGCCAAGGGGGCAATAGAGCGCCATGATATGGAGGCGAAAGCGATTTCTGTCTCTAAGGCTCAAGGATTATTACATGGGCTGCAAGATGCGCTTGATATGAGCCAAGGTATATTAGCTGAAGATTTGTATCGACTTTATGCCTATATGGATGAACGAATCTGGGATGCTAGCTTAGCCTTGGATTCGTCTCCAATCGACGAAGTTATGGCTTTGATGGTGACGATCAAATCGGGCTGGGATCAAGTACCTGAAGCAGCCAAACAACAAGGTTATCAAATGAGACAGCAGCTGGGTGAGTTATAATGATGACTCTAGCTTTTTTGCAGCAAGCACTCACTGAAAATTATGAGCAAATAGAGTCTTTTTTGGCAAAAAAAAACTATAATGACGTTCTGGTCAATATGGATAATCGTCTTGTATTAATTGAACATCTCTTACACCTTGTTGAAAAAGAGCCAGAATTGAAACAGGACGCACTTTTATTATCTGCAATGCTTTCTCTGCAGGAAGAAAGCATGAGACATTTAGCCAGTCATCATCATCAGGCTATATTTAAAGAGCTATCTTCGATTGGGTTGGCGAGTAGGGCTAAAAAAATTTATCGTGTGAACAGCAAGGAGTTCTGATGTCTGAGAATATTAATGATATTTTGAAAAAAGCTGAGGATAATGCTTTGCGACTAAAAGAGCGAGCAGAGCAAGAAGTCGCTATGTCGGTAGCGCTACCCCTTAGATTTTCCCAAAATATCACAGCTTTTCGCAAGTATATTCCTCATGTTGCGGAAATGTATGAGTCATATCAGCCTTCGCGTCCATTTCGTTTTTTTTGCAATGAAAACGGTCAGCCAAATATGGCTTGGCTTGATGATGATGTTGCTGTATATGGGGAAGAGCCATATCTGATTTGTGAGACCTTAGTCAAAGAATTTATGGACAAAGGGGGATTGTCAAAGTTTTCATTTAGTCAAGAGGCAAACCCACTCGGATTTGTTCATGTCGAGTATCTAAACAAGCTCAATGCCTACCTTGACGATATCGCCTTACGAAAGGAGGCGAAGCGAAATGTTCCTACTGAGGTACCTACGGCATTAGTTTTTGGTGTTGGCTTGGGCTATCATCTTGGTTATTTATACGAAAAATGTAAGATTGGGACCTTATTTCTTTTTGAACCTGATCTTGACCTTTTCTATGCATCGCTATTCTGTTTTGACTGGGCTCCTTTATTAGATTATTTACATCAGGAAAATCTTGGTTTGCAAATTTTATTAGGCCAAGATGAAGACACTATTGTGAAGGACTTTGCTTCTGCCATTCATCGTCGCGGTTCTTTCCTGATTGCTAACGCATTCATTATGTGGGGCTACCAAAATGACAAGATAAAGCAACTCATGATAAAGGTCCAGAAAGAGTATCACTTACTGGTAATGGGTTGGGGATTTTTTGATGATAACTTGATAGCTCTATCCCATACAATAAAAAATATTGAACAAGGTGTGCCATTTTTAAAAGATAAAGAAAAAATTTATTTTGAACAGCAAAATACGCCAGTATTTATTATCGGCAATGGTCCATCCTTGGATGAGTCTCTTCCTGTTATCAAAAATACTAGTAGTGCTGCTATATTGATTGCCTGCGGAAGCGCAATCACTGCTTTACACAAAGTAGGCATAAAACCAGACATTTACGTAGCAACTGAGCGAACTAAAAGTGTCTATGATTTTCTGGTCAGCATGGATGATCCTGATTATTTGAAAGATATCATATTTTTAAGTGTTGATGTTATTCATCCATACTGTGCTTCGCTATTTAAATCGTCAGCTCTGCTGTTTAAGCTTTCAGAACCAGGTGTTGTTTTATGTAGAACATACTTTCCCGAGACCAGAGCATTCACTGCTTTGGGGGGGGTAAATCCTATGGTTGGTAACATAGGTGTCAGTGTTCCTATCCATCTTGGGTTCAAAAACTTATATCTATTTGGTTTGGATAATGGCTATAAAAATAAAGATCACCACCACTCAAAATTTAGTGCATATTACAACAATGCAGAGGGTGCTAAAGTTTTGACAGAAATGGTATGTGGTGAAAATAAGTTTCCGAGAGAGGGGAATTTTGGCGGAGTTGTTATTAGTGATGCGATGTTTGATACATCTAGGAAGGTTATAGAACAAGTTTTGGAGGCTAACGAAGATGTACTGTGTTTTAACTGTAGTGATGGTGTGAAAATAACTGGGGCTGTCCCTCTTCGTAGTTCTAAATTAGGACCGTTTAAACAAACTAATAAATCTGTTTTGCTGGAAGATATCGTTACTCGTTTTTGCTCTCCATTGTCATTATCAAAGCAGGACTTTTATCCTTTATTAGATGTTGATTTCTTCAATTATTTTGTTGATAAAATGATTGAAGAGTGGCAGCAGAGTTTTTCATCCAGAAATCAGATTAATCAGTTGATGTTAAGGCATTTTAACTATCTGCATGAAATATCAAAAACTCAGCAAATGCATATAGCAATATTCATGATCGGTTCAATGAATTATGTATTTACTTTATTGAGTACAATCGCTTATTCATTTGAGGGGGAAGAAGAAACTCTATCCTTAATGGCTCCCGCTATTAATGTATGGCTGGATTTCCTTAGAACAGCAAAAAAAATGTATCCTATGGCTCTTGATAGTGTAGATATGATAGATAATGATGTTGTTGATTTGTTCCGTAAATAGCGAACTTGTTAACCGCAAGTCATCTTTTGGAGCTGGTTAAATTGATTTCTGACTTTATCTAATTACATATTTACTCTGTGGTAATAATAGTAATCTACCTAAAAATTCAGACTTAAAATTATATAAAGGATGATGTGTAATGGTCGTTGATGATAGCAATGCTTTCAATAGACTTTATTTGGAAAGAGGTATCAATTCTCAGCGCCGTTATCCTAATGATAGTTTGATTGGATTTATGGCAGCCAATTTTTTCCATCTTTCTCAAACAGAACGAAGTAAGTGTCGAGTGCTTGAATTGGGGTGTGGTAGTGGTGCCAATATATGGATGTTGGCCAAAGAAGGATTTGATACCTGGGGTCTTGACTTATCCCCAACTGGGATAGCTATTTGTGAGGAAGTTGTAGCATCATGGAATGTAACTGCCCATCTTGATGTAGGGGATATGACAAAGCTCCCATATCCAGATGATCATTTTGATGCAATAGTCGACGTGGTCTCAATGCAGCATTTGACCCTTTCCCAACATAATACAACTATAGGTGAAATACATCGCTGTCTAAAGTCTGGCGGGAGTTTTTTTTCCTATCATCTTGGTAAAGGTTCTTCAGTATGTGGGGTGCCTAATCTGCATTGGCATGATAAAATATCCATTAATAACATTCCAGCTGACTACCCTTTGGCGGGTAATGGTCTAACATCATTTCTTGATGCTGAAGAAGTTGAAGTGCTATATAAAGATTTTACTTCTTTAGAAGTATCTACAATTAGTAGAAGGTACCCCAAAAGTAGGGCTCTTGTCGAGTATTTAGCTATCAGTGCTAGAAAATGAAAATAGAGACTTTATCTAATAAAGATTTTGAAAGAACATTACATCAACGGCTACTTAACTATGGTGGCCTGATGACTCCACTGCATATTGAATATTTTAAAAGCTATCATGCGTTCGACTTTGAAGACATCTCTTTTGGTGTATTTTATCCAGGTGGGGAGATTATTTGTTTACTTACTCGCTACATGAGCAGTAACTCGATCCGTTACAGTTGGTATGGACAACCTGCAAGATTATTGTGCCAAGGGGGAGGAGAAAAAAAACACCAAGCTGAGCTGGTGGCTCAGGCTCATATCCTTTCCTTATTCAAGAATGGGGGGGGGGTTGACTTTCTGGAAGTCGCAAGTGAGATGAGTTTTATTGCCAAAGTGCTATTGTTAAGAGGTGTTTCACCGAGGGTGTTTTCTGAGCAAGTAATTAGGTTGACTAGCGATGAATTGATGTTAAGTGACATGAGAAAAGTGTTTCGCCAGAATATTAACTGGGGTGCCCGTAATCTACAGTGTAGAGTTATTGACACTCACAATGTTACTGAAAAGGATTTCCTAGATTTCGAAGAGTTTCATGTGGCTATTGCTGGTAGACGAACTCGAAGCCATGAGTCTTGGTTGAATCAGATGAACTTAGTACAGGCAGGGGAAAACTTTTTGGTTGTAAGTCATCTAAGTGGTGAGCTTGTTGGTATGTCGTTGTTTGCTGCATCGGGGAAACGAGCATATTACTCTGTTGGAGTTTATAATCGAGATTTATTCCACCTTCCCCTTTCTCATTATCCCGTTTGGCTAGGAATGTTGCGTTCCAGAGATATGGGATGTACTGAATTCAGTATGGGGGAAAGTATGTATGGTAATGTTATTGACTCTCTTGGTAAATATCCTACTGATAAAGAGAGTGGTATTAGTCACTTTAAGCGTGGTTTTGGTGGTGATATAAGAACATCATTACGTTTTTATGGCGATTTTTTTGAAGGCTAGAATAACATATCGTCATTGGGTTATATGATCCAATGACGATCTTTTTTAAAGAATAACATCCTTTATATTTACTGCCTTACCTCGATGTATGTCGTGGCGTGTTTTTTTTCCCAATATTTGTGGTAATGCTTCAGGTGGCAACCCATAGCCTGGCCGGATCCGTCGGATGTGTTCTGGCTTTATGATGGTGCCCGCAGGGATGTCGGTAACAAAATACAAAGAACGACGAAATCTCAGGTTTGCCTGCTCAGCCTGGTTGTCACCACTTTCTCCTGATCCTAACGCTTGCCAGCAGAGTTTTGCCTGGCTGCAGAGCTCTTTAAGTTCACGTGGTTCAAGTGAGAACTCGGCATCCGGGCCGCCATCAGCGCGAGCCAAGGTCAGGTGTTTCTCGATGGCCACAGCGCCCAATGCTATTGCCAGCTGAGCGGCGGTATTTCCCAGCGTGTGATCAGAGAGACCAACGGGTACTGAAAATGTCTCAGCCAAGCGGGTAATCCGCTTGAGATTGATATCAGCAAGAGGGGTTGGGTAGCCACTGACACAATGAAGCAGCAGGATCTGTGAGCAACCATTTTCACGCAAAATGGTCATTGCCTTGGCAATTTCATCTTCAGTTGACATGCCAGAAGAGATAATGACCGGCTTTCCTTGCTGAGCTATGTAACTGAGCAGGGGAAGATCGGTAATTTCGAATGAGGCAATTTTGTATGCGGGAGTACCCAGCTCCTCCAAAAAATCAACAGCACTCTCGTCGAAGGGCGTGGAGAAAATAGTCAATCCGCGTGACTTTGCTCGTTCAAAGAGAGGCTGGTGCCATTCCCATGGGGTATGGGCCAGGGTGTAGAGATCGTAAAGGGTATGGCCATCCCATAAACCGCCCTGAATATGAAAATCCGGTAGATCACAGTCGATTGTCATGGTGTCAGCTGTATAGGTTTGCAGCTTGATGGCATCAGCTCCCGCATCGGCAGCCGCATCTACCAGCGCCAGTGCCCTCTCCAGCTGGCCATTATGGTTGCCGGATAGTTCAGCAATGATGTATGGCGGGCTATTTGGGCCTATCTCGCGGCCATTAATAGTGAACTGAGGCATGAAACGTCTCCTTGGGAGAAAAATGAAACCAGTTCTGTGAGCTACTGTACTGATATCCAATTGACCGGAAGAGTGCCAGAGAGCCCTGGTTTTCAGGGCTGATATAGGCGTGAAAGGTGAACCAAGGGAAAAGTTGGTGCAACAGATTAAGAGCCCGTTTGCCATGCCCTCGTTGGTGTTGCTCGGGGTCAACGTAGATAGAAACTTCGTTATACCTGCTTGGCTCACAGGCTTCATCCAGCCTCACGACGGCGCAAGGACCTGTGGCTGACATAACCTTGAACAGCCAGCGCTGAGGGTTCTGCAAAGCTCCGTGTAACCAGATTTTATGCACACCGAGTGGAGGACAATCGGTATTTCGGCTATAGCGGCGAGTTACCGCATCCTGTTGCCACTGCCATATCCACTCTGCGTCTTCTTCTGTGATTGGCTGCAGCCAGTATGAGTGCTGCCGCGATGTGAGCTTCTGCAACAAACGCTGTGCTCCCGTGCCATCACACAGTGCGGCGCTATGTTTGCCGAGTTGCTGCAAGGTCTCTTGATTGGGCCAGTGAAGTAACAGCTGTTGTAGCAGTTGCTTATTATTAAGCATCCTCAGATCGCCAAGCCATATCACGGCATTTGCCTGTGCTAGCCGTCTGGCATTTTCCAGTTGGTTGTCGGCAAGAGTGAATAGCAGGGTAGGCAGAGCCAAGGTAGCGCGCTCCCAGCAACTGGTTCCTCCAGCACCGATGGCGAGATCGGCCTGCAACATCAATTCGGCCATGTTGTTTGCATCGAGGTGCAATTTGACGTGATGACGACTTTTTGCCATGACCTCTTTAAGTGTATCGATATGAGGGGCTTTGCTTGCCAATACCAGATCAATTTCCAATATAGGGATGGGCAGTTGATCTATCTGGGGCAGAATGCGGGATAGATGATTGTCACTGTCCATTGCTCCGAGGGAGAGCAGCAGTCGTCTGATCCTTTTATTTGACGCTCTTCTGACAAGCGCGACAGGCCGTAGCCTGGCAAACTCTGGTCGCAGTGGCGCATAACCAGGGCCCAGCAGAGGCACTTCTGCAAATAGGCTCTCGCCATAGTCGGCTGGTTGCCGGTATGGGGTCATATCAAGCAACCGGGTTGCTTCATGAGGTCTGTCAGCCAGATCGTCGATAACCAGTTGTTGGGGGAAGAGGGCCGCCAGCGGCTGCTCCCAACGGCGATCCAGCTGATAGTGATCCACAATCAGCCAGTCACTGCCTCCCCACCCCATGATGGCGCGATAGAGCGAGCGCCAGTCAGGTTGTGCGGGAAGCAGCGTCAGACCATGCTGGCGAGCAATGACTTGAGTGCCATCAAAGCCAGGCAAATCGGCACAAAAGAAGTGGCACTCGTCACCTCGGCTGGCTGCAAGATCAGCGATGCTAAGGCACCGCATGAGATGGCCTGCGCCTATTGTCGTACTGGCATCACATCGGAACAGCAACCGCATCAGCGTACCCGGAATACGGGTTGAATGGACTCGCCATCAAGCGCACTGGCCAGTGTCAGTTCTCTATCGTGGCGAATGAGCGCTGGCAGTATGTCGCGATAGGCTGCCAGCAGAACGGCCACATCCTGTTCGCTATGGGCCAGATTCATATTGTGACTGCCAAGGGTGAGGAGCCCTCGCTTGCACAACTCCTGGATCAGATAGCTCTTGAGAAGCCAGGTAGAGTGGTTTACTGAATCCGCAACCAGCAGAAAGCTCCAGCTCGGATGTCCGGCGGTATGCAGCCAGTCCGGGGCATCGATCTCTTTTAGCAAGCTATCGAGCCCATCCAGTACCTGTTGTCCCCGCTCTGCAAGCCTCTTTGGTACATCCAGTCGCCGCATCTTTTTGATGACGGCGTTGGCCGCAGCGAGGGCAATTACATCCCCGCCGAAGGTGCCGGAGAAGAAGATATCTTCCATCCGTTTCATATATTGGCGGCGGCCAACAACGGCGGAAATCGGGAAACCATTGGCCATGCCTTTGCCGAACGCAGCAAGATCCGGCGTCACACCAAAGAGGCTCTGTGCCCCGCCCAAGTGGTAGCGAAAACCGGTAATGGTCTCATCAAAGATGAGTAGTGCGCCATGGGCATCGCAGAGTTGGCGCAGACCAGGCAGAAAATCCGGGGTTGGCCAGGTTACATTCATCGGTTCCAGAATGACGGCTGCAAACTCGCCCGGGTGAGCTTCCAGCAGGCACTGCAGCGAGGCAAGATCGTTGTAGTCAAATCTGTGGGTCAGCTCTCTCACGCACTCGGGGACCCCCAAATGGCGGGTGGTTGAGCCGATGTACCAGTCTTGCCAGCCATGATAGCCACAGACGGCTACCCGCTCGCGGCCTGTGACTGCTCTGGAGAGCCTGATACAGGCTGAGGTGGCATCAGTCCCGTTTTTGCCAAAGCGAACCATTTCGGCGCAGGGGATGAGCTCAATGAGCTGTTCAGCGACTTCAGTTTCCAGCCGGTGGGGAAGGGAGAAGATCGAACCAAGACTGAGTTGCTCCATTACCGCTTCATTCACATCCGGATCGCAATATCCAAGACTGATGGCCAGTAGGCCGCTGGCAAAATCAAGATACTCGTTGCCATCTACATCCCAAACATGCGCCCCATTGCCGCGCTCGATAAAGAGTGGGGCGGCGCCATAGGGGAAACAGAGGCGACTTTTGGAGAAGGTTTGGGAGCCGAGTGGAATGCTCTGTTCCGCACGTGCCGAGAGAGCGAGTGAATGTTGATAACGTGAGGTCATATATGATTCTCCTTGGCCAGCGAATTAGCCAATCCTTCGTTGCGCTTGTGCCGGGTATTAAGTGTTGTCAGCTCCGGCTGCTGCGCCAGCAGGGCGAGGATATCGTCGGTCGTAAAGGTTGGGTTGGCAGGATAGAGAGCCTGATAAATTCGCTCTACCAGTTCAAAGTCGGCAGGCTCATCGACAGTCCAGCGCAGGTGGGCCAGCGAAGGCGAGCGCTGTAGTTCGCCGATAGAAAACTGTTCGGAATGACAGCGAACGTAATAGGTGACATGTTCCCGCTCGGTCTGCGTGGCGGCCTTTTCCTGCAAGATTTCCAGAGTTGCTCCACTCATGATCTCGGCATCCAGCCCATCCGGATAACTAGGGTTGCCGCAGTTGCTGCTGTAGTCGAACTTGCCCGAGAGATGGAGGGCTATCAGCTCGTCTATTACCATAGGGTCAGCCAGTGGGCAGTCACCAGTGAGACGCACAACATGGGTCGGACTGTAGGGTTGGGCCGCCAGATAGAAACGCAGCAACACATCGTCAAGAGGACCGCAGAAACAGGGGATATTCAACCTCTCGCACAGCTCGGCAATGGCGCGATCTTCCGACTGATCGCTGGTGGCAACCAGCAGCTTGTCCAGTAGCTTGCTCTGTTGCAACCGTTCAATCTGCCTTGCCAGCATGGGTTCGCCCAGCAGTTCCTTTAGTACCTTGTTGGGCAGGCGGGAAGAACTGGTTCTGGCCTGCAGAATACCCAAGATCATCGTGTTCTCCAGAGTCCGGGGTTGATAAGTTCCTGTTCCATAGACGCCAGGTGTGCGATATCGGCCTCGTAGCACTCGTGCTGTACTTGACTGGCCGCAACGATGGCGGCCAGCTCTTGGGCATGACAAACACCGACAACAAAGCGGCTCACCTGTGGTAGGGCTGTCATGATGGAGAGGGCTCTGCCAAGCGGGGCCACCGAGGGATGCCAGTGGTCAAACCGTTCAAGTGCGGTAGCGAAACGCTGAAAATAGTCAGGTCGCTGCGCTGGTTGCATCAATAACAGGCCCTGTAAAAAGAGCGAGCGAACATGGATTTCACACCCCATATCTACCAGTTTGTCGAGCCATCCAGTGCGTAAAAAGCGTTGATCGAGCAAATTGGCAGGTAATTGCACCAGTTCCAGAGGATAGCCAGCTGCGCTCCAGGTATCGAGCTCCTCCGGGGAGTAGACGGAGATCCCGAGTTTTCCGATCGCGCCCTGTTGCTGCAAATCGGTGAGTAACTCGAACAAGGCAGGTGAGGCATCTTGGCTACGGTGCAGCAGCAAACCATCGAGCCGTTTTCGCCCCAGCCAATGCAAGCTGTTGTTGAGCGCTGCCTTAACATCGGACAGCGGTAGCCCTGGTGCCAGCTTGTCGATGAGAGTGAAGTCGGTGATATCTCTTTGCCCCAGCCTCTGCTCGGCATTGCCATAGGCTTGCGCCGTATCCAGGGTATCGATACCTGCTTGACGAGCTAACGCAATGATCGCGTCGAGTTCCTCATCGCTGACTTGTCCGTCGTGATTGCTGATCCCGTAATCCAGACCGAATTGCACTGTGCCCAGAGCTAGCCGCATAGTGCCTGCTCCAGCGCATCTACGACCTGTTGCTGCTCTGAGAGAGTCAGAGCCGGGAACAGTGGAAGAGAGATTGCTCCCTGATAGTAGGCTTGTGCGCCCGGATAGGCTGCTGGATCATGTCCCAGCCCACGGTAGTAGGGCTGGGCTGGGATAGGAATATAGTGAACGTTGACGCCAATGCCGGCAGCACGCAGGCGGGCAAACACCTGATCGCGTTCAGCCACCTGAATGACATAGAGGTGATAACCGCTCTGGCGATTATTACTCTGCTGCAACGGCTGGACTGGCAAGGGGGATAACAGCGCGTCATATCGCCTGGCAAGTTCACGACGCTGGGTAATGAACTGGTCAAGACGGCTCAACTGACTCAGCCCTAGTGCCGCCTGAATGTCGGTCAAGCGATAGTTGAAGCCCAGAAGTTGTTGCTCGTAATACCACTCTCCGGGAGAGGGCATGAGCAGCGCTTGCGGATCTCGAGTGATTCCATGGCTGCGATAGAGTCGCAATTTGTCGGCCAGCACCTGATCCCGGGTGGTGACAGCGCCTCCTTCTGCGGTCGTAATCGGTTTGACCGGATGAAAGCTGAAGACCGTCATATCGCTGTGACGGCAACTACCGATAGGTGACCCCTGATAGTGGGCACCCAGTGCATGGCAGGCATCCTCGATCAGAACGATTCCGTACTGGCGACAGAGCGCACCGATCTCTTCGAGATCGCAGGGCTGTCCGGCCAGATGTACAGCAATCAGCGCTTTTGGAAGGGAGTGGGTGCGCACAGCTTGCTGCAGTTTCTTATCCAGTGCCACTACATCGAGGTTACCGGTAGCAGGGTCAACGTCGACAAAATCAACGTTGGCATTGCAGTATCGAACGCAGTTCGCCGACGCAACAAAACTGACCGCAGAAACCCAAACTGTATCTTGGGCGCCAATATCCAGTACTGCGCAGGCCAGATGAAGCGCAGTGGTGCCGTTACTGCAAGCAACCACATGCGGCACTTGGCAGTAATCGGCCAGTCCTTGTTCGAAAGCGGGAACGGCTTCGCCTTGGGTCAGATAATCAGATTTCAGTACGGCAACGACGGCTTCTATATCGGCATCGCTGATCGATTGGCGGCCATAAGGGATCATTCGGACAACACCTGCTGGTTTATGCTCTGTAGTTCAGCTATCGACAGATAGTGCTGATTATTTAGGGAATTGTATTCAAAGCCTGGAGCGACCAGCGTAGCCGTTTCACCGAGCGCATTAATGTTGAAATCATTGTTGCGACTGGTGAAAGTGATGCTGGGGGCAATCACGTAGTAATCGTTGAACTCATAAGTGTGGAAAGAGTCGTCAGCCGGACACATCACCTCGTGCAGCTTCTCCCCCGCACGGATGCCTATGATCTCCTGCTTAAGGGTCGGAGCCATGGCTGCCGCCAGATCGGTGATCTTGACCGACGGGATTTTCGGCACGAACAGTTCGCCACCGCGCATACGCTGGAAGTTACTAAGAACAAAATCTACGCCTTGCTGCAAGGTCAGCCAGAAGCGGGTCATCTCGGGGTGGGTGATAGGCAGCGTACTGACGCCGCTCTTGATCAGATTGTCGAAGAAGGGAACCACGGAGCCCCTTGAGCCGACCACGTTGCCATAACGTACCACCGAGAAGATGGTCGGGTTCTTGCCCGCCATATTGTTGGCAGCGACAAAGAGCTTGTCAGAACAGAGCTTGGTTGCCCCGTAAAGGTTGATCGGGTTGGCAGCCTTGTCGGTCGAGAGTGCAATGACCTTCTGCACGCCATTGTTGAGTGCTGCCTTGATGACGTTTTCGGCTCCTCCAACGTTGGTCTTGATGCACTCCATCGGGTTGTATTCGGCAGCTGGCACTTGCTTGAGCGCCGCGGCATGCACCACAAAGTCGACATCGCGCATAGCCATGTCGAGGCGCTCGGCATCGCGAACATCGCCGATAAAATAGCGCATGCAGGGATGGTTGAAACACTGCTGCATTTCAAACTGCTTGAGCTCATCACGGGAGTAGACGATCAGTCGTGCGGGTTGGTAGCGGGATAGCACGGTTGCAATGAATTTCTTGCCAAATGACCCCGTGCCACCGGTAACCAGGATTGTTTTTCCATTAAACATGACGGTGTCCCATGATGAAAATTGGTATCTATAGAATTCTAAAGCACTTTTTATGCCATTTGCAGACGTATATTGGCAGGCGTGATCTGAATGGCTGTTTTTTGGCTACTTGCTGTTGGGTTTGGTAATAGCTTGGCAAACCTGCTCCACTGCATTGAGGGCTCTCGGGGTGAACCGGTGTAGCTCATCCGAGTTGATCAAATCGAGTCGCTGATGCTGCACCGCGTCGAGATTTGGCCACTTTCGCCAGTGACGCAGGGTGTCAGGATCTTGACTCCCCGCCAGGATCAGCGATGGGTTGGCTCTGATCACCTGTTCCATGTCCACTTGAGGGTAAGGGGTCTTGGCATTCGCCATGATGTTGATCCCGCCGCAGAGTTCGATGGCCTGAGCCGGCCAGGCATTGCCACTGACGCTGGTGAGTGGCGGGTACCAGAGCTGGTAGAACACCTTGACACCGGTTGGTTGGCCATAGCGCTGTTGCAGGGAATGCAGGCGTGCCAGATAGCGATCGGCGGCTTCGTTGGCACTCTTCTCCACCCCAAGCAATTTGCCCAGCGCCCGCATTTCGGTCGCCAGCGAGGCAAAATTGGTGGGCTCCGAGTAGAAAACCGGGATACCCAGCTGCTCCAGCGGTGCCAGCATACGTGACTGGGCCGAGCGCCAGCCGAGAATGAGATCCGGCTTTTGCGCCAGCACTGCCTCGACGTTGAAGCTGCGATAATTCGCTACCTTGGGCTTGGTTTTGACCTCTGCTGGATAGTCGGAAGCATCGTCAATGGCCACCAGTTTGTCGCCGGCGCCAATCTCGTAGAGCAATTCGGTCAGGTGAGGAACAACGCTCACCACCCGGGTCGGCGTGGCGGCCTGCAGGACACCGGGCAACCAGGCAAGCAGCACGCAGGGCAGCCAGATCGGCAAGCGCAACAAACTACCCATGAAATAACCCCGCTACCGTGACAACCAGCGCCAGTATCAACCAGCCCCAGCCGCACCCTTGCAGAATGTTGAGCACTTTGCGCGGTGTCTCGCTATCTGGCTCAGCACCAGTGCCGATGACGGGCCAGCGCTGGAGAGCCCCCTGATAGTAGCGAGGGCCACCAAGGCGGATCCGGCACTTGTCTACCAGCAGAGTGAGCAGCATCCCCATGGCGGGATAGGGCCAGAGCGCGCCACTGCGCAGCAGCTGTGCGGCTTGTTTGAGACGGCTTGCCAGCAGTGGCAGCCCCAGCAGCAAAATGACGGAGGCATTGAGCCCCTGATAGAGGGCGCTGGCGGCGCGACCAAAGTGGTCGAAGGCGGGATCTTTGCGACTCCAGCTCTGATTCATCAGCTGCACCAGTCGCCAGAGCAGGGCGCCCTGTACGCCAGCCAGAGCATATCCCAGCAGCGGGCCAGCCCATTGGCCGACCAGACGCAGGGCGCAGCTCTCCGTCACTGCTTTGGCGAGCCCCATGGCCGAGAGTTTGCCGGTCTCCCGTTTGAGCCAGGGGGCGGACTGCAATCTTGCCAGCGGCCGCGTCTCCTGGGTGGCGAGCGAGCGGGTGGCATGGGCGAGTTCGCGCAGTGGACGGGATTCGAGCATCAGCAGCAGGAACAGCAGGTCGAAGAGCGGCTCGCTCAGGGCCAGATTGCGCAGCGACCAGAGCCCGGCGGCGCAGGGGAGCCAGACTACCAGCATCGCCAGCAGGCCGGCCTGCATTTGCTGGCCGGGTGAACCATCGGGTCTGTGCACCTTGTGTCCCAGCCGGGTCAGCAGGGGCGTGACGGCCGAAAGACGTAGATGGGATGGCCACGGGATCACCGTCTCCAGCAGGGCAGCCCCCACCAGAATGGCCGCCGTCGTTGAGAGGAGGGCGTCGGCCATCAAATCAAGCGAGCCGGTCTCGATCACAGCTTGCCGAGCATCTTGATGATTACTTCGGCGGAGTGCTTGCCGGCCACTTCGATGAAGGCATCGAAGGATTCAACCTGTTCCTTGCCGGCGATATCGGACATGGCGCGAACCACCAGATAGGGCACGTTGAACATGTGGCACACCTGACCGATGGCAGCACCTTCCATCTCGACCGCCAGCATCTGCGGGAAGTCGGCGCGAGCCTTGGCGATGGCGTCCGGTTTGCACATGAACTGATCGCCGGTACAGATAAGGCCAACCTTGGTCTTGTGCTTGCCCTGCTCGGCGATGCAATCCTGAGCGACCGCGATGAGCTTCTCGTCGCAGGGGAAGGCGGCAGGTTGCTGCGCCATCTGGCCCATCTCGTAACCAAAGGCGGTCACATCGACATCGTGGAAACGCATCTCGCTGGCGATCACCACATCACCGATGTGCAGGTCCTGGGCAAAGCCGCCCGCAGAGCCGGTATTGATGACGCAGTCGGGGGCGAATTTTTCCAGCAGCAGGCTGGTGGCCACGCTGGCGGCGACCTTACCGATACCGGAGCGGGTCAGGATCACCTCTTTGCCTGCCAGCATCCCTTGATAGAACTCGCAGCCGCCCAGTTGCAGGGTGGTGGGGTTGCTCATCTGGCTGCGCAGCAGGGCTACTTCTTGCTCCATGGCGCCGATAATACCTACTTTCATTGCTGACCTCGTCTTGATAGCCGTGTGGCTGAATTTAAGTTGCTGTAGATCATAACAAAAGATGGCGTCGGCGCCGAGAGGCACAAACGAAAGGAGAGATGAAGTGCGGCGCTCAATATGGGAGCGCCGCGGGTGACAAAAAGCATTGATGAGAGAGGAGAGAGCCTTTAGCCGAGCGCGGTGTCGAGGGTCATCATCAGGGCAAAGCCTGCCATCAGGCCGAGGGTGGCATAGGTCTGGTGACCGTTGCGGTGAGTCTCCGGAATCACCTCGTGTGAGACCACAAACAGCATGGCGCCGGCGGCGAGCCCAAGTCCGATGGGGTAGGCGATGGCAAGGCCGCTGGAGAGCCCCACCCCGAGCAGGGCGCCAACCGGTTCGAGCAGGCCGCTGGCGATGGCAACCAGCACCGCCACCGAGGGGCGAAAACCGGCGGCGCACATGGCCAGCGCCACCGCCAGTCCTTCGGGAATATCCTGCAGTGCGATGGCGGTGGTGAGCGGCAGTCCCACCGACATATCCCCCTGCGAGAAGCTGACCCCGATGGCCATCCCCTCCGGCAGGTTGTGCAGGGCGATGGCAAAGACGAACAGCCAGACCCTAGAGCACTGCTCATGGCCGGGGCCGCAGGGGCCGGTTTTGTCATGTTCGTGCGGGGTGAACTGATCCAGCCCCAGCATCAACAGCACCCCGAGGGTCATGCCGACCACCACCACGGCGGCGGCGCTAAAGCCGTTGCCGGTGATCCCCTCGGCGGCCTCCAGCCCCGGCAGCAGCAGGGAGAAGGCACTTGCGGCCAGCATCATGCCGGCGGCAAAGCCCAGCATGGTGTCCTCTACCTTTTGCGGCACCGCTCGCAGGAATAGAGCGGGCAGGGCGCCGATGGCGGTGGCGGCAAACCCGGCAGCACCACCGACAAGGCCGTAGCGCACGCCGCTGGTCACTTCGCCGGTAGCGAGCATGATGAGACTCTGCAACAGCAGCAACAAGACCGCAGCCAGCGCGATAAAGAGGCCGAGAGCGGTGAGCGGGCGGCTTTGCATCTGGCTGCGCAGTTGCTGTGACCAGGATAACGGAGGAAGAGCTGAGAGATGGTCCATGGCATGACCTCGAGTGTGCAAAGTGGATGGTGGCATTACATCCACTTGGCCGCCCCTTGTCTATGTCTGCAAGGCGATTGCCGCTATCGAAAAATGGCGTCAGGTGAATATGAAGTTTTTTGTGATCCGGCTCCGATTGTTGGTTTTGTTAAGTTGCTTTTAATTTTTAAAGAAAAGTGAGGGCGTGGTCGCTTTGTGCTAGAGTGCGCGCCTTTGCGGAACTCTACCTTCCCGGTGTTCTGCATTTTTTCCCGTCAGGAAGGTCCGGGGATTTGCTCATAGGGACGTGATCGCCACACTCCATTCGCCTGTCAGCAGTAGAGGATCACCCGCCACTATGTTTTACAAGAATCTCTCCATTGGCAAAAAGATTGCCGTGGTTTTTGCGGTCATTGCCGCAGTCAACGTTCTCTTCGGTGTTTTTCTCTCCAGCGAATTGCGCGGTGTGCGTGATCGGGTGCTGAACTTTACCGACTCTACGCTGCCGAGTGTCCTGTCGGTCGAAACCCTGCTCTATGACGTCTCCTATGTCCGTCGTGCCCAATTTGCCTTGCTGATGGTGAACGATGCCGCTGATCTGCAGGCTCGCCGCAGCCGGATCCAGCAGAATATCCAGAAAGTAGACAACGCATTTCACGCCTATGAGGCGACCGTCGGTGCTGATCATGAGCGTCAGGTGTTTAATCAGGCCAAACAACAGTGGCTCAGTTACCAACGTGCAGTGAACGAGTTTGATCAACTGCTGGTACAAGGACAACAAGAGCAAGCCAAGGCACAGTTATTTGCCTCGAATGCTGCTTTTGGTTCTTTGGAGCGGGCAGTTAATGCTCTGATCGATGTGAACCTCGGTTTTGTGAAGGAAAACCGCAGCAGCTTGCTTGGCAGCGTCAGTATGGTGACCACTTTCGCCATGGTGAGCATTGGTGCTCTGCTGGTGTTCATGGTGGTGATGACCTGGTTTCTGACCCGCCAGATCTGCCTGCCGCTGCAAGCGGTAGTGGCTCAGGCCAACGCCATTGCCGCCGGCGATCTGACTCATCAGCTGGAGCGTCAGCATATCGGCCGCGACGAGCTGGGCATGCTGGCCAAAGCTTCCCTCAAGATGCAGGACAACCTGCGTGGTCTGATTGAAGAGGTGGTGGCTGCGGTTACCCAGTTGGGGGCGGCGATTGACGAAGTGAGTGCGGTTTCCGAACAGTCTGCCAAGGGTATTCAGAGCCAGCAGCAAGAGATTTCGCTGGTGGCGACGGCCATGACCCAGATGAAAGCGACCGTTGCTGATGTGGCGGGCAATACAGAGCACACTTCTGAGTCTGCCAGTGCGGCTAATACCTTGGCCCGCAAAGGTAATCAGGATGTGCAGCGTTCGCTGGTGGCGATCACCCGTGTGGCGGAAGAGATTGAGCAGGCTGGCACGCTGGTGGCCGAACTGGAGCGTGAATCCGCCCAGATCAACGTAGTGGTCGATGTCATTCGCAGCATTGCCGATCAGACCAATCTGCTGGCTCTCAATGCCGCCATTGAGGCAGCCCGTGCCGGTGAACAGGGCCGTGGCTTTGCGGTGGTTGCCGATGAGGTGCGCACCCTGGCGGGCCGCACCCAGGCCTCTACCGGCGAGATCGTCGCCATCATCGAAACCCTGCAGTCTCGCGCCAATCAGGCGAAAGAGGTGACCGGGCTGAGCTGTGACATGATCCGTCAGTGCGTCACCCAAAGCGAGCAGACCGGCACCGGTATCCAGCAGATTGAAGAAGCGGTGGCGCAGATCGCCGATATGGCGATCCAGATTGCCAGCGCTTGTGGTGAGCAGGATGCTGTGTCTGATGAGCTGGGTCGCAATGTTGAGCGGATCAACGAATCCGCCAATGAGGTGGCGCAGGGGGCGGATCATACTGCCCGCGCGTGTCTGGAGCTGAGCCAGCTGGCGGTGGGTCTGAAGCAGACCATCGGTCGCTTCCGCCTCGCCTGATAAAGGGGCTGGTGTGCGCCGGCCTCTTCATTCATAAAAGTCGGGGCGCTTTACATGCCCTCACGACCCCCGGCCATGTGCCGGGTATTTTTTTTATCTGGCGATGGGTACGAGGCCTGATGGTTGGGGCTCTTCATAAGAGGATGAAGGTCTGGGCGAATAGGGCGGTCAGATGATTATCCCGGCCTGTGCGCGGTGATATTCAAGAAGGTTGGTTAAGACCTATTTGCTAACGAAAGAAGGGCCTGGGGATGGGAAACGGGGCGAGCGGTTGGGGCGTGCGCTACGGGTAAGAAGAGCATAAGCAGTTGGTTGGAATGCCCTAACAGGGTATATCGCAGCAATAAAAAAACCGGCTTGCGCCGGTTTTTTTATATTGGTGAAGGCTGGGGAGCTGGCTTATTTGGCCAGAGACTCCGGCAGCTCTTCACGGATCTTGCCGAGCATCTCTTTCAGGACACGCGGGTTGGCAACCACGATGTTGCCGGAGTTTTCGTAGTTGTGACCGCCTACGAAGTCGGTGACGATGGCACCCGCTTCTTTGGCCAGCAGTTCACCGGCAGCGGTGTCCCAGGGTTTCAGGCCGATTTCCCAGAAACCGTCGACGCGACCGGCAGCCACGTAGGCCAGATCCAGTGCGGCAGAGCCGGAGCGACGGATGTCGGCACATTCGATGAACATGCTCTGGAACATCTTCAGGTAGGACTCGATGTGGTGCTTTTGTTTGTAGGGGAAACCGGTCGCCAGCACGGTGCCAGCCAGCTCTTTGGCTTTGCCGACACGGATGCGGTAGCCGTTCAGCTGGGCGCCGCTACCACGGGTAGCAGTAAACAGTTCGTCACGGATGGGATCGTAAACAACGGCTTGTTCGGTTTTGCCTTTCACGCGCAGAGCGATGGAAACGGCAAAGTGCGGAATGCCTTTGACAAGGTTGGTCGTGCCATCCAGTGGGTCAATGATCCATTGGTAGTCCGGATTGGTACCGGCAATCTCACCAGACTCTTCAGCAACAATGCTGTGCTCCGGGTAAGATTTTTTGATGGTGTGAATGATGGCCGCTTCGGCTTCACGGTCAACGTTGGTCACGAAGTCATTGCTGCCTTTTTGGATAGCCTCAATGTTCTCAGGCTGGGAGAAGGCTTTTACTACAACTTGACCGGCGTTGCGCGCAGCGCGCACGGCGATATTCAGCATCGGATGCATAGGTTCACCACTGGATGTTAAAGAACGGGGGATAAAAGGACGCGGTATAATACCAGTATTTTGTGCGATGGCAACTGTTATCCCCCTACGACCAATTGATTACCACTGCCAGATTTGACGGCTCCAATATAGACCAGATCTGCGCTAGTCTTATCCCAGCAGCCGGATACAGGCTGTCATGAGCATAGGGATGTGAACCATGAATTTGTCATTAGTGAGTCAGAACGTGTCAGCGGCCAGCGAGGGACTGTTGGCCATCTTGCGGTCATCACCCGAGTATGGTGAGCACTTTGCCCACATCACCGTGACCCCCCTGGCCCAGTGGCAACCGGCCAAGACGGAGGCGGCGATCCTGCTGATCGACGGCGATGCGCCCTGGCAGGATGCCGGATTTGCCCGGGGAGAGGATGAGACGATCGGTTTGCCGGTCTTGCCGCTGCTGATCCGCAAGGGGGACAAGGAGCTGACGGTCTGCGGGCCGGATGTGCGCGACCCCCGTTTCTATTTTGTCTCAAACGGCATCGTGCTGGATGAGTCGGAGCTGCCCGAGCCTGCCTGCAGCCGGGTGCTGTTGCGCAAGCTGGAGTCCTACTTCCCGCTGCTTTCCCGCCTGATCATGCTGCGCCAGCGCAAGCCGGTCGCCATGATCAACTAATATCTACCATTGCCAGAGCACACCAGCGGCGCACCGTGGCCTTGTTTGGCCTACGGTGCGCCGCTTTTTAATGGTCTGGAGCCGGTCACTTGTTGCAAGATGAGGCGGCTATGGTGTTGCACCCTGTTCCAACCGTGCAATCTGGCTATGACCAACAAGGAGTGAATCATGATCGACTTTTACACCGCCGCGACCCCCAATGGTTTCAAAGTGGCGATCGCCCTCGAAGAGCTGGGTTTGCCCTATCGGGTCATTCCTCTCGATCTTTCGGCGCTGGATCAGAAGAAGCCCGAGTTTCTCGCCATCAACCCAAATGGCCGTATTCCGGCTATCGTCGATCGGGATAACGACGATTTCGCCGTATTCGAGTCGGGGGCCATCCTCATCTATCTGGCGGAGAAAGCAGGCAAGTTGCTGCCCGCTGATCCCAAACGCCGCTCTCAGGCCATCCAGTGGCTGATGTTCCAGATGGGCGGGGTAGGACCCATGATGGGGCAGGCCAACGTCTTCTACCGCTACTTCCCCGAGAAGATCCCCGCCGCTATCGAACGCTACCAGAAGGAGGGGCGCCGCCTGTTCGAGGTGCTCGACAGCCATCTGGCCCATCATGAATATCTGGCGGACGAGTACAGCATCGCCGACATTGCCACCTGGCCCTGGGTGCGTATTTATGACTGGAGCGGCATCTCCATCGAGGGATTGCCCCATCTGCAAGCCTGGATGGATCGCATGGCAGAGAAACCTGCCTGCCAGAAGGGGATCACCATACCGCCACGCAAGGAGCAGCCCGATGAGCTGATCAAGCAGGCGCAGCAGATGGTAACACGTTGATTTTTAACTGCTGACGGGGCGTGCCGCCCCGTAATATTAGAAAAACTAAGGCAAGCCGATTATAAAGATTCGTTCGTTTTTTGTGAGCTGAATCACTATGATGCCCCCATACCACCAAGCGTCCTGTGCGGTGGCTTGGCGGGCTCCCCGCCTACTGTTTCCAACACTGTTTTTGATTGCATCACAGCCTCTGTGATCAGATTCCTCTGGGCCATTTTGTGCCAGAGGGGCGGCAGCATTTTTTCGATTTTTTGGGACTGATATGGATCGGCACAGTTTTTATCCGTTGTTTTTACTGACCATTCTCATGGTCGCTGTGGGCCAGATGACCCAGACCCTTTATGTTCCCTCCATTCCCATGATGGCGGGGGACTTCAATGTGGCCTCGGGCCAGTTGCAGGCGGTGATGGCCTGTTACCTGATCCCCTATGGCCTCTCCCAGTTTGTCTATGGGCCGTTGTCGGATCGTATCGGCCGTCGCCCGGTGCTGATCGTCGGCATGATGGTGTTTCTGGTGGGCACCCTGATCATTCAGGTCATCCCCCATTTTGCCGCCCTGCTAGTGGGTAGCTTTATTCAGGGGCTGGGTACCGGTGCCGGTGGCGCCATGAGCCGTACCGTGATGCGCGATCGCTACAACGGCGCCGAGCTCAACCGTGCCAACAGTCTGGTGAGCATGGGGGTGATCTTCTCCCCGCTGCTGGCCCCGGTGCTGGGTGGCTGGCTGACCGAGCTGTTCAACTGGCGCGCCGGTTACTGGTTCCTGTTCGGTTTTGGTGCCGTAGCCACTCTGGCGATCATGGCCTGGTTTGGTGAGACGCTGCCTGCTGCTGCTCGTCAGCCGCTGCGCGTCGGTGCTGCCTATCGTCATGTGCTGGGCAACCCCAAGTTTCAGGGCAACCTGTTTTGCCTGATGGCGACCTTTGCCGGTTTGGCAGTGTTCGAGGCTGCGGCCGGTGTGCTGCTGGGCGATGTGCTGAAACTGAGCGCCCGTACCGTGAGCGTGCTGTTCGTGCTGCCGCTGCCCGGCTATCTGTTCGGGGCCTGGCTCTCTGCCAAGCTGAGCTTCCGTTTGACTCAGGGCAAGCTGATGCGTCTGGGGATCGCCTTTCTGGCGCTCGGCTCCCTCATCATTCTGGTGCCGGGGCTGTTCGGGGTGGTGAGTGTCGCCTCGCTGGTTGGTGGTGCGGCTGTCTACTTCATCGGTAGCGGTATTCTCTACCCGACCGCCACCTCCTGCGCCATCGAGCCCTTCCCGGGTCAGGCCGGCACCGCGGGGGCCATTCTCGGCGGGATGCAGAATCTGGGTGCCGGTGTGGTGACCCTGCTAGCGGCCGGTTTCCCGATGACCGGTCAGGTGACTCTGGGGGCCATCATGACCCTGATGGTGCTGATCGTGGCACTGAGTTTTGTCTGGCTGCGCCACCACGGCTCGCCGCACGAGCAGATGGCGATTTGATGCCCGCGCTTGCTCTCTGAAAGCCCGCCTTCTGGCGGGCTTTTTCTTTGCCAGAACCTAATGCGGTCTACTGCTCGGCCTGCGTCAAGGCGCGTTTGCCGGTTCACCTTCTGCCACCAGTTCAAGAAAGGCGCGCATGGCGGGGGTGATGCTCTGCTGGCGGGTCAGAAAGGCGGTATGGCCGATATTCTCCAGCGGAGCGAGAGGCAGGCAAACCAGATCCGAGAGTTTGCTGGCAGAGCGGGCGAGGCCGGCGCTGACGATGGCCCAGCCCAGCCGGTGGCGTACGGCGCTGACCAGATGGAACAGCGAGTCGGTCTCCAGTACCACGTTGAGCGAGGTCCCCATCTGCTCGGCGGCGCGATCCAGATATTGGCGAAATTGCATGGTGCGGCTGGGCAGTACCAATGGTTGTTGCCGCAGCTCAGCAAGCGCAATGTCGCCGCTGCGCGGGTACTGATCCGCTTCGTCACGGTTCATCAGCACCGCCATCTGGTTGGCGCCTTGCGGGTAGACATGAAAGGCGCGCCGGCCAGCGCCGCCGGCGGGTTCATCAAATCCCAGTCCGATATCGCACTGATGCAGCTCCAGCTGTGATAGCAGGGCTTCGTTGCTGAGCACCGACAGGCGAATGACGATATCGGGATAGCGCTGCTTGCAGCGGGCGATAAACGGCATGATGTCGAGATTGGACTGGGGCACGATGCCGATACGCAGGGTACCGGAGAGTTCGCCCTGGAACAGCGCCAGCTCCTGCTTGAGCGCCTCCTGCTCCAGCAACATCCGTTCGGCATATTGGCGCACCAGCTCGCCCGCCTCGGTCAGGGCGACAAACTGGCTGGTGCGTACCACCAGATCGGTGCCGACACTCTTTTCCAGCGCGGTAATGCTGGCCGAGAGGGTGGGTTGGGTGATGTGGCAGGCTTTGGCCGCTTTGGCAAAATGCTGGTGTTTGGCCAGCTCGTGAAAGTAGTGAAGTTGCTTGATGTTCATCTGGTTGTAGTGGA
Organism: Aeromonas sp. R1-2; assembly: GCF_040908505.1. NCBI lineage: Bacteria > Pseudomonadati > Pseudomonadota > Gammaproteobacteria > Aeromonadales > Aeromonadaceae > Aeromonas > Aeromonas sp. R1-2. Next base: position 44,990 of record NZ_JBFODU010000014.1, on the reverse strand, counting down.
GGCAGTGGAACCGATTATTGAAAAATTAATCAATTGAAAAAACATCTTCGATAGAGCAATTCTATCAGGATATAGATTTATTTCATTGGTTTTGCGTCAGTCGCCTCTCTAAACTTGAATGCAGTTTGCATTTTTAGGCCAACCTGCATGCCTGCCCATTCTCCCGTCGCAACCCCCGCCAACTTGCCGTCACTGGATCATCTGGTGGAGGAGATAGCCGTCGCCATCAACATCAATGGCATCAACCATGCGGTGATGATGGCGACTCCGGACGATCTCGACGACTTTGCCGTCGGTTTCCTGTTTGGCGAGGGGATCATCCGGCATAACCACGAAGTCCACGATATCCAGGTCGCGCCAGCCGAACAGGTTATTGTACTGGATGTGACCATTGCCAACCGCTCTCTGGCCGCTCTGGCCGAACACAAGCGCCGGCTGACCGGGGTGACCGGCTGCGGCATCTGCGGCGTAGCGGCGGTGGAGCAGGCGCTGCCCGCATTGCCGGTGTTGCCGCTGACGCCGCCGCGGGATGGGGCCTTGCTGGCGGGGCTGCGTGCGCAGATCGCCCAGTGGCAGCTCAAGGGTCAGCAGCACGGCGCCCTGCATGCAGCGCTGGCGCTGGATGCCGAGGGCCGGATCCTCCACTGCCGGGAAGATATTGGGCGCCACAATGCCCTCGACAAGCTGATCGGCCTGCTGCTGCGTCAACACAGTGCGTGCGACACCCTGGTGGTGACCAGCCGTTGCGGTAGCGAGCTGGTGCAAAAAGCCGTCCGCTTTGGTGCCCGTCATCTTATCTGTCTGGCATCGCCCAGCCAGCTGGCGGTCAGGCTGGCCCTCAAATACAACCTCAACGTCGTTCATATTCCCAAGTTTGATGCCCCGGTCAGCTATTCGAGCTATCGCCCGGCGGATCCCATCGGAGAGTGCCATGAGTCATATTGAAAAGCCCGCCAAAGCCGGCGGTTTTTCGTCCCTGCAATCCACCATGAAACAGGTGCTGCGCAGCCAGAAGACCCGTCAGAACATCAAGAACCTGCTGCGGGTCAACCAGACCGACGGCTTCGACTGCCCGGGATGCGCCTGGGGTGACAACGACCACGGCACCTTCCAGTTTTGTGAAAACGGCGCTAAGGCGGTGGCCTGGGAGTCCACCGGCAAGACGGTGGGGGCCGAGTTTTTCGCCGCCCACTCGGTGCGCCAGCTGGCCACCCAGAGTGACTACTGGCTCGAGTATCAGGGGCGGCTGACCGAGCCGATGCGCTACAACCCGGCGACCGATCACTATGAGCCTGTGAGCTGGGACGACGCCTTCTCCCTGATTGCCGACACTCTCAAGGGGCTGAATAGCCCGGACGAGGTGGAGTTCTACACCTCAGGGCGTGCCAGCAACGAAGCTTCCTACCTCTATCAGCTGTTTGGTCGTCTGTTTGGCACCAACAACTTCCCCGACTGCTCCAACATGTGCCACGAGGCGAGCGGGGTTGCGCTGATCCAGTCGGTCGGTATCGGCAAGGGCACTGTGGTGCTGGATGATTTCGACCAGGCCGATGCGGTGTTCGTCTATGGCCAGAATCCGGGGACCAACCACCCGCGCATGATGAATGCACTGCGCCAGGCGGCGCGTGGCGGCTGCAAGATCGTCAGCTTCAATAACTTGAAAGAGGTGGCGCTGGAGCGTTTCGCCAGCCCGCAGAGCCCGCTTGAACTGCTGACCCCGGCGGCTACTACCATCAGCCACCAATATCTGACGCCGAAACTGGGTGGCGACATGGCCGCCATCCGTGGCATGGCCAAGTACATCCTGGAAGAGTCTCCGGAGGCGGTGGATCGCGACTTTATCGCCCGCCACACCCGCCACTTTGCCGAGTACGAGGCGCAGGTGCGTGCCACCGACTGGGCGGCGATCGAGCTGCAGTCCGGCCTGACCCGCGCCGACATAGTGCAGGCGGCTCGGGTCTTTGCCGCCAGCCAGCGTATCATCAGCTGCTGGGCCATGGGGGTGACCCAGCATCTGCACTCGGTCGATACCATTCGTGAAATCGTCAACCTGCACCTGATGCGCGGCCAGATTGGCAAGCCGGGGGCGGGGCTCTGTCCGGTACGGGGCCACAGCAACGTGCAGGGCAACCGCACCATGGGTATCAACGAAAAGCCGACCGCTGCCTTTATCGACAGGCTCGAGCGTCACCTGCAGGTGAGCCTGCCGCGGGCCCGTGGCCACAACGTGTACGAAGCGCTCAAGGCGTTGGATGAGGGCAAGAGCAAAGTACTCATCTGCTTGGGCGGCAACCTGGCTGCAGCGGCACCCGATACCGACTTCACCTATGGGGCGATGAAAAAGGCCGAGCTCAACGTGCAGATCAGCACCAAGCTCAACCGCAGCCATCTGCAGGTGGGCAAGGCGGCGCTGATCCTGCCCTGCCTCGGCCGCACCGAGCTCGATATCCAGCGCACGGGCAACCAGAAGATCACGGTGGAGGACACCTTCAGCATGGTGCACGCCTCGACCGGCGCAGCCGAGCCGGTATCGCCGCTCTGCCTCTCCGAGACCGACATAGTCGCGCGGATGGCTCATGCCACCGTGGGCAGCGAGCGGGTCGACTGGCTGGCTCTGCGCGATGACTATGCTCGTATTCGCGATCTTATCGAGCAGACCATCGCCGGCTTTGCCGATTTCAATGCCCGCATCCAGCAGCCGTGCGGTTTTCATCTCGATAACTCTGCGGCGCTGCTGACCTGGAATACTGCCAGCGGCAGCGCTGAGTTTCGCGCCAGTACCCTGCCGCACTCTGTGTTGTCGGAGTGTACTCGCCATGCCGAGCAGATGGTGGATCAGCCGGTGTTGCTGCTGCAGAGCCTGCGCTCTCACGATCAGTACAACACCACCATCTATGGCATGGATGACCGTTATCGCGGCATCAAGGGCCAGCGCAACGTGGTGTTCATGAACGAAGGGGATGCCCGTCGCCTCGGTTTTGCCGAAGGGGACAAGGTCGATATGGCGGCCATCTGCAACGATGGGCGTGAGCGCATCGTGACCGGCTTTAGCGTGGTGATCTATGACATTCCGCAGGGCAACATCGCGGCTTATTACCCGGAGACCAATCCGCTGGTGCCCATCGACAGTATCGGGGCCGGGTCGTTTACCCCCACCTCCAAGTCCATCCCGGTGCTGGTGACGGCCTCCCGCCAGCAGGAGAATTTGTTGCTGGTCAAATAAAAGCGCTAACGCGACTGGCTGCGCTAACACAGCATGCACTGTGAATGCTGTGATGCCCCGGGTGAGCTTTTCATCCGGGGCATTTTTTCAGCTCTGAAAGGGGTAGGGGGCGTTAATCATCAGGCAAAGAAAAAGCCCGTCACGCTGGTGACGGGCTTTTGCTGTTGGTACCCCGAGATGCCGTTGCCGGTTTGGGCCCTTGAACCGTCGGTTCAAGGCGGGGATCGGATCTGACCGCAGGCTTCTCGGTCGTGCCGAGCATGCGCAATAGCCAGAAGGCAGATCCCCTGTTTGGTATGAATATCGGCTCGGGGACTTGAACCGGCTGACAAACATCCCAGGGAATTTTAAAACGGTTTGCGATTAGGGCTGTTGCCCCTCTTCGCTGGAATCACCATATTGTCCGTGCTCGATCAGGGCCGCTTCGATGGTGCGCTGCAGCATCTTGATCCGCTTGTCCATGGTCTCAGAGTATTGGTGGTTCTTCTCTTTTTCAAGGCAGAGCTCATGACAGAAATTAAGTGCCGCCATGATAGCCAATTGCTCGTTGCTGGAGACTTTGGAGCGTTGACGCAGGTCGATCAACTTGTCGGTCAGCTGCTCGGCGGCCTGGCGCAGGGCATCCTGCTGTCCCAAGGGACAGGATACCTTGTAGGGACGTCCCAAAATGACGATTTCTACGGCCTCTGTGCTCATGCCTTCCTCAATACGGCGGAGCTGATTTCCGCCTTTATCCACGTGGACAACTGGGCGGGACTATATAGCGCAGATGCATAAGTTTCAAGGCCTTGCTGGCTCTGCAAGAGGGAGAATGCTAGGATCCTGACCATTAATTCTGCAAATTTGACTGAACTTTGAGCGGATCCTCGATGAGCAAAACGAACCCCCTTAAATATGCGGCAGTGGCCGACATCATGGAACAACATGAGCTGATGGCCAGCGCAGTAGAGGCCCATGGTGTGATCTGCGGTCTGGTGTGCGGCGGCGTGGCACTGGACGACAAGAGTTGGGTGCCCCATTTCAACGATCTGGTGAACGACGGTTTCGGCCTGCCGGCCCCGGTGCGCCAGGTGATGACCGATCTTTATCACAATGTGGTCGAGAGCCTGATGGCCCAGAAGGGCGTCGAGCTGCTGCTGCCAAGTGATGATGCTCCCCTCGACGAGCGCATCGATTCGCTGGTGGACTGGTCACAGGCGTTTCTGGCTGGTTTCGGTGTGGTGCAGCAGGAGCTCTCCCGTGCGTCGGAAGAGCTGCAGGAGATGATCCAGGATATCGCCAGCATCACTCAGGTCTCTGCCGAGTTCGATCAGGAAGATGACGAGAATGAAGCTTCCTTCCTGGTGCTCTACGAACACGTCAAACTGGGTGTCATGATGGCCTTCGAAGAGTTTGGCAAGCGCCCCGATACCCCGAGCGCGCCGCCGACCCTTCATTGAGGTGCGGGTCAACGCGACCCTTACTGAATCTGCAAGAGCGCCTGATGGCGCTCTTTTTTATTTCCTTGTGGTGGCTAACCCTGTGAGGCGCAACCGGTTTTTTGCCGGTGACCTCGCATTCGGCCAGCGGCTTTGTGATAGCATGAGGCCACCTTTTTCACTTCTTCCTCTCTGCTTATGTCTCAATCTGATGTGCGACAGGTCGATGTCACCCTGGTCGGCGGTGGAATGAGCGGTGCCGTGCTGGCCCTCTCGCTGGCGGCCCTGCTCCGATCCAATGGCTCCCCCCTCGAGATCCTGCTGCTGGAGGCAAGCGTCCCCGAACAGCACACCCATTCAGGGTTCGACGCCCGCGCCATTGCGCTCTCGGCCGGTACCTGTGATGCGCTGTTGCGACGCGGACTCTGGCCGCTGTTTGCCCCCCATTGCGCCCCCATTACCCAGATCCATGTCTCGGATCGGGGCCACTTCGGTCAGGCTCGCCTGTCGGCTGCCGAATACGGTCTGCCCGCGCTGGGCCAGGTGATCGAGCTTGCATCCGCTGGCAAGGAGCTGCAACGGGCGATGGCGGCCTCTCCCAATATCCGGGTCTGTTGTCCGGCCCGGGTGAGCGAGATTGCGCCCGATGAGGAGAAGGTGACCCTCACCCTCGAGAGCGGTGAACAGATTGAGACCCGCCTGCTGGTGGCGGCAGACGGCGGCAACTCCTTTGTGCGTCAGCACTTCAAGTTGCCGGTGACCCGCCACGACTTTGAGCAGCACGCCATCATCGCCACGGTCAAAACGGCGCAAGACCCTGAGGGACGCGCCTTCGAGCGCTTTACCGAAGGGGGGCCGCTGGCCCTGCTGCCGATGCAGGAGGGGCTCTCCTCGCTCGTGTGGAGCGTCGGGCAGCATGAGGTGGATGAGCTGATGGCCCTCGATGAGGTGGCATTTCTTGCCCGTCTGCAGCAGGCCTTTGGCTGGCGGCTCGGCCGCTTCGAGCGATGTGGCGTGCGTAACGTCTATCCGCTCATTCTGACCGCCTGCGACTATCCGCTGGCCCAGCGTACCGTGCTGGTCGGTAATGCCGCCCACGCCCTGCACCCGATTGCCGGACAGGGCTTCAACCTCGGGATGCGGGATCTCGACCTGCTTACCGGCGCCGTAGCCAAGGCGTTGGCAGAGGGGGAGGATATCGGCAGCTTCAAGGTACTGAGTGGCTACTGGCAGCAGCGTCAGCGCGATCAGGAGCAGACCGTCTGGCTCACCTCTTCGCTGGCCCAGCTCTTCTCCAATGGTCACGATCCGCTGGTGGCGGGGCGGAATCTGGCGCTCACCCTGATGGGGCGATTCCAGTGCCTCAAGGCGCCGCTTGCCTCGCGCACCCTGGGCTTTGTCGCTGATGTGTGCGGCAACTAGCCAGCACTTGTTGAGTGGAACCTGTTGACCACCATTCGTTGATCAAAACCTATTGAATAAAGAGGTGATGCCTGCGGGCGTCCCCTCGCTGGCCAGCCGGTCAGCCCTGAAAGGATGAGATGATGCAGATGCAAAATGTGGATGTGGTGATTGTCGGTGGCGGCATGGTGGGGCTGGGGCTCGCTGCGGCCTTGAAACATAGCGCCCTCAAGGTGCTGGTGGTGGAGGGACAACTGCCCGACCCGCAGTTGGGGGAGGTGGCCGATAACCGGGTCAGCGCCCTGAGTCTGGCCAGCCAGCAGATCCTGCGCCATGTCGGCGCCTGGGACGGCATTGAAGCGCGCCGCCTGCAGGCCTACGACAAGATGGCGGTGTGGGAGCAGGACAGTTTCGGCCATATCGATTTCGATGCCGCCAGCCTGCGTCAGGCCAACCTCGGCCACATCGTCGAGAATCGGGTGATCCAGCTGGCGCTGCTTGAGGCGATTGAAGGTGCCAGCAATATCCAGTTGCTGACCCCCGCCAGAGCCAAGAGCCTGCAGAGCGGCCCGGCGGGCGCCCTGCTGCTCCTTGAAGATGGTCAGGCCATCTCGGCCAAACTGGTGGTGGCTGCCGATGGCGCCCACTCCTGGGTGCGCCGTCAGGCCGATATCCCGCTCACCAGCTGGGATTACGGTCACCACGCCCTGGTGGCGACGGTGCGCTGCGCCGAACCCCATGAAGCTGTTGCTCGCCAGATCTTCACCCCGGATGGCCCGCTCGCCTTTTTGCCGCTGTGGAAGGAGAACCTCTGCTCCATCGTCTGGTCGCTGCCTGCGGCTCGTGCCGAGGCGCTCTGCGCCTGCGATGACGAGCAGTTCAATCGCCAGGTTACCACCGCCTTCGATGCCCGGCTCGGTCTGTGCAAGGTGGAGGGGCCGCGCAGCGCCATTCCCCTCACTGCCCGCTATGCCCGCGACTTTGCTCGCGAGCGGTTGGTGCTGGTGGGAGATGCCGCCCACACCATCCACCCGCTGGCGGGGCAGGGGGTCAACCTTGGCCTGCTGGATGCTGCCGCGCTGGCGGAGCAGATCTTGCAAAATCATGCCGCGGGCGAGGATATCGGCCTGCTCGCCAACCTGCGCAGTTACGAGCGCTGGCGCAAGAGCGAGGCGGCTCGCATGCTGGCGGCGATGGAAGGGCTCAAGAGGTTGTTCAGCGGGGCCAACCCGCTCAAGAAGCTGGTGCGGGGCGTGGGATTGCGCGCGGCCAATCTGCTGACGCCCTTCAAGGAGGGGGTGATCCGCGCTGCCATGGGGCTGGAGGGAGAGTTGCCCGCATTGGCCCGTCCTGACTGGGCTGTTGCTGCGACCAAGGGCAGTGCCATGCAGGCCAAGGGTGAAAAAAACTAATATTACTCGCCGTTTTTGACAACAAAAGTAATCCGACAAGGCTGATGACCCGTTTTGGGTGTCAGCCTTTAATTTTGCTCTGGAGCGAAACGTTTTTCTGCAAATTGTGACGAAACGGTAAAAATCAAAATTTAATCTCGCCTGAGTCGGCTTATGGCTGTTTTTATCACTGCATTTATCTTAGTGTCTGGAGTCAGTTTTACGGGAGGGGATTAGTTTTTTTTGAGCGGCACGCTCGCCTGCTTGTCATATAATCCGCTCCGTTCAAGGAATCCCTCTTGCCTGGCAAGGGCAGGAGCGAGCACACACTTTTGGATCCGGTCGCTTTTTGCTGTACGTATTGCAGTCAGAGCGGTGGCGCGGGTCGCAAGGGTGGTCGCCAAAGCGAAAAGGCTTTTTGCTAAGGAAAGAATGCGATGATCCAGACTACTGTACTGCATCCCAAACACCTGGAAGCCGGCGCCAAGATGGTGGACTTCCACGGTTGGGAAATGCCTATCAACTACGGCTCCCAGCTGGAAGAGCACCACGCGGTGCGCAGCGATGCCGGTATGTTCGATGTCTCCCACATGACCATCGTCGATTTGACCGGCGAACGGGTCAAAGCCTTTCTGCAACACCTGCTGGCCAACGACGTGGCCAAACTCACTGCCCCCGGCAAGGCCCTCTACAGCGGCATGCTCAATCCGGAAGGCGGCGTGATCGATGACCTCATCACCTATTACCTGACCGATACCTTCTACCGGCTGGTGGTCAACTCCGCTACCCGCGAGAAGGATCTGGCCTGGATCCGCCATCACGCCATCGATTTCGATATCACAGTGACCGAGCGTCCGGAGCTTGCGATGATTGCGGTGCAGGGCCCTAACGCCAAGGTCAAGGCTGCGACCGTGCTGAGCGCCGCTCAGCGTACCGCCGTGGTGGGGATGAAACCCTTCTTCGGCGTGCAGGCTGGCGATCTCTTTATCGCCACTACCGGCTACACCGGCGAAGATGGTTATGAAATCGTAGTGCCGCAAGAGAAAGCCTGCGAGCTGTGGCAAGCGCTGCTGGATAACGGCGTGGCCCCGTGTGGTCTCGGTGCTCGCGATACCCTGCGCCTCGAAGCGGGGATGAACCTCTATGGTCAGGATATGGACGAGTCAGTCTCTCCGCTGGCCGCCAACATGGCCTGGACCATCGCCTGGGAGCCGAGCGATCGAAATTTCATCGGCCGTGACGTGTTGGAAGCGCAGAAAGCGGCGGGCAACCAGCCCAAGCTGGTGGGTCTGGTCATGGAAGAGAAAGGGGTGCTGCGTGCCGGTATGCCGGTTACCTTCACCGCGGCAAATGGTGAGAAGCGGGAAGGTGTGATCACCTCCGGCTCTTTCTCCCCCACCCTGGGCTACAGTATTGCCCTGGCGCGGGTGCCCCGTGATATCGGTGAGCTGGCCGAGGTGGAGATCCGCAAGAAGCTGGTCACCGTGAAGGTCACCAAGCCCGCTTTCGTCCGTAACGGCCAGAAGCTGGTTTAACATCGTCTTGGGGGAGGGCAGTGCCTCCCTCATCCCTTTTCATATTCGTTTTTAAACGCGACTCAAAGATCAAAGGAAGCACAAATGAGCCATATCCCGAGCGAACTGAAATATGCCACTTCCCACGAGTGGATCCGTGTTGAAGCCAACGGCGAGGCCGTGGTCGGTATCACCGAGCACGCCCAGGAGCTGCTGGGTGACATGGTGTTTGTCGAGCTGCCGGAAGTGGGCAAGCAGGTCAGTGCCGGTGACGACTGCGCTGTGGCCGAGTCGGTCAAGGCGGCCTCCGACATCTACAGCCCGGTGAGCGGCGAGATCATTGCCGTCAACGAAGAGCTGGAAGGGAGCCCCGAGCTGGTCAACTCCGACCCCTACAGCGCTGGCTGGCTGTTCCGCATCAAGCTCGATGACGAGAGCGAGCTGGCCAACCTGCTGGATGCCGAAGGCTACCAGAACGTGGTGGACGAAGAGTAATGCCCCCGGGCCCTGCCAACACAGCAGGGCCCCTTTGTATGACCGCCAGCCGGGCAAGCACCGGCCGGTGGAAGGGTGAAGTCGTCCGCGCTTGCCGTTTGCTTGCCTGCTTTTGCCAGGGCAAACGGGCCGGTTCGCAACAAGGCGATCCCCTCTTGATGCTGCCGCAGCATCCGGTGCCGCACCCTGTCTGCGGGACCCAGAACATGAGTGGAGTCGGTATCAGCCGACGATCAGGAACATCAGGTCTTGGTTATCAGGATGTCATGCCAAGACTTATTTATCAGGAAATAGGGAAATGACCCAGTCACTGTTTGAACTCGAGCAAAAAACCGATTTTGTCCGCCGCCATATCGGCTCGGGCGAGGAAGAGCTGCGCCAGCTGCTGGCGACCGTCGGGGCCGAAAGCCTGGACGATCTGATTGCCCAGACCGTGCCTGCCGCCATTCGCCTGCCGGGCCCGCTCGGCATCGGTGCCGGCATGACCGAAGTGGAGGCGCTCGCCAAGCTCAAGGGCTATGCCGCTCAGAACAAGATTGCCAAGAGCTACATCGGCATGGGTTATCACGATACCCATGTGCCCCACGTCATTTTGCGCAACGTGCTGGAAAATCCGGGTTGGTATACCGCCTACACCCCCTATCAGCCCGAGCTGGCACAGGGCCGTCTCGAAGCCCTGCTCAACTTCCAGCAGCTGACGCTGGATCTGACCGGCATGGATCTGGCAAGCGCCTCCCTGCTGGATGAAGCGACCGCCGCCGCCGAGGCGATGGCGCTGGCCAAACGGATGGCCAAGTCCAAATCCAACCTCTTCTTCGTGGCCGATGACGTGCACCCGCAGGTGATCGACGTGGTCAAGGAGCGCGCGGTTCACTTCGGTTTCGACGTGGCGGTCGGCGCCGCGAGCGATGCGGTGAGCGAAGAGGTGTTTGGTGCCCTGTTCCAGTACCCCACCACCACAGGTGAGGTGAAAGATCTGCGCGCTCTGATTGCCGCCGTACAGGCCCAGAAAGGACTGGCTTGCGTCAGCGCCGATCTGCTCTCTCTGCTGCTGCTCAAATCCCCGGGCGAGCTGGGTGCTGACGTGGTGTTGGGCTCCGCCCAGCGCTTCGGCGTGCCCATGGGTTACGGTGGCCCACATGCGGCTTTTTTTGCTACCCGCGATGCCTACAAGCGATCCATGCCGGGCCGCATCATCGGTGTCTCCAAGGATGCCCGCGGCAAGGCCGCGCTGCGTATGGCGATGCAGACCCGCGAGCAGCACATCCGCCGCGAGAAGGCCAACTCCAACATCTGTACCGCTCAGGTGCTGCTGGCCAACATGGCGAGCTTCTACGCCGTCTATCACGGCCCGGTGGGGCTGAAAACCATCGCCTCCCGCGTGCACCGTCTCACTACCATTCTGGCGCTTGGCCTCAAGGCCAAGGGGGTGGCCCTCAAGCATGCCAGCTGGTTCGATACCCTGACCGTGCTGACCACGGGCAAATCAGAGCTGATTGCCAAGGCCGAGGGGCTCGGCATCAACCTGCGCGCCGATCTGGATGGCTCGGTAGGGGTGTCCCTCTCTGAAACCACCACTCGCGGCGATGTGGCCGAGCTGTTCGATCTCTTCCTTGGTCAAGGTCATGGGCTCGATATCGAGGCTCTCGACAAGGCGGCCCAGGCCCATCACGCTATCCCGCAGGATCTGCTGCGCACCGATGCCGTGCTGACCCACGAGGTGTTCAACAAGTACCACTCCGAAACCGAGATGCTGCGTTATATCCACCGTCTCGAAGCCAAGGATCTGGCGCTCAACTACGCCATGATTTCACTCGGCTCCTGCACCATGAAGCTCAACGCCACTGCCGAGATGATCCCGGTGACCTGGCCCGAGTTTGGCAAGTTGCACCCGTTTGCCCCGTTGGCGCAGGCCAAGGGCTACCAGCTGCTGCTGGCCGACCTCGAAAACTGGCTGGTGAAAGTGACCGGTTACGATGCGGTCTGCATGCAGCCCAACTCAGGGGCGCAGGGGGAGTACGCAGGTCTCTTGGCCATCAAGAAGTACCATGAATCCCGTGGCGAGGGGCATCGCGATATCTGCCTCATTCCGGCTTCTGCCCACGGCACAAACCCGGCCTCTGCCCAGATGGCGGGGCTCAAGGTGATCGTCACCGCCTGTGACAAGTCCGGCAACGTGGATCTCGACGACCTGCGTGCCAAGGCGGCCGAGGCGGGGGAGCAACTCTCCTGTCTGATGGTGACCTACCCCTCCACCCACGGGGTGTATGAGGAGACCATCAAGGAGGTGTGCGACATCGTTCACCAGCACGGTGGTCAGGTCTATCTGGACGGTGCCAATATGAACGCGCAAGTCGGATTGACGGCGCCGGGCTTTATCGGGGCGGACGTCTCTCACCTCAACCTGCACAAGACCTTCGCCATTCCTCACGGCGGTGGCGGCCCGGGCATGGGCCCCATCGGCGTGAAGAAGCATCTGGCACCGTTCGTGGCCGGTCACGCCGTAGTCAAGACCGACAAGGAGAGCCGTGATAACGGCGCCGTGTCGGCTGCACCGTTCGGTTCGGCCAGCATCCTGCCCATCAGCTGGATGTATATCGCCATGCTGGGTGACGAAGGATTGAAGAGATCCACTCAGGTGGCCATCCTCAACGCCAACTATCTGGCCAAGAAGCTGGGGGAATCCTTCCCGGTGCTCTACTCCGGCCGTAACGGTCGGGTGGCACACGAGTGCATCCTGGATATCCGTCCGCTCAAAGAGGCTTCTGGCATCAGCGAGATGGACGTAGCCAAGCGGTTGATGGACTACGGCTTCCACGCGCCGACCATGAGCTTCCCGGTAGCGGGCACCCTGATGGTCGAGCCGACCGAGTCGGAATCCAAGCGCGAGCTGGATCGCTTCGTCGAGGCGATGACGTCCATCCGCGCCGAGATTGCCAAGGTGCAGGAGGGGCAGTGGAGCCTGACCGACAACCCGCTGGTCCATGCGCCGCACACCCAGGACGACGTGATGGACGGTGAGTGGAACCGTGGCTACAGCCGCGCCGAGGCGGTCTTCCCGTCCGACGCCGTGCGCGCCGCCAAGTTGTGGCCCTCTGTTAACCGCATCGACGATGTCTACGGCGATCGCAACCTGTTCTGTGCCTGTATCCCGACCGAGGATTACGCCAAGTAAGTGGCGTCCAGGAGCAACAGTTAAGCCTTATAAACAACAGGGCCACCCAGACGGGTGGCCCTTCGTTTACATGGACTTTATCTGCATGTTGCTATCCGAATGTCCGGCTTAAGTCCTTGAGCTGGCTCGCTTTACTCTGCAAGTTGGCACTGGTTTCACTCACCTGATCGATTTTGAGGCTGTTATCGTGAGAGAGCGAGGATATCTGGTTGATATTGCGACTGATCTCCTCGATGACCGCTTGTTGCTCGGTGGCTGCGGCGGTGATCTGGTTGGAAAAATCAGAGACCTTGTCTATCTCGACCACAACCTGATTCAGGTTGCCGGTGCTTGCCCGGGTGGTGGCGAGGCAGGCGTTGGTTCTGGTCACATTGAGATGCATCATCTCTTTCCATCCCCCAAGGGTTTGCTGGATATGGCCAATGCTGTTCTGGATCTGCTCTGTCGCCTTGTGGGTTCTGGTCGACAGGCTGCGAACCTCGTCCGCCACCACTGCAAAGCCGCGCCCCTGATCGCCGGCCCGTGCGGCTTCGATGGAGGCATTGAGCGCCAGCAGGTTGGTTTGATCTGCAATGCCGCGAATTTCGCTCATGATGGTGCCGATCCGCTCGGATTCGCTCGCCAGTTCGACGGCTGACTGAAAGGCTTGCTCCGCTTGAGTAGCAAGCGCCGACATCTCTTCTCCTGCTTCCGAAAGCTGGGTGCTGGTGGTGATGCAGTGGCTACGGGCCTCTTCAATCTGGCTGTTGCTGTCTTGAATATTGCGGTTGATCTCCTCGGCGGCCGAAGCCATCTGGGTGACGGCGGTGGCAATCTGCTGGATCTGCGTGTCTTGCGAAGAGATATCCTGGCTGGCCAGCGAGGCAGAGCCGCGCAGGTCATTGGCCATGGCATTGAGCGAAGCCGTGGTGTCATCCACCCTGCCGAGTACGGTACGGATCTTCGCTTGCCCGAGCTTGATATGGAAATCGGCAATGCTGTGGGGGGCATCCCCCGAGAAGATAAGGCGGCTGATGCTGTCGTAATCCTGCTCGAGCTGCTGCAAGAATCGCGGTGTGAGGAAGAGGGGGTGGCGATTGAACCAGATGGCTGCCAAGAGAGGAATGATGACCCAGAGCGCCTGCAGCGGTGAGAGCAGCCAGAGCGCGCTGATCACGCTGACGAGCAGCAGAGGTATGGTCATCATGGCCGGTGTGAGTTGACGCAGGCCCATGTGAATGGCAGAGCCGGTTTCACGGGCTTTAAGGGTTTTGTACATCTTGCTGGCACGCGCTTTGTGCTCTGCTGCGGGACGGCAGCGGACGGATTGGTAACCCACCATCTTGCCATCTTCATAAATCGGGGTGACATAGGCATCAACCCAATAATAGCGACCATCCTTGCAGCGGTTTTTTACCATGCCTCGCCATGGTTTGCCTGCCTGCAGGTGGGCCCAGAGATCGGCAAACGCTGCCTTGGGCATGTCGGGGTGGCGCACCAGATTGTGATGCTGCCCCAACATCTCTTCCAGGCGATAGCCTGCCACCTGACAAAACGCCGGATTGGCGTAGGTGATGTCCCCTTTGAGGTCGGTCGTCGATACCAACTGGATATCGTCGGCAAATTCAACCTCGGTATCTGTGGTGTGAAGCGAGCTGGTTACCATGATCAGGCTCCGGTTTCGGCGTAACGGAATACTTCGTTTGAGTATGGCAGAGGATGTTCATTTATTGTGTTGTTGCACATTAACTCTTGTGCTACTGCGTGGGGACGGGATGGGTCTCACATTTTTACAGTACGGTTCGGCGAGGGGAGGCAAGCCATGTCACATGGCCCGGAGAGCAGCAAACCCTCATCCTTTGGCTGTCTCAAATTGACTGCCGTACGGAATAAACAAACGCCGATCATCCGAGCGGCGTTTGTCTATGAGGTGCCGGATGGTTTCACACTCGGCTGCTTTGGCATTTTGCCTGTTTAAAGATGGGCGACTTAAAACAACAGTTGTGTCAGGTAGCCCATCAGGATCGCCATGCCGAGGATCACGGTAAGAAAGGCCGCAATCATCGGTGTTCTGAACATCGATTTGAGCAGGATCACCTCGGTCAGGCTGGCACCGGCACTGCCGATGATCAGCGCCATGACGGCGCCCATCCCCATCCCTTTGCCCAGCAGCACCGACGCCAGCGGGATCACGGCCTCGGCACGGATGTAGAGCGGGATCCCGACGATGGCACTGAAGGGGATGGCTAGCGGGTTGTCGGCACCAGCATGGGCGGCGATCCACTCGGCCGGAATAAAACCGTAAATAAACGAGCCGATAAGCACCCCCAGCAGCAGGAAGGGCAATACCGCTTTGAACTGCTGCCAGGCATCGAGGCGAGCTTTGACCCAGGCGGTGGGGAGCTGTGGTGCTCTGGTCAGGGTTGCCGTGCCATCGCCGCAGCAGGAGAGGGTGGCCTGTTCTGCCATCTCTGGTTGCGGTGCCGGGCAGCACGCTGACCCGTTGAGGGGTTTGATTTCGCGAATGGCACTGCGTTGGTTGTCACTGCAATGTGCTTGAGTGGTGGTGCGGGTCGCCGGGCCACAGCCGCTACCGCAAGAGGGGGTGGCCTCTTTGGGGTCGATGACATGGCGCTCGAACCCCAATCTGTCGAGCAGCATGCTCGCCATGACGGAGACGCTGGCGGCGATCACGGCGTAGAGCAGGGTCACTTTCCAGCCGAAGGTGGCCCACATCAAGCCGACGATGATGGGGTTCAGCAGTGGCGAAATAAACAGGAAGGTGAGGGTGGGGCCAAAGCCAGCTTTGGCCGAGAGCAGCCCTCTCAGCATGGGGATGGTGGAGCAGCTGCAAAAGGGGGTGACGGCACCGAGCAGGGCCGAGAGCAGATAGCCCTTGCCATGTCTCGCCCCCAGCATCCGCTGGATCTTCTCGTCGGGGATCTTCTGACGGATCAGGCTGACCCCGGCGCTAATGACCAGAAACAGCACCGACAGCTCGACAGCCAGAAACAGGAACATCTGGGCTGCATCGGTCAGCATGGTTAACCACTCATTCATTGTCGTATCCTCACTTGGTTTCTATATTTCCAAAATAATCGAAATGAATGGCCGGTCAAGATATTTCTGGTATTATCGAAATATCAAATTTGTGGAGGGCGCAGAGATGCAACTGGAAGAGGTCGCCAAGGCATTGAAAGAGCTGGGTCATCCGACCCGGCTGTTTATCTTCAAGCATCTGGTCAAGGCGGGAGAGCAGGGGTTGCCGGTGGGTGAGCTGCAAAAGCAGCTGGTGATCCCCGCTTCCACCCTCAGCCACCATATCGCGGCGCTGGTCTCAGTGGGGCTGGTGAAGCAAAACCGGGAGAGTCGCACCCTGCTTTGCGTCTCTCAATACGCGGTGCTGGAGGAGATCATCGCCTTTTTCCGCGATGAGTGTTGCGTCAACAGCCCGGAGCATCGGCAAGATCAAAGGCAAGAGCTGCCTTCCTGAGGGCTATGGCTGCGAGTAATGCTGCGCACAATAAAAAACGCCGATCATCCGATCGGCGTTTTGCATTGTTTTTCTCAGTTGCGGGCATTAACCCAGATTGGCTGCAACCTTGCTTTGGGCTTGTCCTTTGCGCTTGATGACAAAGCCAATGCCCAATACCACCAGCCAGGCGGGGATCAGTTCGACCGAGATGCGGAAATCGGGGGTCATATACATGATCACCAGAATACCGGCCATGAACGCGAGGCAGAGATAATTGCCGAAGGGGTACCAGAACGCCTTGAACTTGGGCTGGACATCCTCTGCGACCTTGGCCTTGCGGAATTTGAGGTGCGCGAGGCTGATCATCGCCCAGTTGATCACCAGTGCGGAGACCACCAGCGCCATCAGCAGGCCGAACGCCTTGCCCGGCATCAGGTAGTTGATCAGCACGCAGAGCAGGGTGGCGATGGCCGAGACCGAGAGGGCAACCAGCGGCACGCCGCTCTTGTTGGTCTTGAGCAGGGCTTTCGGGCCGTTGCCCTGTTTGGCCAGACCGAACAGCATCCGGCTGTTGCAGTAGACGCAGCTGTTGTAGACCGACAGTGCCGCCGTCAGCACCACGATGTTGAGTACGGTGGCGACCAGATTGCTGTCCAGTGCGTGGAAAATCATCACGAACGGGCTGCCGCCTTCCACCACTTTACCCCAGGGGTAGAGGGACATCAGGATAGCCAGAGCACCGATGTAGAAGATGAGGATGCGGTAGATCACCTGATTGGTGGCCTTGGGAATGCTCTTCTCGGGATTGTCCGCTTCGGCGGCGGTAATACCAACCAGCTCCAGACCGCCAAAGGAGAACATGATCACCGCCATCGCCATCACCAGACCGCTGATGCCGTTGGGGAAGAAACCGCCCTGAGCCCACAGGTTGGTGACGCTCGCCTCGGGGCCGCCGGCACCGGAGAGGAGCAGATAGCCGCCAAAGCCAATCATGCCGATAATGGCGACCACCTTGATGATGGCGAACCAGAACTCCATTTCGCCAAACGCTTTGACGTTGGAGAGGTTGATGGCGTTGATCAGCACGAAGAAGAAGGCTGCCGACATCCAGGTCGGGATCTCGGGCCACCAGTACTGGACATAGATGCCCACTGCGGTCAGCTCGGCCATGCTCACCAGCACGTAGAGCACCCAGTAGTTCCAGCCGGACGCAAAACCGGCAAACTCGCCCCAGTATTTGTAGGCAAAGTGGCTGAAGGAGCCAGCTACCGGCTCTTCAACCACCATTTCACCGAGCTGGCGCATGATCAGGAAGGCGATAAAGCCGCCGATGGCATACCCCAGCAGGACTGAGGGGCCTGCCATCTTGATGGTTTGGGCAATGCCCAGAAAGAGGCCGGTGCCGATGGCGCCGCCCAAAGCAATCAACTGAATGTGGCGGTTTTTAAGGCCGCGCTTCAGCTCCTCACCGTCTTGTTTCAAATCCATAGGTCTGTCCTTACGTCTCTGTTGTCTCTGGTCGGTGTTGGGCTCATCCTGAGCAGGCACGCAGTGCGTAGCCAAAACCTGACGAAAACTGTATTTATTTCGTTACACCATGCCATTTTCAATTTTTAGTGTTGGCTGGCAACCGAAGCAGAATAGTGATAATCCGCCATGAATGCACCTGTTTTCCATCTCTAATGGCCGTGTTTTGTACCAAAGGCAGCTTTTTCATGATCTGAAGAGGCTTCTTGGCAGTTTCTGGTTGATGTTTGCACAATCGAATTCTGTTTTATTGACATTTTGTATTATTGGTGTGCTTTTGTGGTGTCAGGTCACAAATGGATGCAAATGATGCCAAACAAGCGAGAGTACAGGGAAGAGTGCAGGGAGTTGGAGTACAGAGAGCGCGAAAGCGTGCTGCAACAAGGGGTTGCCCGGGGTGTACTGGTGGCGCTCTGGTTAGGGATTGCCGCCAGTCCGCTGTTGTTGCTGGTGGCCGCGATTATGTTGCTGGGTTGGCTGTTACTCGGTGATCAGGAGTTGCTGCCCTACTGGCAGCCGCTGTTGCTGGTGGGTGGGGTAACGGGGGCGCTCGTTGGCGGCTGGCTGGCGGAGCGGGTTCGCCTGCGCCACGGTTTGCTGGCCTTCTATGCCCGGTTGATGAACAACCCTGAGCTCAATCGTTAGTTAACGCTGGCTGTTTGCCGAGGGCAGCAGAACGGAATCGAATAGCGGCTAACTGGCAGCAGGTGATAAGGGCACAACGCCAAGGTCGACAAGAAGAGGGATAAGCATTTGTGGTGCTTATCCCTTTTTTACCCACGCTTTTCACTGTCATCTATGTGAATTGCAGTTCGCCACAGCTGACTTTCGCCGCGACACTGTAATTTTTATCTTTTGTTGATGCCGATAGCTGTCAAGCTGGCTTAACAGAGCTGGCGGCGCAGACCGGTTGCCTCGAGAACCTTGGCGCTGATCTCCTCCACCGAGTGGGAGCTGGTATCCAGGAAGCGTATCGCCTCCTGGCGAAACAGCCTCTCCACGCAGGCCAGCTCCTGCTCGCACTGTTCGATGGAGGAGTAGCGGCTGTTTGCACGGCGCTGGTTGCGGATCTCGTGCAGCCGCTGCGGCGCTATGGTGAGGCCAAACAGCTTGTGACGGTTGGCCTTGAGGGGGGCGGGCAGCTCCAGCATGCCCATGTCCTGCTCGATAAAGGGGTAGTTGGCGGCACGAATGCCAAACTGCAGCGCCAGATAGAGGCTGGTGGGGGTCTTGCCGCAGCGGGAGACCCCGATCAGGATGATGTCCGCCTCATCGTACTCCTTGGTGGTGATGCCATCGTCGTTGGCCAGTGCGAAGTTGACCGCCTCGATGCGATCGTCATAGAGCTTGCGGTTCTCCATGCCGTGGGTGCGGTGGAGGCGGGGCTCGGCTTTTACCCCTAGCTCCTGCTCCAGCGGGCTGACGAAGGTGTTGAGAAAGTCGTGGCCGCACGCTTCCGATTTCAGTACCTCTTCCCGTACCAGCGGGTCGACGATGGTGTGAAACAGGATGGGGCGCACCCCGGTCTGGCGGAACTGTTCGTCGATCCGCATCCGCACCTGACGGGCTTTCTCCAGTGTCTCCACAAAGGGGATAGTGATCTGCTCGAAGGCCAGCGGAAACTGGCTCAGTACCGCGTGGCCGAACACTTCGGCGGTGATGGCGGTGCCGTCTGAAACATAAAATACGGTGTGCACGTAGGGCTCCTGTGATACCGCGGGTGGGGTCGCATGGGGTAAGGGGTGAGAAGTATCTCCCGAAACCATACCAGTTTTGTCAACCGGTCTGCTGTGCCCAAGTTGTGAAGTGGCTTGCAAACCTGAATCGTTATCTTTTTGTGTCGCCATTGTAGAATGTTCCGGTCATTCGACCATCCCCACCTCTTGCTCGGGGATTTTTTTGAAAACCAATAGAAAACGTTTTCATTGTCGTTGGCAACAAAAGAAACAGACAATAACGCACCTGACTTACCCATAACCTCATCGATTAAATCGGGCGCACGAGGTGCTATGGCATCGGTGCCCACCAACCTGGAGACATCCAAGTGCAACAGTACGTGCTCTGGTACGAACAACTCGGAATGCAGGACGTAGAACGAGTTGGCGGCAAGAACGCATCCCTTGGCGAGATGATCAGCAACCTCTCTGGCGCCGGCGTATCCGTGCCGGGGGGCTTTGCCACCACCGCCTTTGCGTTTAACGAGTTTCTGGAGTCAAGCGGCCTCAACGGCAAGATCCACCATCTGCTCGACAATCTCGACGTGGACGATATCGCCGCCCTCAACCGGGCCGGTCAGCAGATCCGCAACTGGGTGATCGAAGCCCCGTTCCAGCCCGAGCTGGAGCAGGCTATCCGGGTTGCCTATGAAAAGTTGAGTGCCGGTGTCGAGGCTTCGTTTGCGGTGCGCTCCTCCGCCACCGCCGAGGATATGCCGGACGCCTCCTTTGCCGGTCAGCAGGAGACCTTCCTCAACGTACGTGGCATCGATGCCGTCATGACGGCGGTCAAGCATGTGTTTGCTTCCCTGTTCAACGATCGCGCCATCTCCTATCGGGTGCATCAGGGCTACGACCATAAGGGCGTTGCCCTCTCGGCCGGGGTGCAGCGGATGGTGCGCTCGGATCTCGCCGCCTCCGGCGTGATGTTTACCCTGGATACCGAGTCCGGTTTCAACGACGTGGTCTTTATCACCGGCGCCCATGGTCTTGGCGAGATGGTGGTGCAGGGAGCGGTCAACCCGGACGAGTTCTATGTGCACAAGCCGACTCTCAAGGGGGGCCGCCCGGCGGTGGTGCGCAAGACCCTCGGCTCCAAGCTTATCAAGATGACCTATTCGGACGATGCCGGTCACGGCCGTCAGGTGAAGATTGTCGACACCAATGAGGCCGAGCGCAGCCGCTTCTGCATCACCGATGAGGAGGTGATGGCGCTGGCGAAACAGGCCCTCATCATCGAGCAGCACTATGGCCGCCCGATGGATATCGAGTGGGCCAAGGATGGTCAGGATGGCCAACTCTACATAGTGCAGGCCCGCCCGGAAACCGTGCGCAGCCGCCAGGAGGCCAACACCCTCGAGCGTTTTGCACTCAAGCAAGCGGGCAAGGTGCTGATCGAGGGACGAGCCATCGGCCACAAGATTGGCGCGGGCCCGGCGCGGGTCATCTCCTCCATCAGCCAGATGGACGAAGTGCAACCCGGCGATGTGCTGGTCACCGACATGACCGACCCGGACTGGGAGCCCATCATGAAGCGGGCCTCCGCCATCGTCACCAACCGGGGTGGCCGCACCTGTCACGCCGCCATTATCGCCCGTGAGCTGGGCATTCCGGCTGTGGTGGGCTGTGGCAACGCTACCGATCATATTCAGCCGGGCCAGCGGATCACCGTCTCCTGCGCGGAAGGGGATACCGGTTTTATCTATGACGGCGAGCTGGACTTCGACGTGGCGGTGACCGAGGTGGGCAATATGCCGCGCCTGCCCATCAAGATCATGATGAACGTCGGCAACCCGGACCGCGCTTTCGACTTTGCCCAGTTGCCCAATGCCGGGGTAGGGCTGGCGCGCCTTGAGTTCATCATCAACCGGATGATCGGGGTGCACCCCAAGGCGCTGCTGGAGTTTGACCAGCAAACCCCAGAGCTCAAGGCCACCATCGGCAAGATGATCGCCGGTTACGACAGCCCGCGGGAGTTCTACGTGGCCAAGCTGACCGAGGGGATCGCCACTCTGGGGGCCGCGTTCTGGCCGGAGCGGGTGATCGTGCGGATGTCGGACTTCAAGTCCAACGAGTACGCCAATCTGGTGGGCGGTCGTGGCTACGAGCCCCACGAGGAGAACCCGATGATCGGTTTTCGTGGCGCATCCCGCTACATCGCCGACAGCTTCCGCCCCTGCTTTGCCCTCGAGTGCGAGGCGATCAAGCGGGTGCGCGATGTGATGGGGTTGACCAACGTCGAGGTGATGATCCCCTTCGTGCGCACCGTGGGCGAGGCGGAGCAGGTGATCGACATCCTGGCCGAGAACGGTCTGCGCCGCGGCGAGCGGGGGCTCAAGGTGATCATGATGTGCGAGATCCCGAGCAATGCCCTGTTGGCAGACAAGTTCCTCGAGCACGTGGACGGCTTCTCCATCGGCTCCAATGACATGACCCAGCTCACCCTTGGGCTGGATCGGGATTCCGGGCTGATTGCCCATCTGTTCGACGAGCGCAACGAGGCGGTCAAGGCGCTGCTGGCGATGGCGATCCAGGCTGCGCGCAAGGCGGGCAAGTACGTGGGGATCTGCGGTCAGGGGCCATCCGATCACCCGGACTTTGCCGCCTGGCTGGTGGAGCAGGGGATCGATTCGGTGTCGCTCAACCCCGATACCGTGGTCGATACCTGGCTCTATCTGGCGGAGCAGCATGGTGCCAAGTAAGTCACTGTCAAAATGAACAGCAGAAAGGGGGCCATGATGGCCCCCTTTGTTATTTGTCTGTCGCGACCTATTTCGGCTGCTGTTCGGCCCCCGACAGCTCGATCTGCACATTAACCCCTTCGCTCTTGAGCTTGGTGGCGATGGCGTTGAGATCGGTGCCCGGTTTGGCCTCCAGCAGGGCGATACCACCACTGCTCTGTTTGAAGTTCAGGCCGTGGCGAGTCGCCAGCGCCTTGGCGCTGGCATCGTCAGCTTCCACCAGCAGGGTGCCGCTTACAGTCAGCTCCGGGCTAGCGGCCCCTTGCATCAACACGTCACCGCGGCGCAGGGTCTGTTGCGGGACCTTGCTGTCAAGGCTGCGGGCGACCCGCTTCTTGCTGCCGTTGTCAGGAATGAGGTAGGTCTGGCCGTTCACCTCTATGGTGCTGTACTGCTTGCCATCCATGGTGATGGACTCCTGGGCGCAGAGCTGTCCCGAGAGGGGGGCCAGCAGGGTTGCCAGAAGCAAGGTAACAGGTTTGTTCATGGTAATACTCCTAGCGTGTTAGCTGCGGTTGGCATCGTGACCCAGGACCCGCAGGGACCATGAGATCAGCTTGCCCGGTTGGCGATTGTTGCGCTCGGTCAGGGTGGTACGCTCACGGGTCTCGCGATTGAGCAGAGAGACCTGACGGGTACCGTTGGCAACGTCGGTTACTTCCAGTCGCCATGTGCCTTGCGCCGATTCGCCGTAGAACTTGTTGGATAGCATCCGCATGTCGCGCAATCCCTTGGTTCGCACAAAGCCCAGCTGCTGCTGGTCGAGAGATTGGCCGACCAGGCTGTTGAAGGGGCTCAGCAGGATGCTGCGGGTGCCAGCGGGGGAGACCAGTTCGATCAGCAGATCGGGCAGGCGCTGATGATCCAGACTCACCATCACCTGAACCGCTTCTACCGTCAATGGTGTCGCGATGCGGGTTGTTGAGCTGGTCGGGCTGTTGCCCACATCCGCAATGGCGGCGGCACTGCCGGTGACATTGATCTTCTGCCATGGCAGCTGTACCAGCGGGGGCAGGGGCTGGTGATTGGCTGCCAGCTCAAGGGCCTTGTTGACGTCGATCAGACCGAAACCGTAAGTCGGGCTGAACCACATGCCGGCGGCATTGCGCTCCCAACCTTCCAGTCCTTTCACGTCGCGCACCTTGCCGGTGCTGCTGGTGTAGCTGACCATCACGGGCTGATGTTTGGCATCGACCCGGGTTGCGCTGCGCGCCAGCAGATCCCGCAGGTCACGTACCGACAGATCCGGGTAGGCGGACATCAGCAGCGCCATGGCGCCGGAGGTGCTGGGGGTGGCGGAGGAGGTGCCGTTCATCACGCCGTTGTAGTCGCAGCTGGCATCCAGTTGCGGGTTGCCGTGCAGCCGGTTGGTGCTGGGATCGTCGGTGCGGTTGTAACCCATGTCGCAGCCGGGCAGATCCGTGGTCACCATCGCCGGAGCGTCGGTACCGTACTCGCCGCCGGTGGCGCTCATGAAGATGTTGCTACCGACGCTGGAGTAGGAGGATCTGACTCCATCGGCGTTGAGAGCGCTTACCACCAGGTTCCAGAAGTTGCTGTTGGAGGGATCGAGGTTGCTGTTTTCAAACGGCAATTTGGGACCATTGCCGGTGCGGTTAAGCACATAGCCGCCCGCCGCTATCTTGTTGAAGCCGTTGCCGGCGGCCTTGATATAGGCCGCGCCCTGCGCCTTGAGGGTCTGCTGTTCAAACAGGCGATCAAGCTGGGATTGATCCAGAGAGTTGGCTGAGCGGGGATCCACCACACTCATGCCGTAGCTCTGGTTGAACACCCGGTTGTCGCGGCTGGCATCGCTGTCCCCAAGGGCGTAGAGCCAATCTTTCTGCAACTGCTGGCTGTTGTCATCCAGTAGGTTGAACCCTTGCAGCTGGGCTCGCGGGGCAATCCCCTTGGTGCCGATGGCGTTGTCTACCGCCGCAATGATGCCGGAGACCGAGGTGCCGTGGGCCGTATCCGGATCGGTCGGTGTCGGGTCATCGCTGCCGGTTACCACGTTTTTCGAACCCGGACGCACGTTCTCCGCCAGATCCGGGTGGGCGATGGCCAGACCATCATCCACCACGGCCACATTGACTCCCTGGCCCAGCACGCCGGTGCGATGAGCCCACCAGAGGTTGAGATCATTGCCCGCTATACCGCCACGGGCGCTGAATCCATCCTGGCCGCTGTTGAGCAGATACCACTGCTGATCCTGCAGGGGATTGGCACCTGGCAGGCAGCGCTCGGTGCTGCTGCGTCCGATATCCATGCCGCTCTCCTTGCCGCTGAGCGGCGCACAACCTTCATTTGCCTGAACGAGCGCACTGGGCAGGGTCGACAGCAGTGCTGTGATCGCCAGTGCTAACGATGTTTGCTTCATTATTTTTTTAACTCCATCTTGGATCGCACCATCCTGAGTGCGACGGAAATCTATACACGGGTGGTAGGGGTTCAAAAAGAGCCATTTTCAAAAAACGCAATGAGGTTCAAAGAAATCCGATCTGGTTTGTGGTAGGTATTCCAATGACACTGGTTATGTGTTCTATTGAGAATGGTTCTCACCGCTCGCTACTGATCTTTTTATCTGTAATTCACTCCTCTCGCGACTCTCCTTCGCCGCAGCCATCTCGATTCGGGGCAATCCCGAGGGGAGCTCGTGTGCTCTTGAACGTGAGCGGCATGGTTGTGTGTGCCAATGTGATACAGCTATGCATTCGGGGGTGACAGCAAGGGTGATGAGGTGGGACCAGCGGTTTATTGCTTGGCGGCGGTGGATGGCTCTGTTATGGTAACCAAAACAGCCGTTTGGATGGCTAGATTGCTGCGGTTTGAGAGGCCTAATCTCTGAGAGCCACCCCGCCGCAGTCCCATAGCTTGATGCGTACCTGACAGGGAGTCCCTATGCCGTTTCGTTCCTTCTTATCTTCTCTTTTTACTGCTTCCTTGCGTGCCACTGCTGGCGCCAGCACCTTTATTGCCGCGATAGCGGTCGGGAGCCTCTCTTTTTCCGCGGTTGCCGCCGATGCGTCCTTGCCGGCCAAACAGGAGATCGTGATTGGTACCACTGTGGGGGATTTTGCCGACATGGTGACCGATTCCATCAAGCCGCAGCTGGAGGCCAAGGGGTATAAGGTCAAGCTGGTGGAGTTCACCGACTATGTGACTCCCAATATTGCTCTGGCTGACGGATCACTGGATGTGAACTGCTTCCAGCACAAACCTTATCTGGAGAGTTTTGCCAAAGATCGCGGCTTGTCGCTGGCGCCCATTACCCAAGTGCCAACTGGCCCGATGGGGCTCTACTCCGGCAAGCTGGCGGCCCTCGACAAGGTGAAAGAGGGGAGCACGGTGGCCATTCCCAACGATCCAACCAATCAGGCGCGGGCGCTGTTGATGCTGCAGGATCTCGGTTGGCTGACCCTCAAGGAGGGGATCAACCCGCTCAAGGCGAGCGAGTTTGATGTGGTGAACAATCCGCACAATCTCAAGCTGGTGTTGCTGGAGGCGGCGCAGTTGCCCCGCTCGCGCGAGGATGTGGATTTCTCGGTGATCAACGGTAATTTTGCCGCCTCCAGCGGTATCCTGTTCAGTGAAGGACTGTTTCTGGAGCGCAGCTACGATTTCATCAACTGGGTGGTGGTGAAAAGCGCAGATGCGGATCAGCCTTTTGCCAAAGATGTGGCGGCAGCCTACAACTCGGCGGCTTTCAAATCCTATGCAGCCAAGCGTTTCGTCGGCTACAAGTACCCGCAAGGGTGGGGTGGCTAACAGTCGTGAACGTGGCACGGCTATACAACGAAAAACGCCCCGAATTCGGGGCGTTTTTTATGGTAGCAAGCCATCAACGGGCGCTTCACTGGTTGCGATAGAAGCGGTTCAGCTCGTTCATCACCTGGATCATGGCGCCCATATCCGGGGTGCCGTGCTTGATCGGGCGATAGCTGTTGCGCTCCAGCAGTTCGAAGTCACCCTGCTTGTTGAAGTGGGTGATGGTGTCCCCTTCATAGATGGCGAAGTCATTCTGATCCCCGGCCAGCAGCCAGTTGCGCGGGCTGGTATCAAACAGCGAGCGGCCAACGCTGTAATCGCGCGCCGGATTGCGCACACCCAGCATCCCCTGCATCAGGGTCGGCGCCAGATCGAAATGGCTGCTTGGTTGTTCCCGAACATCACTGCCGCGCCCCGGCCAGGCCAGTACCAGCGGTACCTGCACCTGATAGGGTGAGTAGTTGCTGCCTGCGCCCCAGCTGTTGCTACGGGTGTCGTTGAACTCCTGACCATGGTTGGAGGTGATCACGACGATGGTGTTGCTGTCCATCCCCTGCGACTGCAATTTGGTCAGCATCTGCTCAAGCAACTGGTCGGTATAGAAGACCGAGTTCTTGTAGCGGTTCTCCAGTTTTTGCAGGTTCTCCGACCGATAGGCTGTCGCCGGATTGAAGTTGGCGAGCTCCGGTTGGAACGGCCCCTTCATGGTGGCGGGCAACTGGTAGTCGCCGGGGCTCGAGAGATAGACCAGCGAGAACCAGGGACGCTCGGGAGAGCGCTTCTCCAGCCACTGTTGCCAGTCGGTCAGCAGCTTGCCATCGTCACTCTGTTCGGAGACAAACACCTGTTTGCGCAGACCGGCGAGGATGCTCTTGCGATACTTCTGGGCATCTTCCATCGCGCCGAACAGCCCGAACTGGTAATCCTGGCGCAGCATCTCGTCGAACAGCACCGGCGGACGCTTGTCGCTGCTGATGTCCTTGTAGTAGTGACCGGGCAACCCGTAGAAGAGGCTGAACATGCCCATCAGGTCGTCGTTGCCGCCACTCAGGTGATTGCGGAACGTCAGATGCTGATCCGCATAGCGCTGCAGATTGGGCATGTTGATGTTGTTGAGCATGTCAAAACGCAATGAGTCGACCACCACAATCAGCAGATTGTTGTGAGTCAGGGGGGCGTTGACGTTGAGCGGGCGCAGCGGATAGTGCATCCGGCTGTCGCTGTTATCCCCCTGGGAAGCAGCCTGCTTCTCGTACTGATCCAGATCCAGCCAGCCATGTTTGGCCAGGAAGGAGCGGGCCGTCATGGGGTAGGAGAGGGGGAAGTTGGCTCTCTGCATGGTGATGGGCTGATAGAGGGTCGCATCCGCCCAGCTGTTGACCACGTGGGTCAGAATAAAGCAGATCAGCAGGGCCAGCCCCACCTGATTGCCGTACTGGCGGCGCTTGCGCTTGTTGATCTTGCGCCAGACATAGGCCGACAGCAGCAGTTGCAGCAGGAAGATGGTGGGCACGGCAACGAAGATGATGCTCCAGATTGAGCCCTCTTCGGTCTGCGCCTGATCCAGCAGCAACTGCCATACCTGACTGTTGAGGTGGAACTTGAACAGCCGGAATACCTGGGTGTCGATCAGCAGCAGCACCAGCGCCAGGGTAGCGATGATGGCCGAGATGAACCGCAACGACTTCTCCTTGGGCAGCACGAAGCTGAGCGGGAAGATCGTCAACAGGTAGGTGACAAAACTCAGAAACGAGAAGTGGCCAATCCAGCTTACAACGAGATAGATCACGCCAAGCGTGGTCGATGGCCAGCTGATGGCACCCAGATAACGGGTGGCGATGAGCATGGCCAGAATAATGTTGAAGAAGGAGAACCAATGCCCCCAGGTGATCAGGCGAGAGACATTATCACGATAGGGGTTACCGGTTTCGACCATAGTGATCCATCTGCGTTGAGAAACGTCAAATCAACAGAGTCGGGGACTCAGTGTGCGTCGTGGCGATTATCGACCGATGCGGTCAGGGCCTGGACAAACTTTTCAGTGATGGCCTGGCGCTGGGCCGGTGCCATACCGTTGATGATATTGGTGGTCAGATTGCCAAGCACCATAAGGCTGAGATCCACCGGCGCTTTATGCTTTTCCAGCGCGGTGATCAGGTCGTTCATCAGGGCGTCAAATTGCTCGTTATTGTACTTTGATACGATAGGCATAATCTTCAGTTCATCTCGGTTCAAAGCGCCTTATAATACTTCACCCTTTCGGCTAACACTATGGCTTTGTGACATGAGTCTCGATATCGACAAGATCATTCTTCACTCCTTGCGCCAGGGCGGCGATGGTCAACCCCACGCCGATACCCGCAGCCAGACCCTGTCCCCTGATGAGGCGGTACAGGGACTGATGGCGGAACTGCATCGGATCTACAACGGCAAGGGCGGCAAGGGCTTTGGCTTCTTTGCCGACCCCGAGGCCGCCGTCGCCGAGCTGGCCGACGGTGAAGAGGCTCCCAAGCAGCCTTCACCCGCGTTTCGTATCGCCCTCGAACAGCTGCTCGACGAGCAGACCGAATTCGTTCCCTTCTCGGTCACCGTGACCCAGATGCTGGTCAAGCAGCTGGTGGAGCACGCCCTCGATGAGCAGGGGGTGCTGCTGTTTGCCAAATATAACTACGTCGGGGTCGATTATCTGCTGATTGCTCTGCTGGAGGGCAAGGAGAGCGTCACCGTCAGCGAAGCGCTGGAATTACGCCATATCCAGTATCTGGATATCGGCAAACTCAATCTGGTGGCCCGCATTGATTTGACCGAATGGAAAACCCAACCTGATTCGCGCCGCTATATCACCTTCTGCAAGGGGCGCATTGGTCGCAAACTGGGCGACTTCTTTATGGATCTGCTGGGTGCCCGCGAGGGCATGGATGCCAAGGTACAAAATAAAGGCTTGCTGCAGGCGGTCGAAGATTATTGCGACAGTCGTCAGCTCGAACCGACCGAGCGCAATGACTATAAAAAGCAGGTCTTCAAATATTGCACCGAACAGGCGAGTGCCGGTGAAGAGATCGAAATCAAGGAGTTGTCTGCAGAATTGCCCGGCGACGGTGATCTCGATTTTTACAGCTTTATCGGTCAGGAGTATGAGCTGGAAGAGCGCTTCCCGGCGGATCGCTCTACTCTGCGTGGTTTGACCAAGTTTGTCGGCTCCGGTGGCGGTCTGACTCTGAGCTTTGAGCAGAAGCTGTTGAACAGCCGGATCTTTTACGATCCCCAGACCGACACCCTGACCATCAAGGGTGTGCCGCCCAATCTCAAGGATCAGCTGCTGCGCCAGTCGTAGTCATGCTCCCGAGTGTGATCAACTCGTCATTTCTGGCAAAAAGAGACTCCGCCCCGGCGGGGTCTCTTTTTTTATCGCGCCCGGGCAGACCTCGAAACTGGCGCGGTACTTTGTTAACAAATCAAACAAAATAAACCACCTGAAAGGGTTTTCATTGAGGTGAAAACCCTTTCATTCATGAAATTTTATTTCATTTTGGTAATTATTATTCTGTGGTTGTCTGGAATTAAGCCGATAAATGGCCGTAATTCCCTGAAATAAGAAAATGTTTTCAAAACTTTCTGGAAGGAAGTACGTAATTGCATTTCAAAAATGCGAGTTGCGTCATGTGAGCCGTTTGCCGCTTGGGATAATATTCATCTCGCACACAATGCTCTTACAGCGCGGAACTAATACAAGGAAAGGCTCATGAAAAAGAAATTGCTGTCATCCCTGATCGGTCTGGCCACTCTTGGCGTCGCTTGCTCTGCTACTGCTGCCATCGATGAAGGCCAGCTGACCATCTGGATCAACGGTGACAAGGGATACAACGGTCTGGCTGAAGTGGGTAAGAAGTTTGAAGCAGAAACCGGCATCAAGGTTACTGTTGCTCACCCGGATCAGGTTGAAGTGAAATTCCAGCAAGCCGCCGCCACTGGCAACGGCCCGGACATCTTCTTCTGGGCTCACGACCGTTACGGTGAGTGGGTCAAAGCCGGTTTGCTGGTTCCGGTAACGCCGAACGCTGCCACCAAAGGCAAATTTGAACAGCTGGCATGGGATGCCATGACTGTTGATGGCAAAACCTATGGCTACCCGGTTGCCATGGAAGCAGTCAGCCTGATCTATAACAAAGACCTGCTGCCCGAGCCGCCGAAAACCTTCGAAGAGATCGCCAAGATTGACGAGACTCTGAAGAAAAACGGCAAGCGCGCCATCATGTGGGCTTATGACACCCCGTACTTCAGCTATCCGCTGGTGGCTGCCAACGGTGGTTACGCCTTCAAGAAAACCGCTACCGGTTATGACGTCAAAGATACCGGCGTGAACAACGCAGGTGCCAAGATGGGCGTGGGCTACATCTCCGAGATGATCAAGTCCGGTCACCTGGAAAAAGGCATCGACTACGGTGTGATGGACGCCAAGTTCAACAAGGGCGAAGTGGCCATGATGATCAACGGTCCCTGGGCCTGGAGCAACCTGGACAAGAGCGGCATCAAGTACGGCGTAGCGCCGCTGCCGACCCTGAACGGCAAGCCGGCCAAAGCCTTCGTTGGCGTACTGGGTGCCACCATCAACGCCGCCAGCCCGAACAAGGATCTGGCTATCGAGTTCCTGGAAAACTACCTGCTGACCGATGCCGGTCTGGCGCCGGTTAACGCCGACAAGCCGCTGGGTGCCGTTGCGCTGAAATCCTTCCAGAAGACCCTGGAATCCGATCCGCACATCAAGGCCACCATGCTGAACGCCCAGGCTGGCGAGCCGATGCCATCCGTTCCCGAGATGAGCCGTTTCTGGTCTTCCTTCGAAACTGCCCTCAAGAACGTGACCTCCGGTCGTCAGGGTGTTGACGAAGCTCTGGATACCGCTGCCAAGCGTATCGTTCAGTAAGCACGCACTACCCGGGAGGCCGTCATGGCCTCCCACTCTCTCAAATCTCTCTTGGCGTTATAAAGGTTAATTGGCATGGAAGTAGTACCTTCTGTTGAGTCCTATGCCGGTCCGAAGGATAAGCACACCTGGCTTAAGTGGACCATAGCGGCCCTGGTTGCCATCCTCAACGGCTACGCAGCCGTGATGATGTACGCCAGTGGCGAGTGGGTATTCGCGCTGCTGGATCTGGTGGTGGTTTCCGTCGGTCTGTATGTCTTCATGAACAAGAAGACCTATGCCCATCGCTACATCTTTCCGGGTGTTGCGGGCATGGTTGTGTTTATCATCTTCCCTCTTGCCTACACCATTGGCATTGCCTTCACCAACTATTCGGGGTCCAACTTGCTCTCCGTGGAGCAGGCGCGGGACTACCACCTGAAGAAAACCTACAAGGTGGCGGGCGGTGAATTCGATTTTACCCTGCTGGGTGGCGACAACGGCCAGTTTCAGCTGCTGCTGACACAGGATGATCAATCCTTTATCAGCCAACCTGTTTCCCTGATGACCAACAAGGCCCGTGAGCTGGCGTCCCGCGAGGGCCGTGTGCAGAACACCCAGCAAGTGGTCGAGCTGCAGCCCTTCACTGGCGAAGCAGCCAGCAAGGCCGCACCGATCCGCGCCATTGTTGAGCATCGTACTCATTTGAGTGACCTTGATCTGGTGCTGCCGGATGGCGGTACCCACCTGACCCTGAGCAGTCTGCGCAAGTTTGCCGCCCAGAAGCAGCACTACACCCGTCTGATGGATGGTGCCGTGCTCAAGTCCGGCGTGGTGATCAAAGACAGCAACCTGCTGCGTGAT
Organism: Aeromonas sp. R1-2; assembly: GCF_040908505.1. Classification (NCBI taxonomy): domain Bacteria; kingdom Pseudomonadati; phylum Pseudomonadota; class Gammaproteobacteria; order Aeromonadales; family Aeromonadaceae; genus Aeromonas; species Aeromonas sp. R1-2. Next base: position 13,401 of record NZ_JBFODU010000014.1, on the reverse strand, counting down.
ACCCAGAATGGCGAGCTGATGCTGCCCAATGGTGAGACCGGCTTCTATCAGTACATCGACGAACAGGGTCAGTTTGTCGGCAAGGGTATTGCTCCGGGCTTTGTGGTGAGCGTCGGTTGGAAGAATTTCGCGCGCATCGTCACCGATCCGGGCATCCAGTCACCCTTCCTGCAGATCTTCATCTGGACTGTGATCTTCTCAACCTGCTCCGTCGCTTTCACCTTGGCTATCGGCATGGTGCTGGCCTGTCTGGTGCAGTGGGAAGAGCTCAAGGGGCGCGGTTTCTATCGGGTCATGTTGATCCTGCCCTATGCGATTCCGGCGTTTATCTCCATCCTGGTGTTCAAGGGGTTGTTCAACCAGAACTTCGGTGAGATCAACATGTTCCTGGAAGCTGCGTTTGGCATCAAACCGGACTGGTATACCAACCCCTTCCTGGCCAAGGTGATGATCCTGATTGTCAACACCTGGCTCGGCTACCCCTACATGATGATCCTCTGCATGGGCCTGCTCAAAGCCATTCCGGAAGATCTCTATGAAGCGTCAGCCATGGACGGTGCCGGCCCGGTACAGAACTTCTTCAAGATCACCGTACCGCTGCTGATGAAGCCGCTGACACCGCTGTTGATTGCCTCGTTCGCCTTCAACTTCAACAACTTCGTGCTTATCCAGTTGTTGACCAACGGTGCGCCCGACATCATCGGCGCCAGCACCCCGGCCGGTACCACCGACTTGCTGGTGAGTTATACCTACCGGATTGCGTTCCAGGGATCGGGTGGTCAGGACTACGGTCTGGCCAGTGCCATCGCCACCGCCATCTTCCTCATCGTAGGTGCGCTGGCGCTGCTCAACCTGAAATTGTCCAAAGCCGACAAGCAGCTGTAAGGAGGCTTCAACATGGCAATCGTACAACCCAAATCAGTCAAATACCGGGTGTGGGCAACCCACCTGGTCATGTGGGGCTTCCTGGCGCTGATCATCTTCCCGTTGATCATGGTTATCGCCATCTCGTTCCGTAACGGTAACTTCGCGGTAGGGGAGATCATCCCCTCCAATCCGACGCTGGATCACTGGAAGCTGGCGCTGGGCATGTCTATCACCAACGCCGACGGCAGCATCACGCCGCCGCCGTTCCCGGTGCTGACCTGGTTGTGGAACTCCATCAAGATCGCCGGCATCACTGCCCTGATGATCGTGACGCTCTCCACCACCTGTGCCTACGCCTTTGCCCGCCTGCGTTTTCGTGGCAAGTCCACCATCCTGCAGGGCATGCTGATTTTCCAGATGTTCCCGGCAGTGCTGGCACTGGTAGCCATCTACGCGCTCTTTAACAAGATTGGTGACTACATCCCCTGGCTGGGTCTCAATACCCACGGTGGCCTGATCCTGGCGTACATGGGGGGTATCGCCCTCCACGTCTGGACCATCAAGGGCTACTTCGAGACCATCGACTCCTCCCTGGAGGAGGCGGCGGCCATCGACGGTGCGACCCCGTGGCAGGCATTCCGTCTGATCCTGTTGCCCCTGTCGGTGCCCATCCTGGCGGTAGTGTTTATTCTGGCCTTTATCGGTTCCATTACCGAGGTGCCCATGGCCTCCATCCTGCTGCAGGATGTGAACAATCTGACCCTGGCGGTCGGGGCCCAGCAGTACCTCTATCCGCAGAACTATCTGTGGGGTGATTTCGCGGCGGCCGCAGTGCTCTCCGGTTTCCCCATCACAGTGGTCTTCCTGTTGGCACAGCGCTGGTTGGTTGGCGGTCTGACTGCTGGTGGTGTGAAAGGTTAAGTTTATGGCCGGGGGAGCTGACTCCCCCCGCTATCACGATTTGCAAAGATTCAAGAGCGGAGCTCGTCATGGCTGAAGTAGTACTCAACAACGTTCGCAAAAATTACGATCCGGCTGTTCACAAGGACACCCTGCGCAACATCAACCTCTCCATCAAGGAGGGCGAATTCATCGTCTTCGTCGGCCCGTCCGGCTGCGGTAAATCCACCCTGCTGCGGATGATCGCGGGTCTGGAAGACATCACCAGCGGTGAGCTGACCATCGGCGGTCGCTACATGAACGACGTGCCGCCGGTAGAGCGCAACGTCGGCATGGTGTTCCAGTCCTACGCCCTTTATCCGCACATGAACATCTACGAGAACATGGCCTTTGGTCTGAAGCTCAAGAAGATGGACAAAGAGAACATCCACAAGCGGGTGATGCGCGCCGCCGAGATCCTGGGTCTTGAGCCGCTGCTGGACAGAAAGCCCAAGGCGCTCTCCGGTGGTCAGCGTCAGCGTGTCGCCATCGGTCGCTCCATCGTGCAGCAGCCGCAGGTGTTCCTGTTTGACGAACCGCTCTCCAACCTGGATGCCGCGCTGCGGGTCAAGATGCGGATCGAGATCGCCAAGCTGCACAAAGAGCTTAACTCCACCATCATCTACGTGACTCACGATCAGGTGGAAGCGATGACCTTGGCCGACAAGATTGTGGTGCTGAGCCCGCTCAAGGCCGAAGCTGCCACCAACCTGGAACAGTTCGGTTCACCGCTGGATCTCTACCACAACCCGGACAACAAGTTCGTGGCGGGCTTTATCGGCTCTCCCAAGATGAACTTCCTGGCGGGCGAGTTGCTGGAGATTGGCGAGCAGGAGTGCCTAGTCAAGTTGACCTCTGGCGATACCGTGCGTGCCCGGGTCGATGCCCGCAGTGGCGCTGTGGGTGACAAGGTGGAGCTGGGTATTCGCCCCGAGCATCTGATGCCGCTGGATCACCCCCATGCGCACAGCAAGGTGAGCGGGATCGTGCAGGTGGCCGAGCACCTGGGTGCCGAGTCCTTCGTTTATATGGATGTGGATGGTCACGACTTTACCGTCAAGGCCACCTCGGATGTGGATGTGGCGACCGGTCAGACCTACAGCGTGGGTATCCCGGCCGAAGCCTGCTACCTGTTCGATGCCAAGGAGCAGGCGTTCCCCCGTACTGCCAAATATATCCGTACCTGATTTTTTGTTGTGCTGGTTTTCCTTTCTTAATAATCAATGCCTTTTTGCCGGTCGTCAGACCGGCTTTTTATTGCCTGCGATTTGAACACGCAGATAGGCAAGGTAACCCGGCTCAAGCCTCGAGTTCGGCGGTAATATCGGGCACAAAGGTCTGGCTGGTCAGGGGAGGGCGCTCATACCCTTCGGTCTTGATGGGGGGGAGCTTGATGGGCTCGTAGTGGATCGCCTCGTAGGGCACCTTGCTCAGCAGATGGGCGATGCAGTTGAGCCGGGCACGGCGTTTGTCATCTGCCTCCACTACGAACCAGGGACAATCCTCGGTGTCGGTGTAGGTGAACATGTCATCCTTGGCGCGGGAGTACTCCACCCAGCGCGAGCGGGACTGCAAATCCATCGGGCTGAACTTCCAGCGCTTGATGGGCGTATTTATCCGCTCCTTAAAGCGCTTCTCCTGCTCCTCGTCGCTGACCGAGAACCAGTATTTGATCAAGGTGATGCCGGAGCGGATCAGCATCCGCTCAAACTCGGGGCAGGCGCGCAGAAACTCGCGATACTCGGCATCGCTGCAAAATCCCATCACCCGCTCAACCCCAGCCCGGTTGTACCAGGATCGGTCAAACAGCACCATCTCGCCAGCGGCGGGCAGGTGGGCCACATAACGCTGAAAGTACCACTGGGAGCGCTCCCGATCGGAGGGGGCGGGCAGCGCCGTGACCCGGCAGACCCGGGGGTTGAGCGGCTCGGTGATCGCCTTGATGACGCCCCCTTTACCGGCGGCGTCCCGTCCTTCGAACAGTACCACTACCTTTAACCCCTCCTGCTTGACCCACTCCTGCAGCTTGACCAGCTCCTCCTGCAGATGGGCAAGGTGGTGCTCGTAGCACTTCTTGTCCAGACGCGGCCGCTTCTTGCTCTTCTCCTTCGCCATGGGCTTCTCCTTTTGGCATCCTTTCATGGGTGACTTCTTTGAGTCACTGTCAGCTTGCACCAGGGAGGCGTCACCTGCCAAGGGGGACGTGATACACTGCCCGCCCATCGCTGGCAACAGGAGATAACATGAAGCATTTTATGGAGATAGCGGGCCGCCGGATGGCCTATCTGGACGAAGGGCAAGGGCCGGTACTGCTGTTTGGCCACAGCTATCTGTGGGACAGCGCCATGTGGGCGCCGCAAATCGAGGCGCTCAAGGGCAGCTATCGCTGCATCGTTCCCGATCTGTGGGGCCACGGTGATTCCGACCTGCTCCCCGAAGGTGGCTGCACCCTGGCGACGCTGGCGCGGGATCACCTGGCGCTGCTCGATGCCCTCGGGGTAGACGAGTTCGTACTGGTGGGCCTCTCCATCGGCGGCATGTGGGGTGTGGAGCTGGCGCGCATGGTGCCAAACCGCCTTAAGGGTCTGGTGCTGATGGACAGTTTTGTCGGCCTGGAACCGCAGATCACCTGCGAGCGCTACCTCGGCATGCTGGCGATGATCGAGCAGCTCGGCACCGTGCCGGCGCCCATCATCGAACAGGTGGCGCCTATCTTCTTTGCCAGCCAGCCTGATGAGGCGCTGATGAGTGGTTTCAAGGCGCGTCTGGCCGCCTGGCCAAACGAGAAGATTGCCGCCATGGTGGCGGTGGGCCGCAGCTTTGTGACCCGCGAAGATCGTATCGAGTGGCTGGAGGAGATCACCACTCCCGCACTGGTGATGACCGGCTGCGAGGACAAGGCCCGTCCGGTGCTGGAGGGCTATCTGATGGCTGAGGTGCTGGGTTGCCCGTTCAGGGAGATCCCGATGGCTGGCCACATCTCGTCGCTGGAAAATCCGGCCTTCGTCAATCAGCAGATGATCGATTTTCTGGCGGCGCTGTAAGCCTGAATTGGCAGCTTGAGCAGGCTGTACGACCAGCCTGATGGTCGTGAAAAAGGGAGCCGAGGGCTCCCTTTTGTTTGGTCGTGTCTCACGGTTCAAGACTCATAACCGTTACCAGATATAGCCCAGCGCAAAACCCGCATAGAGCTCGCCGTCGTGCTGGACGATGGGGCTGTTTTTGATGTCCCGATCATACCATTCGTAGTTCATGGCAAACATGCCAATCCAGTTGGGGCTGAAGCGGTAACTGGTGATGAGGGCCGTCATCGGGGAGAGGGTGGTACCGGTATCCCAAGCAGGCCGCTGGGCAGTCGCCTCGCTCTCGGAGATGCCGCCGAAATAGTAGTTGGCCATCTTGTCGCTGCGCAGCATCAGCCCCATCCCCGGCATGATCAGCAGGTTGTCACGCAGGATGGGGAAATCGGCCCACAGCAGCAGCTCCTGTCCCTTGCTGCGGCCGGTGACATCGCTGTTGGCACGCACGGTCAGCAGGGCGTAGGGGGTGATGATGTTGCCACCGATCCCGCCTTCCAGTTGCCATTTTCGCTGCTCCATGCCAGTAAAGGCCGGAGAATCCTCGGGATCCAGATTGCCAAAACGGACCCGGCCATAGCCGTAGAGGGCCACGTTATCATCCTTGTGGAAGTAGTAGCGGGCCCGATCTCCCAGAAACATAAAGTCGTCGCCGAAGTAGATAAAGCCGGGGATGGCGTAGAGGCTGTTATCTTGTGCTTCATAACGGGCCTGCCCCCCGATGAGCGCCGCACCGGCGACAAAGCCTTGTGGCACCGGACTGGTTGGGCTGTCGCTGGTGAGCAGATCCATGGCACCAAGATCGATATCGGCACGCGCTGGGAGGGCTGCAGCGAGGAGCAGGGCCGTCAGCCCTGCCGCTCTGATTTGACGAAAAAAGGTCATGGACACTCCGTTGTCACGATTGCAGGGGAAGCAGGTTATTTTGCGGCACTGGGCATCTCTTCACGTTTTGGCCAGGCATTGATCACCGCCTTGACCAGGGTGGCGAGGGGAATGGCGAAGAAGACTCCCCAGAATCCCCACAAGCCGCCGAAGACCAGCACGGCGATGATGATGGCCACCGGATGGAGGTTGACCGCTTCCGAGAAAAGTACAGGTACCAGCAGGTTGCCATCGAGGGCCTGAATGACCAGATAAGCTACCATCAGCCAAGCGAACTCCGGGGTGAGCCCCCACTGGAACAGGGCGACCATGGCGACCGGCACGGTCACCACGGCGGCGCCGATATAGGGAATCAGCACCGAGAAGCCGACCGCGACCGCCAGCAGCACCGAGTAGCGCAGTCCCATCAGGGCGAAGGGAACATAGGTGGCGATGCCGACGATGAGGATCTCGATCACCTTGCCGCGGATGTAGTTGATGATCTGGTTGTTCATCTCGACCCACACCCGGTTGACCAGGGTGCGGTTGCGCGGCAGGAAGCGGCGCAGGCTGCCCATCAGTACCCGCTTGTCTTTGAGCATAAAGAAGACCATCAGCGGCACCAGAATGAGGTAGATCATGATGGCGACCACGTTGACCAGCGAACTGAGGGAGGCGCTTACCAGATGCTCGCCGCCACTGAGGATGCGCTGGCGAATATTGTCGATGACGGTCTCCACCAGACTGACGTCGATGAGCTCGGGGTATTTGTCAGGCAGGGTGCGCACATAATCCTGAGCGTGGGTCAGCATGGCCGGCGCCTCTTTGGCCAGATTGATCCCCTGACTGACCAGCGTCGGGATAAGACCCAGCAAGGAGGCCACTGCCACCGCAATAAAGAGGATCAGAATGACGCTGGTGGCCAGGGTGCGCGACAGCCCCGCTTTTTGCAGCCGGGCGACCGGCCACTCCAGCAGATAGGCCATTACCAGCGCCACCAGCAGGGGGGCCAGCAGATCGCCAAACAGCCAGATGATGGTGAAGCAGAACACCAGCAACAGGAAAAGGGTAACGGCATCGGGATCGGAAAAACGGGTCTGATACCAGCGCTTCAATACTTCTAACATGACGGCATCCTTACATCACTGGGGCTCAAGATGGTTGTTTCGCCCCGACAACCAACTGCAAAGAGAGGGTTTTGTCCGCTTCTTGCTGCACCTCGACATGGTGGCCCTGACGGTGCAGATAGGCCGGAATATCCTGCCGGGAGCCCGTATCGGCCAGCCGGATGGTGACGGTTTGACCGCTTTTGGCCTCCCTTAACCAGAGCTTGAGCAGGATCAGCGGCTCGGGGCAGCGCCAGGGGGTCAGGTCGAGAATTTCCATGGGGGCTCCATCAGGCAGGTGGCCGCTATTATGGCCGTGATAAGAGCATGAAACAACGCTTGTAGCCCTTGATGGGCAAGGGTATTCTGCCGAGGCCCTTTCTGATGGAGATAGAGATAACGTGGCACGTTTTTCCCCCCTGATGGCATCGCTTCCCCTGCTGGCTTCCCTGATGGGCGCCACGTTTCATGCCGAGGCCAACAATCAGCTTCCCGACATCGGCACGGCCGGGGTTGCTGCCCTGCCCATCGAGCAGGAAGTGCGTTACGGCAACGCTTTTATGCGCTTTGCCCGTGCGGGTCTGCCGATCATCGATGATCCGGTGCTGAGCCAGTACATTGATGATCTGGGTCAGCGATTGCTGACCAACGCCGATGGGGTGCGTTTCCCGTTTACCTTCTTCCTCATCAATGATCCCAGCATCAACGCGGCCGCCTTCCTCGGCGGGCGAGTCAAGGTGCACACTGGTCTATTCCTCTACGCCGACAGCGAGAGCGAGCTGGCCTCGGTACTGGCCCACGAAATCACCCACGTGACCCAACGCCATATCGCCCGTTATATGGAAGCGCAGGCGAGCAGCTCGGCAGTGACCCTGGCCGGTCTGGTGGGCTCCATCGCGCTGGCGGTGATCAACCCGACCGCCGGTATCGCTGCGTTGCAGACTACGCTGGGCCTCTCCATGCAGTCGGCCATCAACTACACCCGCGACAACGAATATGAAGCGGATCGCATCGGCATGAAGACGCTTTATGATGCCGGTTTCGACCCCATGGGGATGGCCAACTTCTTCCAGAAACTGGCTGCCGAATACCGTTACGCCAGCAAGCCGCCGGAAATGCTGCTCACTCACCCGCTGCCGGAGACCCGGATCAGCGAGGCTCGCGCTCGGGCGGGCAGCTATGGCCGCCGCGACTTGCCGCCCAGTCTCGACTTCTGGCTGGCCAAGGTGCGGATTCAGGTGCGTTTTGGTACCGATACCCCGCAGGGGCTGCTGAGCTACTTCGATAGCCGGATCCAGAAGGGGGATTACCCGCTCAAGGATGCCGCCATCTATGGCAAGGCGCTGGCGCTGATCCAGCTCAAGCGCACCGACGAGGCTGATACCCTGATGCAGGAGCTGGCGGCCCGTCATCCGGAAGATCTTTTTATCGTCGATGCCCAGACCGACATCGATCTGGCCAAGGGGCGCAGTGCTCAGGCCATCGCGCGCCTCGAGAAGTTCCGCAGCCGGATGCCGGATAACGAAGTGGTGGTGGTCAACCTCGGCAACGCCTACCTCGAGAGCGGCAACTACAAGAAGTCCATCGCCATCCTCGACCCCTATGCCCGTGCCCATGAGGAGAATAATCTGGCCTGGAACCTGTTGGCCGATGCCTATCGCAAGGCGGGCAGAATGACCGAGCTGCATATGGCGCGGGCCGAGATGCTCGCACTGCGCGGGGATTATCAGGCGGCCATCGACGAGCTGATCGTTGCGCGCGGTACCACCAGCGACCGGATGACCCTGGCTCGTCTGGAGGCGCGCATCACCGAGCTGGAGCGGGCCAAGAAGGATCTCGACAGCCTCAAGGGCTAACGAAACCTATCAAACAAGGGCGCACTATGGTGCGCCCTTGTTGTTTATGGCGGTGGCGTTGATGTGGGGGACGGTGATAGCAGCGATGGGCTAGTGACTCATGCTGCTGGCGGTCGCCTTGAGCATCTCGAGCTGCTGCTGGTCGAGCTCGCCGACCAGCGTCTGCTTGAGCTTGCCCTCGCTATCGAGCAGATAGCTGGTGGGCAGGCCGCTTGGGCGAGGGAAGGGGAGCTTGGCATCTTCATTGGCAATAAGGAGCGGCACCTTGATGTGATACTGCGCAGCCAGCTTGTTCAGCTCTGCTGGCGTGGTCGGGTCGTAGTTGATGGCCACCACTGTGATCTGGCCCTCCGCTGCCAGCCTGTTGAGGCGCGGCATCTCGCGCAGGCAGGGAGCGCACCAGGGGGCGAAGTAGTTGACCAGCAGCGGCTTGCCGGCAAAGTGGCGCAGGCTGACCGACTGCCCTGTTGCATCGGTAAATTCGGGGACGGGCGTGCAGGCGCCCAGCAGGCCAGCCACAATCAGCCAACAAATTCGTTTCAATTCCTTTCCACTGCTGCTTACCCTGACCATCACTTTCCCCTACAATAGCGCCGTTTCTAATCCCATCTTGCGATTAATCAGGGAGTTACCATGAGCGAGACCCAAATCTACCACAATCCGCGCTGCTCCAAGAGTCGCGAAACCCTGGCCCTGCTGGAACAGCACGGGATCGCCCCTGATGTGGTGCTCTATCTGGAGCAGGCCCCGAGCGAAGATGAGATCCGCAACCTGCTCTCTCTGCTCGGTTTTAGCGATCCCCGCCAGCTGATGCGCACCAAGGAGGATCTCTACAAGGAGCTGGGATTGGCCGATGTCAGCGGTGATGCCCTTATTCGCGCCATGCACCAGCATCCCAAGCTGATCGAGCGCCCAATTGTCATCAAGAATGGTCAGGCCCGTATTGGTCGCCCGCCGGAGCAGGTGCTGGAGATCCTCAAGTGAGCACCCGCTTCGCACGTTGGCTGACTCTGGTCGGCTTCTTCGGCCTGCTGGGCTGGGTCATCCTCTGGCATCTGTGGCTGTCACCCCACCCGGACCTCAACCCCTGGCTGCTGCCGGTGATCTGGACGGTGCCGCTGCTCTTTCCCCTCAAGGGAATCGTGCAGGGCAATCCCTACACCCACGCCTGGGGCAACTTCGTGTTGATGCCCTATTTCCTCCACGCCCTCACCCTGATCACCACGGATGAGGGGGAGCGGTGGCTGGCGGTGGTGGAGCTGGTCTTCACCACTCTCGCCTTTGTCGGCACCATCTATTACGCCCGACTGCGTGGTCGGGAACTTGGCTTAAGCATTCGCAAGAAGAAAGACGAAGCCAACTGATGACAAACGCCCCGCAAGGGGCGTTTTTTATGGGGAAGCTGCTCTATCCAGAGGGATCACTGTGCCCCTTGGGCTTCCCGATATTGGGCCAGCTGCTGCTGGCTAAAGTCCATCAGCTGGGGATAGAAGCGCAGAAATCCCGCCTCGCATGTTTGCCACTGCGACTCATCGAGGGTCAGCAGCGCCTCTCCCAGTTGTACCGGGCGGCGCAGTCGGCGACCTATGCCATTTAGCGCTTGCCCCAGCCCCTCCCTGTGGCAGTAGGAGGCGATCCAGTTCTGCTCGGCCATCCGTTTGAGGGGGAGTGGCAGTCCGTCCGGCAGGCGTGGGTGATCCGCCAATAGCTGCTCATAACTGCGTTGCAGGAAGCGGGGCAGGGGCTCGGTGCTGAACAGTCCCCAGTGCAGGCTCAGCCAGTGGTCGTAGATCATATCAACCACTATGCCGCCAAAGCGGCGCCAGGGGGCCTCGAAACAGGCGACGGCCGCCTTGTGCTCGGGGTGGCTGTCGGTGAAAGCGTCAATTTTGCGGTGTAGCCAGATCCCCTCATCGAAGTGGGCGGCAAGCCCCGTGGGCAGCGTGCCTTTGACGAAATCGCCGAGCAGATTGCCGGTGAGAGAGCTTCGGGTGTGGGCAGCCAGATGGAGATGGGCCAGAAAATTCATCGGTCGCTGTGGGTCTGTTATGGAATGGCAAGGTGCTTCGAGCCTAACGGATCCCGCCCGCCTTGACCATGACCGGGATTTTGCTACTGCCCGGCGGCTGCCTCTTGCCGGGCAAAATTCGGGCGTGCTAAGGTGATGCCATCTTTGTCACAGGACGCGACAAACCACCATGATGCGCAAAGCCAGAGGCTTTTTTCTGGCCTTCTACTTCAAGCCTTTCTATCTCTCCGAGTGGTTCGACGAATAGATCGAACCCCTGGAGCAGTTCACTGACGCCCGCTTGGGCTTGATCTCGCTCATCCAGATTTTGCCGCTTTTGGTCATCGCATGCATTTGCCTGCGGTGCCTTGTCCGCGCCTGTGCGCTTTTTATGTAATGGAGTACTCATGATGAAGATCAGACTGACCCTCTCAGCCCTGTTTGTTGCCAGCCTGCTGGCCACCCCTGCCATGGCCAAGGAGTGGAAAACCGTGCGCTTCGGGGTGGAGGGGGCCTACCCGCCCTTCTCCTGGACCGATGCGTCGGGTGAGCTCAAGGGGTTTGATATCGATCTCGCCAACGCCCTTTGTAAGCAGATGGCGGTCAAGTGCGAGCTGGTGGCGCAGGATTGGGACGGTATGATCCCGGCCCTGCTGTCGCGCAAATACGATGCCATCATCGCCGCCATGTCGATCACCGACGAGCGGCGCCAGAAGGTCGACTTCACCGAGAAATATGCCCATATTCCCAATCGCTTTGTGGCGGCCAAGGGGACCGAGCTGACGCTGACCCCGGAAGGCATGGCGGGCAAGCGCATCGGGGTGCAGCGTGCTACCACCCACGACAAGTACCTGACCGACAATTTTGGCTCGAATGTCACCATAGTCCGCTACGGCAATGCCGATGAGGCCTATCTCGATCTGAAGGCGGGTCGGGTGCAGGCCCTGTTGGCCGATGCCTCTGCCATCGAGCAGGGGCTGCTTGGCAAAGAGGGGGGCGACAAGTTCGACTATGTGGGGCCCGCCCTGACCGATCGCCAGTGGTTTGGTGATGGTATGGGGATCGCCGTGCGCAAGAGCGATAAGGAGCTCAAGGGCAAGCTGGACGAGGCGATCAAGGCCTTGCGTGCCAACGGCACCTATCAGCAGATCAACCAGAAGTACTTCAAGTACGATATATATGGTGGTTGACGGGGGGAGGGAGCTTGCTCCCTCTCTTTTCATCGGGTAAGCGACAATCGTGCAAGGAGGATCGCCATGTTGACCCTGATCGAGGGGGCCGAGATCTTCAGCCCCACCCACCTTGGCCAGCAGGATCTGCTGGTGGCTGATGGCCGTATCGCCTGGATGGGCAAGGGGTTGACGGTGCCCGCAAACTGGCCGCTGCATCGGGTCGATGGTCGAGGCCGCTATCTGGTGCCCGGGCTGGTGGATCCGCTGGCCCATATCACCGGCGGCGGCGGTGAGGGGGGCTTTGCCTTTCGCACCCCGGAACTGGCGGCGAGCGAGGCGCTCAGGGCCGGCGTCACTACCCTGGTGGCGGCGCTTGGCACCGACAGCCTGACCCGCACTCCCGCGCAGGTGCTCGGCAAGGTGCGCGAGTTTCGCGCCGCCGGGGTGAGCGCCTTTATGTATAGCGGCTCCTACCATCTGCCGGTCAAGACCCTGACCGGCACGCTGGAGTCGGACATCATCCTGATCCCTGAGGTATTGGGGGTGGGGGAGGTGGCTATCAGCGACCACAGATCCAGCGCGCCGACCCACGATGAGCTGGCCAGGCTTGCCAGCGAGGCGCGAGTGGCTGGGCTGCTTGCGGGCAAGAGCGGGGTCAGCTTCTTCCATGTCGGGGATGGCAAGGGGGCATTGGCCCCCCTGAGGGCTCTTCGCGATGAGACCGACATTCCACTGCGCCAGCTCTATCCCACTCACTGCAACCGCAACCCCTGGCTCTTTGCCGAGGCCATCGAGTGGGGCAAGGCGGGAGGTTGGGTAGATCTCACCACCTCGAGCTTTCCCGATCTGCTGGAGGATGGCGAGCGGCTTGCCGCCGATGCGTTTCTCGAGCTGCTGGCCGCCAATGTGCCTGCCGATCGCATCACCTTCAGCTCGGATGCCAACGCCAGCCTGCCGCGCTTTGATGGCGAAGGGCGGCTAATCGAGATGCGCTGCGGCCAGATTGCCAGCCTGTGGCAGCAGTGCGCGCGCGCGACCCGGCTCGGTGTCTCGCTGGAGAGGGCGTTGGCCGCGGTGACGAGCAATCCGGCACAGGCGCTGGGGCTTTGCAGCAAGGGGCGTATCGGGGTCGGGCAGGATGCGGATCTGCTGCTGGTACACGACCGGACGTTTGCTATCGAGCGAGTGATGAGTGGCGGCCAGTGGCGCGAATAAGGCTGCGGGCAATATCGCAGCCAGTGCGAATGCGTGGTTGCTCCTGTCTAGTCCTGAAATAGGTTTACACATTTTCAACTAGCATTTCTCCACTCAGAACCCCCTATGTACCGCATCGGGGGTTCTGTATTTCAACGCATGATGCGGCCGCTCCGCGTTGTAAATATCCACCGCTTCACGCACCATTTCCCGCGCTTGCGTTAAATCCTGCGGGCTTTGCAACAATAACTCTCCTTTCAAAATCCCGTTCACCCGCTCCGCCAACGCATTCTGGTAACAGTCATACCCATCCGTCAT
>NZ_JBFODU010000013.1:0-45288 GCF_040908505.1 Aeromonas sp. R1-2 | reverse complement strand
TCCCGTCCGCTCCGCCACTAATTTGAAGGCCTTCCCGATTGGGAAGGCCTTTTTGTTATGGGCGCTTTTGTCCATAAGTCCCACAGATTTGCACAGCAGAGCCCAGTCGTGAGACTGGGCTCTGCTGTTTTTAGCGTGTTAAACAGCCAGTGTTAGCATTTATCTAGAGGAAGAGAACTAAAACCCTGTCATCTCCTCCTTTTTCTATCTATATCAAGCTCTTATCTGATGGATTACTGGCCATTTTAACTGGTTTACTTTTGGCCAAACTCTGTTCATGGCGCGCGATTAGGGTTGTATCTCGCTTATAACTCGGTAGAGTAAGGGCATCTTGAGTTTGCCTGTCCCGCGCCGAGTTTGCCGGGTTCCAGGTGTAACTTGGCCAGTTTTTATCAACCTTAAGTCAGTGGTATCGATATGGAACAAGTAAACAAGTCCACCTTCAGCGATGTACTGGAATATGTGCGTATGTCCCGTCGCCAGAACAAACTCAAGCGTGAAATTGCGGATAACGAGAAAAAGATCCGTGACAACCAGAAGCGCGTGCTGCTGCTCGACAACCTGAGCGACTACATCAAGCCGGGCATGAGTATTGATGATGTGCAGGCGATCATCGCCAACATGCGTGCCGACTATGAAGAGCGCGTGGATGACCACATCATCAAGAACGCCGAGCTTTCCAAAGAGCGTAAAGAGCTGAGCACCAAACTGAAGGGCATGAGCTCTCACAAGTAAGCGTTCAGCTTTTGCTTAAAAGACACCGGCCACTGGCCGGTGTTTTGTTATCAGCTCTGATCTCTGCCACTCCTGCAACAATCGGCTCCCCTTTTTAGAATTGCCCTGTTACCATCACTACAAAGCGGTCAATAGTTTCAAGCCATTGACTTGAAAAGACTAAGCTTGAGTGAAACACAATAAATTGCGCAACCATGGTGGGGCTGATATGGGCGCATCAGAACAGACGGATTTGACACAAGTGGCATCTCAAGATTCATCTGTCCAGACCTCGGACGGGAACCCAAAGCGCAAGCGTCGTCCCTGGTGGCGTTGGCTGTTCTGTTTTCTCTTTTTATTGTGCCTGGGGGCGGTGATCGCTCTGGTTGGCTATGAGATGAAAACCTCGAAGCTGCAATCTCAGGAGATCTCCCGCTATGCCGCCAAGCTCACCTATCAGGTCGAGCCAGGCCAGAGCAAGCAGATCGCTTTCCCTGAGGATGGCCCGTTCGACAAGCGGCTCGGCTATGTGCAACTGCCGATGATGCAGGAGCGCCTGCTGCAGCGGGGCTATGAAGTCAGCAAGCAGGTGCATTTCTCCGACGCGCTCTATGACTACGCCAGTCGTGGCTTCTTCGTGCCCTATACCGAGAAGGTGCAGGCTGGACTGACGCTGCACGATTGCCGCGCCGAGCCCTTCTATCAATTCAAGTATCCGACCCATCACTATCCGGATTTTGACTCTATTCCGCCTCTTATCATCCAGTCGCTGCTCTTTATCGAGAACCGCGACTTGCTGAGCAACGAAGAGCCGTTGGCCAACCCGGCGGTCGACTGGCCCCGTTTTGCCAAGGCGGCGCTCTCCCAGGTGGGCAAGGCGCTCGATATGCAGGATCAATCTGCCGGTGGCAGTACCCTGGCGACCCAGGTGGAGAAGTATCGCCACTCGCCGGATGGCCTGACCCTGTCGCCGACCGAGAAGATCCGTCAGATGGCCTCTGCCAGCGTGCGGGCCTATCGTCTCGGGCCGGAAACCCTCGAAGCGCGTAAGCTGGTTGCCTGGGCCTACCTCAACTCGGTGCCGCTCTCGGCTGCGCCGGGATATGGTGAAGTGCATGGTCTGGGAGATGGTCTCTGGGTCTGGTTTGGTGCCAATGTCGATGACGTGAACCGTCTGCTGGATCCCGCCCGCAACCAGAATGCGCCGCTGGCCGAACAGGGACTTGCCCTGCGTCAGGTTGTCTCTTTGATGATTGCGCACCGCCGTCCCTCTTACTATCTGGCTCAAGGGCGAGAGGCATTGGCTACCCTGACCGACAGCTACCTGCGCCTGTTTGTGCAGGAGGGAATGATCACGCCACCTCTGATGGAGGCGGCGCTCAAGGCCAAGATTACGTTTCGTGATTTCCTGCAGTCCCCGGCTATCACCCGGGTGAACAACAACAAGGGGTTGCAGGTTGCCCGTACTCGCCTGAGCCGTCAGCTCGGAGTACAGCTCTATGACCTCGACCGGATGGATCTGACCGCCGATACCAGCCTCAACATGCCGCTGCAAAATGAAGTATCCCGTTATCTGCAGCAGTTGGCCGATCCGGCGTTTGCCGCCCAGGTAGGGCTGTTTGGCGAGCGCCTGCTCTCGCCGGAGAAGACCGGCGATGTGCGCTACAGCTTCACCCTGTTCGAGAAGTCGCCGGAAGGGTTCAAGGTGCGGGTACAGACCGACAACACCGATCAGCCGTTCGATATCAACGAAGGTTCCAAGCTGGAGTTGGGCTCAACCGCCAAGTTGCGGGTGCTGACTACCTATCTGGAGATCGTAGCCGAGCTGCACGATAACTATGCCGGGATGCCGGTCGAGAATCTGCGCAAGCTGGCTGCCGTCTCTCAGGATAACCTCAGCCGCTGGGCCATCTCCTATCTGATGACGGCTCAGGACAAGAGCCTGCCTGTGATGCTGGAAGCGGCGCTGGATCGCAAATACTCCGCCAGCCCCAACGAAGGGTTCTTTACCGGTGGCGGCATGCACACCTTCAACAACTTCCGCCGCGAGGATAACAATCGTATTCCGACGTTGCGTGACTCTCTGCGTGAGTCGATTAACTTGCCCTTTGTGCGGCTGATGCGCGATATCGTGCGCTACAGCCTCTACAAGGAGGGCAACCGTGCCCAGTTGCTGAAGGATGACAAGGATCCCCGCCGTCAGGAGTATCTGGCCAAATTTGCCGACAAAGAGGGCCAGACCTATCTGCTGCGCTTCTGGCGCAAATATCGCGGCAAGACCCCCGAGGAGCAGCTCGATACCTTTCTTGACGGTCTCAAGCCGAGTGCGGTACGTCTGGCGGCGGTTCACCGCTACCTGATGCCGGAAGCCAGCGAAGCCGCATTTGCTGCCTTCCTGGCGGAGCGGTTGCCGAGAGAGAAGCTGAGTGCCAAGCGGGTTAATCAGCTCTACGTCAGCTATGGTCCGGGCAAGTATTCACTGCCGGATCAGGGCTACATCGCCCGGGTTCACCCGCTGGAGCTGTGGTTGCTGGCCTATCTCAAGGAGTTCGACAAGGCGACCTTTGCCGACGCGGTGGCGGCCAGTCGTGACGAGCGGCAGGAGGTCTACAGCTGGCTGTTCAAGACCCGTCATCGCAGTGCCCGTGACAGCCGGATCCGCACCATGCTGGAGGTGGAAGCCTTCCTCGATATCCATCAGCGCTGGGCCAAGCTCGGTTATCCGTTCGACCATCTGGTGCCTTCGCTGGCGACCGCGTTGGGTAGCTCCGGTGACCGCCCGGCAGCACTGGCCGAGCTGATGGGGATTATCCAGAATGGCGGTATCCGCTCGCCGACTTTGCGTATCGAGCATCTCTCGTTTGCCAAGGGGACGCCCTTCGAGACCGAGTTTGAGCCGCAGCACACCGAGGGAACACGGGTGATGCCGGCAGAGGTGGCGGCAGCCCTGCGCAGTGCGCTCTCCAAGGTCGTTGAAGGGGGCACGGCAAGACGTATCGCCGGTGCCTTTACCCTGCCGGATGGCACTGTGCTGCAGATGGGGGGCAAGACCGGGACCGGGGATAACCGGATTGAAACCGTGGGCCGTTATGGCAACGTGACCAGCTCGCTGGCGCGCAACCGCACCGCGACCTTCGTCTTCTATCTGGGTGAGGATCACTTCGGTACCCTGACCGCCTATGTACCGGGTAGCCAGTCTGACAAGTTCCGTTTCACCTCGGCGTTGCCGGTGCAGGTGCTCAAGGGGATGGCTCCCCTGCTGACGCCTTACCTGCAACCGGGCTCCCATACCCAGTGTCTGGCGAACCAGTGATGCGAGCGAATTAACGCTCATCACGCAGATAACTAACCAGAAAAAACGGGGAGGCTGACAGCCTCCCCGTTTTTATTTCCTCATCGGGTGCAGCGGCGCTCGATTGCGATCAGGCGTTCAGTACGAACTGTTCGATCACCTGAGCTACACCATCTTCATCGTTGCGGGCGGTGGTGTGCTGGGCGAGAGCCTTGATCTCGTCGGTGGCATTGCCCATCGCCACACCGAGGCCTGCGTATTCGATCATGTGGCGATCGTTGCCCGCATCCCCGACGCAGATCACCTGATCGGCGGTCAGGCCCAGGTGCTCGGCCAGCGCGGCGACGCCGGTTCCCTTGTTGCTCTGCTTGTTCATGAACTCGAGGAAGAAGGGGGCGCTCTGTACCACGGTATAGTGCTCATAGAGTTCTGCAGGCAGTCGCTCGATGGCGCGGGAGAGCTGGGGCGGCTCATCGATCATCATCACCTTCATGATCTGCTCGTCGGCAGGCAGGGTGGCGAAGTCGATCAGATTGATCGGCATGCCGATCAGGCGAGATTCGTGCTCGGTGTAGGTACTGACACGGGGACTGATGAGGCCCTGGGTGACCGAGAAACCGTGGACGTTCACCTCCAACTCGTCAGCCAGTTTGGCGACGGCGCTGGCGTCACTGCCGGTCAGCAGCTGGCTGCGGATGATGCGCTGATCGGCCACCTTCTGCACCAGGGCGCCGTTGTAGCAGATGACGTAGTCATGCTCTGTGGTGAGGCCGAGCTCTTCCAGATAGCGGCTCATCCCTTCCAGCGGTCGGCCGGAGGCCAGCACAACGGTTACCCCTTTGACGCGCGCGGCGCTGATGGCGGCGTGGGTGCGGGGAGTAATCTGGCCCTGCGGGTTGAGCAGGGTGCCATCCATATCCAATGCGATCAGCTTGTACATCTCTCACTACCTGAGTCTGGGTGGCCCGCCCGGTGGGGCCAAGGAAGTGGCGAGTGTAGCGAAAATCGGCGGCGGGATCACGGCCGGTTCAGCGATGGGGCCGTGCCGGTTGAGCTATTTGTGTCCCTCGTAAGGGGTCATCTCAAGGGTTTCATCATGGATGGTCAGGCGGGTAGGGCCTCGGGTAATGGTAACCTTGCGTTTGAAGCTGGCCATCTCGACCTCGATGCCGGAGTAGAGGTGTTGGGTGGCAATGACCTCCATCTGAGCCATCAAGTTTCGCAGCTCCTCCTGGTTGGCGGTGAGCTGCTCATCGAGCTGGGCCAGTTCGGCCAGCTGATGGTCCCGGATCGGTTTGAGCTTGCGCAGGGTATCCGGATTGCGCTTGTCGCCGGGCAGTTGCAGCAACTTCATGACCAGCTCCTTGATTTTCTCCAGCTGGGCCTGACACGCCTGCTGGCGCAGCTTGAGCTGGTGTTCCTGCTCCTTGTGGGTGAAGTAGCCGCCAAGGATCTGCAGCCGGGTATGGTTGGCGGCCTCGGCCCCCAGGCTGGGAGCCATGATCAGGCGATTGGCAATGCTGGTGCCCCCCAGCAGAGTGCCTTTGCGCATGTTGCTATCGCCCACCTTGATATCTTGTCCGCTGCGGGAGTAGCAGTGGCTGAGCTGGCTCTGGATCTGGATATCCCCCCCCGCTTCCAGCTGGGCATACTGGGCGTAACTGGCGTGGATCTCCCCCTGGGCATTGAGTTGGCAAAGGTATTCCCCCTGCTCGTTGCGGCGGCCAATGATGCCGTGGCGTACCGTGATGCTGCCCCCAGCCTCGATCCAGCCCCCTTCGATAAAGCCGCCGATGACGATATCACCGCTGACCCTGATCTTCATGCCCGGGTTGACGTCGCCGCTGACGATTAAGCCCCCTTCAAAATCAATGTGGCCGTGGCGGGCATCCACCTGTTTGACGCTGAGCACCTCGTCCACCTTCATGCCTGCTTTCTCCTGACAGGGCAGGCCAGCCCGACCGGCAATCAGCAGGTCGGGATCGTCGGGGGAGATGAAGGTGCCCTCGCCAGGGCTCATCGGACTGTCTTTGCCATCTTTGGCGGGCAGATCCTGACCGGTCACTGTAAAACCGGGCACCCCGACGGTGGCCGGATGACGGCGCATCAGCGGAGCGCCTGCCTTGACGGTGACGATGGAGCCGAGATCCCGCAGGTCGACCTTGCCATGCCCCAGCTCCTGCGGTTTGAGGATCCGTTCGGCCGGGGTCTCCACCAGCCGCTCATAGCGAGTGTCCTGACCATTGACGGCTGGCTGGCCGTTGGCAATCACCAGCTTGAGCTGACTGCCGGGGGCGGCCTCCTTGGCTGACTGGATGGCAGCGGTGAGCAGTTGCTCACTCACCCCCTGTTTGATTTCGCTGATGGAGATCGCCTCTTTCAGCTGTTCCAGCGTCACATACTTGCCCCCCCAGTCGGCAGTGATCTGGGCGATGGCGCTCATGCGATCCTTCTCCACTATTACGGCGAGTCGGGCATCCTGACGCTTGCCGACAGGGATGGGGTTGGCGGGGACGGGGGCGGCAGGGTTGGTGAGCAGGGTATTAAGCAGGCTGATGGCCTGTTTGATCCCCTCGGGCAGAGGCTGATAGCGGCGACAGTTGGAAGCGAGCAGCAGAGCCTGCACATCCTGTTCCGTGACAGGTTTGGTGAGACCGGCGGCAATCCGCAGGCAGACCAGTTCCATATCGCTTGATAGCAGCAACCACTCTTTGCTTAACACCGCATCTCCTTGCTGGATGAAAACGGAGCGATCGGCTCGCTCCTTTACTGTCATTTAATCTCTCAATGATTAATAAAGCGAGTCGCCAACCCTGAGAGTGGGCAGTATTCAGATATTTCCTCTGAATGGTCAATGAATTGAAGTCAAATCGGTGATGGCGGCCAGATAAATGTGGGCGCTGTTTGGAAACGGAGTGAAAAGACGGATCGCAGCGCCAGCGACATAGGGTCGCTGGCAGGGGAATGGCGGTTCTTATCAGCTGCGCTGGGCTGTTCTGGCCAGGGTGAGGTAATCGCCGAGCACCGGCTCACCCAGCATATGGCGGCGCAGCATGTCGAGGGCGGCAAAGGCGAGGATCTTGCGGCGGCTCTCCGGGTCGGGGTGGCGGACCTTGACCGTCTGACCGATGTGCATGCCATCGGCGCTGAGCAGCAGTGGCACCCCCTCTGGCCCTTTTCGCCCTATGGTCAGTTGCAGGCCCGCATCGGTTGTCGGCAGTTGCGCCAGCTCATCGGCCAGTTGCGTGCTGAAGTTGGCCTCCAGCCGGGGATGGCCGTGACAAAGCGCCAGCAGCGCACCGCCACTCTCTCCCTCCAGCAGAGCCAGAGGCTTGCCTTGCAGCAGCGCCAGGATCTGCTGCGCCGGTTCCGTATCTCCGCTGCCAACCAGCCAGGGGCGGATCGTATCCAGCAGTCGGCGTTCGGCACTCTCCATGTCAGCGGCACTGGCGCTGTGGCCGATCAGTTTCAGCTCGATAAGGGGCATGGAGGAGCGGTAACCCAGCTCAATACCAGTTGGCCAGGGTTCGGCATCCAGCATATCGCTGAGCGCCGACTCCGAGACACCGAAGGTGTAAAAGCGACGCAGCTCGGTATCGATCTGTGCCCCGGCCAGTTGTTTGAGGCGCGGCAGAATTTGCTCGCGTACCATCTGCTTGAACTCGAACGGTACGCCCGGGGTGAAGAAGAGCTGGCTCTGGCCACTTCGCACCACAAAACCGCAGGCGGTGCCGACCGGGTTGTCGAGGATCTCGCACCCCTGTGGCAGCCAGGCCTGTTTGGCATTGCTTTGTGCCATGGGGCGGCCACGGCTGGCGTAGCGCGCTTCGATGGTAGCGAGCCAGTCGGGGAAGAGGGTGAGCGGCTGGTCAAAGGCTTCAGCGGCCGCCTGAGCGGTCAGGTCGTCGGCAGTGGGCCCGAGCCCGCCACACACCAGCACCACCTCGGCGCGGCTGGCACTCTCTTGCAGCACCGTTTTCAGGTCAGCGAGGTTGTCCCCCACCGTCAGGCGACGGCGCACCTGCCACCCCTGTTCCAGCAGCAGAGCGCTGAGCCAGGCCGCGTTGGTATCCACCACCAGACCCGTCACAATTTCGTCTCCGGTACTGATGATCTCGATACGCATGGCAGGCTCCTTGGATTAAACGGGTGGCAACGGTTGGCCTCGGGCCAACACAATCAGGCTTTGTTGTGCTCGAAGTAGTAGCTGATCCGGGTACGCGGATTGAGGTACTCGAACACGGCGGGCGGCAGCCGTTTGGGGTGGATCACCTTGGCGATCGACAGTTCGGCTTGCTGCAGGTCGATGATGGCGGCTTCCTGGCGGGGAATGCGCGGATCGTAGACCAGCACCGAGGGGTAGAGCAGGCGGGAAGCGTTGACCGACATTACCAGCCCCACCTGACCATTGGAGAGTTGCACCACGCTGCCGGGGGGGTAGATCCCCATCAACCGGATCAGCATGCTGAGGTACTCCGGATTGAACTGCGCCTTGCGCTGCTTGTAGAGGCCGCTCAGGGCCGAGTAGGGCACCTTGGCCTGCATGTGGCAGAGGTTATCGTACTCGTTGATCAGCGACACCATCTGGGTCAGCGGATCGAGCTGGCCACCCTTGAGCCCTTCCGGCCCGCTGCCATCGAGATATTCATGGTGATGGAGCACGATCCCCTTCGCCTCGGCCGGGAAATCCTTGGCCAGATTGAGCAGATCCAGCCCGTAGCGCGGGTGCTGGGCCATCAGGTTCTGCTCCGGCTTGGTCAGCGGCTCGGTCTTGCGCAGGATTTGGCTCGGGATCTTCAGCTTGCCGATATCGTGGAACAGCGCCCCCATGCCGACCTGACGGATCTCGTCAGCCGTCATGCAGCACTCCTTGGCCAGCAGCATGCTGAGCACGCTCACATTGAGGGAGTGGAAGTAGAGGTTGTTGCCATCCTCGCTGTCGGAGACCAGATGGAGCACCATCTCGTCCACCGAGAGCAGCTGTTCTGTCATTGCGTTGACCAGCTCCTGCGCCTCGCCGATGGCATTGAGGGGGCGGGACTGGATCTTGCTCATCACGCTGCGCACCTGTGCCAGCGACTGCTGGAACTGTTTCTCGCACTGCTGCAGGTTGCGGCGATAGAGTTGCAACTGCTCGATGCGGCGATCTTTCTCCTGCTGCATCTGGGCCTGGCGCTGGGCGGCGTCTGCGCTCTCTTGTTGCTGAGGCTGTACCTGATTGAGAGGCTTGGGCGGAACGTCGCTCTTGTCGGGAATGATGGTGACCAGTTTCAGGCCGAGACGGCGGATCAGCTCGATCTCTTCTTCACTTTTGATCTTGAAACTGGAAAACAGGAACGGGTGTTCGCGCCACCCCAGTGGCAGGGATACATAGTTGCCGACTTGCAGTCGATCTACGGAAATCTTGATACCGGTCATTATCTTGGAAGCAGGAGACACACTGAGCCGTATGCTAGTCAAAGGCGGGGGTGAATACAAAAGGTATCTGATGACAGGGCAGGAGCTTTATTATAGGCTTCTGGATGTCCAGACATATTTACTGATGCAGTACAGGGAGTAAGCATGCCGATCAAGATCCCGGATCAGTTACCCGCCGCCGAAGTGCTGGGGCAGGAGAACATCTTCGTGATGACGGAATCCCGGGCCGTCACCCAGAACATCCGTCCGCTGCGGGTGCTCATCCTCAACCTGATGCCAAAGAAGATTGAGACCGAGATCCAGCTGATGCGGATGCTCTCCAACTCGCCGCTGCAGGTGGATGTGGATCTGCTGCGCATCGATGACAGGGAGTCAAAGAACACGCCGCAGGCGCATCTGGAGAACTTCTATCACGACTTCGAGCAGGTGCGTGGCAACAACTACGACGGCATGATCATCACAGGGGCGCCGCTCGGGCTGGTGGAGTTCGAGGAGGTGGTCTACTGGCCGCGCATCGTCGAGATCATCGAGTGGTCCCATCAGCATGTCACCTCCACCCTGTTCCTCTGCTGGGCGGTGCAGGCGGCGCTGAAAGCCTTGTATGGCATGGAGAAACAGACCCACGGCGAGAAGCTCTCCGGGGTTTACCGCCACCATCGTCTTGATGAGCATGAGCCGCTGCTGCGCGGTTTCGATGACGAGTTCGTCGCCCCGCACTCCCGTTACGCGGCGTTTGATGGCGATCTGATCCGTGCCCAGACCGACTTGCAGATTTTTGCCGAGTCAGAAGAGGCGGGAGTCTATCTGGCGGCGACCAAGGATTGTCGTCAGGTGTTTGTCACCGGGCACCCGGAGTACGATGCCCTGACCCTCGATGGTGAGTATCAGCGGGATCTGGCGGCCGGGCTCGACCCGACCATTCCGGTCAACTACTACCCGAATAATGATCCGGGCAAGACCCCGCGCGCCAGCTGGCGCAGCCACGGTCACCTGCTGTTTGCCAACTGGCTCAACTACTACGTCTATCAGCTCACCAGCTATCGGGTGGAAGATATCGGCAAGGTCTTTACCTACGACCAGGGAGGCAAGTAGTCAGTCGCCCTGCGCCAGCCGCTCGGCCAGCTGGTCGAGCCACTGGCGGTGGCAGGCCAGGGTAAACGCCTTGGGTCTGTGGGCCTTGATGGCGGCCATCGCCTCTTGCTGTGGCTGGCCGAGGGTCATCAGCAGCGCGGCGGCGACCAGACCGGTACGACCGCTGCCCCCTTTGCAGTGGATGACCAGATGTTTGCCATCCCCCAGCAGCTCGCGCAGCTGTGGCAGCGCCTGTTGCCAGGCCGCCTCGAAGTCGTTGTCGGGGGCCAGATCATCCTCGATGGGCAGATGGAACCAGCGCATCCCTTCGTGCTCGACCTGTTGGCCGAGCTGCGCCAGTTCGAGTCGGATCAACTCGGCGCTTGTCATCAGGGTCACCACCCCGTGGGCACCGGCCAGCCGCAGTTGATCGAGAGCCAGGGTCAGCGGCACCTGCTGGGTGCCGGGGCAGGGGGTCAGCAGCAGCTGACCATCGACACGGGGAACCTCAAGGCTCCAGAAGGGGTGATACGGGTGCATGGCGGATCCTCGCGTGGTGGCCGCAGGGCTGCGGCCGGTGAATGGCGCCAAGGATAGGCGGGGCAGGGGGGATGTCAATGGCCGTTGTGTTTGCCCCGGTTTACGGGCAGAGTCTAAAAAATTGAGCGGTTCAAGGAGTTAAGATGAGAAACCTGGATCAACTGGATTTGGATATCCTGGCCCATCTGTTTCGGGATGCGGGCATGACCAACAAGGATCTGGCCGCGCTGGTGGGCGTTGCCCCCTCCACCTGTCTGGAGCGGGTGCGCAAGTTGCAGCAGGATGGCGTGCTCAAGGGGGCGCACTGCGAAGTGGATTATCAGGCCCTCGGTGGTCACATTCAGGCCATGGTCTCCCTGCAGCTGGCCCGCCATAGCCGCCAGATCATCGATGCCTTCCGCGATGCCATTCTGGCGCTGCCCGAAGTGATCAGCCTGTTCCACATGGGCGGCAAGGATGATTTTCTGGTGCACCTGTGTGTCTCCGACACCGAGCACCTGCGCAACTTCGTCTTCGATCACTTCACCTCCCGCGAAGAGGTGGTGCACCTCGAAACCTCGCTGGTATTCGAGCACAAGTTCAGCCGCTCCCTGCCCTGCTTTCCCCAGCCATAACGGCCTGTGGGCCGACGGTATGGATAGATGGAAAAAACCGCCTGCTGGCGGTTTTTTCCATTCTGCTATCGGCTGAATCAGCACAGTTGGCTCAATTGGCGGCGGTGCGTTCATCCTTGGCCGTCTGATAGAGACTCTTTTGATAGGCCATGCTGCCCCACAGGGCAAGACCAAGCGCATCTTCCTTCAAGGCGTCCGGCTGCGCCGCCAGGGTCAGCTTCTCGCTGGCACCATCGTAGACATAGCCCTCTGCCGCCCGTTCCGGTTGCAGGATCACCACATCCTTGCCGCGCATCAGGGCGAAGTTCTTGTCGTACTGCATGATGGCGCGCCCCGGCCAGTCGGCGGGCATGCGGGTCAGATCCTTGCCGAGCATGGGGTAGTCGGCACTGATCCCCATCAGAGAGAGCAGGGTCGGCGCCATGTCGATCTGGCTGACGATGCGCGGATCCTTTCTCGGTGCAATACCGTCGCCCACGATAACCCCCGGAATATGGAAGCGGGGGATGGGCACCAGACTGGCGCCACCGACCCGGCTGTCGTGATCGGCGATGACCAGGAACAGGGTGTCCTTCCAGTATTCGGACTGTTTCGCCCTCTTGAAGAACTCGCCGATGGCGTAATCCGCATACTTGGCCGCGTTGTTACGGGTCTGTTTGGGTTGCTCGAAGAGTTCGATGCGGTTGTCCGGGAATTCAAACGGATCGTGGTTGCTGGAGCTGAACACCAGACTGAAGAAGGGTTTGCCCTCTTTGTGCAGCGCCTTGAAGGTCTCGTCGGCCTTGGCCATCAGATCCTCATCGGAGGCGCCCCAGGAGCCCTTGAACACCGGATTGTCGAAATCCTTCTGCTCGACGATGGTGGTGAAGCCGTTGCCGAGGAAAAAGCTGCGCATGTTGTCGAAGTGACTCTCGCCGCCATAAATAAAGCTGGTGTCATAACCCCGCTGTTTGAGCAGATCCGCGATGGTGAAGAAGTTGGTCTGGCTCTTGCCGAGTTTGACCACCGCCTGTGCCGGGGTCGGCGTGAAGCCGGTCAGTACCGCCTCGATACCACGCACCGAGCGGGTACCGGTGGCGTAGAGCTGCTCGAAGGCCCAGCCCTGCTGCGACAGGGCATCGATGTTGGGGGTGAGCGGCAGGCCGCCGAGGGAGCCGACAAACTGGGCGCCCAGGCTCTCCTGCAGCAGGATCACAAGATTCTTCGGTTTACCCTGGAAGCTCGCTTGGTTGAAGGTCTGGCTGGGCAGCAGATCGGAGTTGAAATCACTGGCCGGACGGCCACTCTCCTTGCGCATGACTTCGAGCACCTTCTGAGGGGTCATCTCACCGTAAAACTGGCTGGCATCCTCCTCGGCGCCCATCTGTTTGATGGCAAAGAAGAGGGAGTAGGCGGAATTGACGGTGAGTGAGTTGACCAACGGATCCTCGGCAAAGGCGACCATGGCTGGGTTCAGGGCGCGGTGGCCGAGGCTGGAGCGGGCACCGAGAAAACCTATGGCCAGAATGAACAGGGCGAAGGCCGGACGCAGATACCAGCGGGGGAAGCTGAGGCCACGTACCAGACGGCCGCTCAGCCACCAACCGCCGGTCAGCACGGCGCCACTGAAGAGTAACGCTAGCAGCAGCTCGGCTTTGCGGCCCGCCCACAGCATGGCGAACACCTCTTTCGGATAGATGAGGTACTCCACATAGAGACGGTTGGGACGCACGCCATACTCGGTGACAAACGAGGGGGTCGAGATCTCGAGGAACAGCATCAGCCAGAGTCCGACGGTCAGCCAGACGCGCATCAGTTGCAGCCAGCCCCGGCCGATGGCATGGGGGCCTGCCAGCAGCAGAGTGAGCATGGCGGGGACACCCCAGACCCAGCAGAGGGTCGCAAAGTCGACCCGGATCCCTTGCAGCAGCATCTCCTGCCAGCCGGCCACGGCATCCACTCGTTCCAGTTGCCATATACCGAGGGCGATTCGGCTGAAAGAGAGAGAGAAAAGCGCGAGCGCGCAGAAGACGGCGAAGGGCCAGAACGGGCCGAGTCGCTGTTTTAGATCTGTCATGTTTGTTCCTGAATGAGACTCTAAACGTCTGTCCACAGACGTTTTTTTAGTTGTTGTGAGGTTATGACAGATCGAATTGGTTAAGGTTGCATTCAAGTTTGTTAAAAGTCGGCATTAACACATTTATCATCTAAAAATGTGATGTCGCGCCACTAATGAGCACAGCATAATCTGCTGGGTAAAATGTGAGCCACAGCGTGTATGGATGGATCGCTGGTGTTTATAATTGCCGCGAATTATCTCAATCGGAGCCGAAGGGATGCCGGTCTTTATCGATGTCGAGTATGTGCGGGGATGGCGCCTGTTTCTGGTGTTATCGGATGGCACCACGGGGGTGCTGGATCTGACCCCCTGGCGAACCCAGCCGCTGTTTGCAAAGCTGGAGAGCGAGCGTCACTGCGCCCGGGTCTTCATCAACCGTCACCACCAGCTGGAGTGGCCTGTTGGCTGCACGCTATCCGCCCATGAGGTCTATCACCTCATCTCTCCCATCGATGAGCGGGAAGCCTTCAGCTAATCCCCATTTTTTGTGAGCCAACGCCAGATTCCTGTTACTGGAATGTTTGCCCGTTTGCCTTTCTGAGCCAACTTGGGTAAAACCTGCGCAACATTTTGCCAACTTGCCTTCGCTTCACCTGACAGAGGCTTGCCGCTTTCGCGCCGCAGGCCTTTTTTGCGGCCTGACGGCAAACCTTTCCCTTGCTGAAAGGTTTGGTTGGTTGAATGAAAATAACAAAACAAACAAATACATAAGGAAAATGTATGGCTTGTCATATGCGCCCCCCCCTTGCCCTGCTGGTTGGTGGACTCGCCTGTCACGGCGCTGCCGGTCAGGAGCCGGTGCAACAGCTGGATCCCATGGTGGTGGTGGCAACCCGCCCGGCCAGCACCCTGGAGGTGACACTGGATCCCAAGAAGCCCGGTTCCCCCATGCCCGCTGCCGACGGCGCCGGTTATCTGAAGAATGTCACCGGCATGAGCATGGTGCGCAAAGGGGGGCTCGGTGGCGACCCCGTGCTGCGGGGGATGGGGATGTCCCGCCTCAACGTGCAGATGGATGGCGGCATGCTGGCCGGTGGGTGTGGCGGCCGCATGGATCCGCCCACGGCCTATGTGTTCCCCCAATCCTTTGACCGGATCCGGGTGCTCAAGGGGCCGCAATCCCTCGAGCAGGGGGCGACCCTGGCGGGAACCGTGCTGTTCGAGCGGGACAGACCCGAGTTTATGGCGCCGGGCTTCAAGAGCGACGCCTCGGCCCTCTTTGGCAGCTTCGGCCGCGATGACCAGATGGTCGACATGACGGCAGGCTCGACCGATGGTTATCTGCGCGGTCAGTTCACCCACTCCGACAGCGACGATTACCGCGATGGCCATGGCAACAAGGTGCGTTCTTTCTATCGCCGCGAGAACGGCACCGCCCAGCTGGGCTGGACGCCGGGGGAGCACTCCTGGCTGGAACTCACCGCCGAGCGCAGCAATGCCCGCGCCGCCTATGCGGACCGCACCATGGATGGCCCCATGTTTGATCGCGAATCCTTCGGGCTGAAGCTCAAGCAGGAGGAGATCACCACTCACTGGCAGCGCAGTGAGCTGACCCTGTGGGACAACTACGTCGACCACATCATGGACAACTTCAGCCTGCGGCAAAACAGCACTCCCAAATCCCTGAACAACCCGGATCGCCGCAACACCGGCGGGCGCTGGGCCAACGATATCGCCCTGCCTGCCGACTGGTTGCTGACCGCCGGGTTCGACAGCAATCGGGATCAGCACAGATTTCGCAAGGATCTGGATTATGCAGACAAGCCACGCCAGCGCACCCTGCGCTTCGAGCAGCAGGGCGGCTTTGCCGAGCTGGGCCGTCAGCAGGGAGCCCACAGCTACAAGGGGGGGTATCGTCAGGATCGGGTCGAGACAACTCGCTATGGTGCGGGGGATCAGACTCTCTACAGTGAGACCGAACACCTCGACAGCGGTTTTGGTCGCTATGAGTACCAGTGGTCGCCCCGCTGGTCCAGTTATCTGGCGTGGGGACAGGCAGAGCGGGCGCCGGACTATTGGGAGCGCAGCAAGGACAGCACCCCGTTCACCCTCAACCCGGAGCGCAGCCGCCAGTGGGACGCAGGGCTTGCTCTGCGCAGCCGCGAGCTGGATCTGACCCTCTCCCTCTTTAGCGCCAATATCAAGGACTACCTGCTCTACAACAGCAGCACACGTAAGGTGCGCAATATCGACGCCCAGACCCGCGGTGGCGAGCTGGAGGGGCGCTGGCAGTTTGCCGAGCAGTGGCGTCTCGATGGTGGTCTGGCGGTGGTCTACGGCGAAAACCAGAGCGACAACAAACCGCTGGCCCAGATGCCGCCCCTCGATGGCAAGCTGGCGCTGGGCTGGCAGCCGGACGAGGCGCTGAGCTTTACCCTGCTGGGGCGCGCGGTGGCGGCGCAGGATCGGGTGGATGTGGGCTCCGGCACGGTCGCCGGTCAGGATCAGGGGGAGACTCCGGGCTTCTTTACCATGAACCTGAGCGGCGCCTGGCAGTTTGCCAAAGGGTGGCAACTCTCGGCCGGGGTAGACAACCTGTTCGACACCTTCTACTACGAGCACCTCTCCAAGTCGGTGCACAGCAGTCAGGCCGGGCTGGGCTACGAGCAGAGCGGCCGCATCCCCGAGCCGGGTCGCTCCTACTGGCTCTCGCTCAACTACCGTTTTGCCTCGGCAGGGGTGCTCTAACCAGTTGAGTCAGATAACGTTTTCAGTCACAGACACTGCTGTGTGAGCATCGCTATCATGGTGAAAAACAGGCGTATCAGACGCCTGCTCTCACAGCGGGAACATAACAATGAAACAGGGAACGTTACGCTATGGCGGCCTGCTCGGGGCCGCCCTGTTACTTGCGGCTTGCGGCGGCAGCGGGAGTTCAGGCGGGGAGAGTACTCCCCCCGTCGTCAATCCGCCGGTCACCCACCCTCCGGTCGCCACGGCCAGTCGTGCCTGCTACGGCGACGATCAACCTGCCTGCAACCTGCGCATCTATCAGGTGATGGTGGAGTCCTTTGCCGATGGTGACGGCAGTGCCAACTACGGCGTCGGCTATGGCCCCTCCCAGCACAACGGCGATCTGCAGGGGATCATCGACAGTCTCGACCACATCAAGAGTCTCAACGTCAACGCCATCTGGCTCACCTCGGTGTTCGACTCCTGCGCGGGGCAAGGCGGTGATAACAGGCTCGATGCCACCGGCTACTTCGCCTGCGACTTTTTTACCGTGGATCCCAACTTTGGCAGCAATGCCAAGCTCAAACAGCTGGTGGATGGGGCGCACCAGCGCGGCCTCTATGTCTTCCTCGACGGGGTTTTTGGCCACGTCAACAAGGTGGGGATGAGCAAGCCCTCGCCAGAGGGGCGTCTGCCAGCCCTCACCAGCGGCGGTGCGGGTTATCCCGGCCAGCTGGTGGATTACAGCAAGCCGGAGAGCCTCGCCTACTTCAAGGAGGTCGCCCGCTATTGGGTCGAGCAGTACGGCATCGATGGTTGGCGCCTCGATCAGGCCTATCAGCTTGGGCTGGATGATTGGCGTGCCATTCGCAGCGAGGTGGAGCAGGCCAGCGCGGCGCGCAAGGCCGCCGGTCAGCAGTGGGGCACCCTAGGCTACATGGTGGGCGAGGTGTGGAAGGGGGCTGATGACATTCGCGCTCAGGCTTACGGCAGCAGCGACAATCCGGCGCTCTCCTCAGCCTTTGACTTCCCGTTGCGCTACGGCATCGTGCAGGCGCTGGCGGTGGAGGAGTCCGGCAAGGGGGGCCAGGGGGCCAGCGTGCTCGATGCCAGCTGGAACAAAGTGGAGAACTACCCGAATCACGCCATGCCGAATCTGATGCTGGGCAACCACGATTTGGTGCGTTTTGGTGATCTGCTGGAGCGTGGCAGCTTCAAGTCGACCGAGTACTGGCAGCGCCACAAGGCGGCCTTCAGCTTTATGGCGGCTCGCTCCGGCCCGATTACCTTCTACTATGGCGAGGAGTTTGGCGACGAGGTGCCGGGCTTTGCTGCCAAGGTCAGCGGTGACTGTGCGGCGCAGGGCTTGTGCGACGATCATGTGGCCCGCAGCGACGGCAAGGTGCCCGCTGTCACCGGTTTTGTGCCGGGTAGCGAACAGGCTGAGTTGAAAGAGTGGCTCGCCCAGCTGCTGGCGATGCGTGCCGCGCACCCCGCTCTCTATCAGGGAGAGCGAGTCAAACTGGTGGCCGAGGGCAGCCTCTATGGTGACATCAAGCAGACGGCGGGGGAGCAGATAGTTTACCTGCTTAACCTCTCCACCACGGCGCTCAGCTACAACCTGCCTACAGGCAAGCTGCGCAGCGGCAGCGCGCTGGTGGATCTGCAAAGCGGCGAGAGTCTGGCCATCGGCGGCAGCAGCGTGACGGTGGAGATACCGCCCTTGAGCGGGCGTTTCCTGCATCTGCAATAAGTCAGCCGCAGCACGCTTTGATATGAGAGAGGGCCCCATCGCGGTGCCCTCTCTGTCATTGTGGGCGACAAGGTCATGGCGGGGTTATATGGTGGTCTGGCCCCGGTTTTCCAGCCGCTGGCGGAAGGCACGGGCCAGTCGCTCGTAGAGATCCTCCGCCTCCTTGTCTTCGATATCGCCGCGGATCCAGGGGTTGTCGACGATCTCCAGCAGCACACAGTCACGCCCTTGCTGGCGCAAATCGAGCCCGTAGAGGCCATTGCCGAGCTGATGGACGGCGCGGCGAGCGGTCTGCAGTACCCGCTCCGGCACCTCGTTAAGCGGCAGCGCCTCGATGCGGCTCATGTCGAGGGGGTGCTTGCGGCGGCGAATGCGGTTGCCCGGTTCGGGCCGGTAGCGGCGGCAGGCGAACAGCGGCGAGCCGTCGAGAAAGCCGATGCGCCAGTCGAACTCGGCGGGGATCCGGCTCTGCACCAGCAGCAGGGCGGAGCGGCCCAGCCCCTCGTCCAGCAGGCGGGCCAGCTGTTGCTCGTCGCTGGCCATGGCGAGATCGCGCCCCTGTGCCCCGTCGGGCACCTTCACCATCAGCGGCAGGCCGAGCCGTTGCACCAGTTCGTCCACGTGGTGGCGGCCGCGACGGGTCACCACCATGGTGGGCGGCATGGGAACGCCGCTGCGTACCATCAGCTCGTAGAGATAGAGCTTGTTGCTGCAGGCTAGGATGGCGCGGGAGCTGTCGATCACCGGCATCTTGAGCTGCTCGGAGCGGCGGGCAAATTCGAAGGTGTAGTGGCCGACTGCGGTTTCGGCACGCAGCCAGAGGGTGTCGAATTCCGGCAGCCGCTCGATGGCCGACGGTGGCAGGATCTCGGCCCTGATCCCCTGGGCAGCCGCTGCTCGGATAAAGCGCTCCAGCGCCAGCCCATCACTGCTAGCGCGGCCATCATCGGGATCCACCAGAATGGCGAGCTGGTAGAGCGGCGCCGCCTGCTCCTCATCACCGGTGCCCACCAGCGCCTGAGCGTGGTGCAGCATCAGTGCCTTTTCGCTTGGGCTCAGTTCCAGCGGCGACAGGCTCTGCTGCTGGCGCACCGACCAGCCGTGGCGACCGCGCTTGAGGGTCAGCTCCTGCAGCGGCAGCTGGCTCAGGCCGTAGTAGTAGCGGGCCAGCCCCGCCAGCTCGCTCTGTTCGCACTGGCCGAAGATGGCGCGCACTCTAATCCGATCCTCGCTCTGCTGGGCCAGCCACCCCTGCGCCTTGCGCCACAGCTTGGCCGGTGGCTGCTGCGGTTGCAGTCGGCTGATGGCTTGCAGACCCGGCAGGCAGTGGTGGCCGCGGGCCTGGGCCAGCAGCGAGCAGTAGTAGCCAGCGCTCAGGTGTTCCAGATTGCGGCAGAGGTTGATGATGCGGGGTCGGCCGCCGGTGGTCGGCACTCCATGTTGCAGATAGGTGCGGGCGGTCAGCAGATAATCGGCATGGCAAGGCCAGTCGCCCAGCTCTTCGACGATGACATAGGTACTCATATTTTCGGCTCCACAGATCAGACTGCCTGAACAGGCAGGATCCCCAGTGGGCTTCGATGCACCGACAAGCACGACAATGGCGCGAGGGGAAACAAGAGGTTACAGTGCCTAATATGACGCCTTGGTAACTTGTGATACAAGTCGCATTTTTGGTGCTGAGGATAAATAACCGAACAAGGACTCCCCGTGTTGACCGTACGTGCGGCCCGAACCGATGATCTGGGCGCCATCGTTAATCTGGAACGCTACTGTTTTCCTCCCGAAGTCGCCTTTGGCCGCAGCCGCTGGCACTATCTGCTGGCCCACGCCAAGGGGCGCACCCTGTTGCTGCTGGACGAGAAACATCAGCTGATGGGCTATCTCTGCCTGCTGGAGCACAGAGGCTGGGATCGGCTGGTCATTCAGGCGCTTGCCATCCGCTGGACGGTGCGTCGTCTGGGCTGGGCCCGCCGTCTGCTGGAGCAGGTGATCCGCGAGGGCAAGGCCGCTGGCTGGGGGGCGATTCGCCTCGAAGTGGGGGACGTCAACGAAGAGGCGCTGGCGCTCTATCAGGGATTGGGATTTCGTCCCCAGCAGCGGCTGGCGGACTACTATGGCCGCGACCAGCACGCCCACCGGCTGGTGCTGCCGCTGGTGAGCGACGAGGAGCGTGAGCGGCGCAGAGTGGCTCGCACTCAGGCGCGCAAGCCATCTTCACAGGCCAACTGACCGTATTGAACAAGCAACATCGAGGAGCAGGATGAGCTGCGACAACTGTCTTGCCACCGCCATCAGGGCCAAGCTGGGGCGCTGCCCGGTCTGTGCCATCCAGACCTTTGTCATCGGTCTGAGTGGCTGGCTGGTCTGGTGGTGGTGCGGCGCCGATACCTCGGTCAACGCCCTCACCGGCCTGTTGTTTGCGCTGGGTGGCTCGGGCCTGTTGCTTCTCCATCTGGTGGTATTTGTCTGGCGCAAGGCGACCGGACGTGAATTGAGCG
Source organism: Aeromonas sp. R1-2 (assembly GCF_040908505.1). Taxonomy (NCBI): domain Bacteria; kingdom Pseudomonadati; phylum Pseudomonadota; class Gammaproteobacteria; order Aeromonadales; family Aeromonadaceae; genus Aeromonas; species Aeromonas sp. R1-2. Next base: position 24,614 of record NZ_JBFODU010000013.1, on the reverse strand, counting down.
ATGAATAAATCAGATTGGTTTCAACAACATAAATAACAATATCGGTTGAGTTAATGGAGGTTCAGATGATTGCAATGGTAACGGGCGCCTCGTCCGGTTTTGGTGAAGCCATCAGCCGCCAGCTGGTGCAGGCGGGGTACAAGGTGATCGGTACCGGTCGCCGTGCCGAGCGGCTGGCTGCGCTGGCTGACGAGCTGGGCGAGCAGTTCCTGCCGCTGGCGTTCGATGTGCAGGACAAGGCGGCTACCCGCGCCGCCATCGCCGCTCTGCCAGCCGCCTGGAGCGAGGTGGATCTGCTTGTCAACAACGCCGGTCTGGCGCTGGGGCTGGAGCCGGCCCACAAGGCGGATCTGGAAGATTGGGAGCAGATGATCGCCACCAACATCAGCGGTCTGACCCTGCTCACCCGCCTGCTGCTGCCGGGCATGGTGGCGCGCAATCGCGGTCACGTCATCAACATCGGCTCCATCGCGGGCACCTACCCCTATCCGGGCGGCAACGTCTACGGCGCCACCAAGGCGTTCGTGAAGCAGTTCAGCCTCAACTTGCGCGCCGATCTGGCGGGCACCGCCATCCGCGTCACCAACGTGGAGCCGGGCCTGTGCGGCGGCACCGAGTTCTCCAACGTGCGCTTCCACGGTGACGACGCCAAGGCGGCCTCCGTCTATCAGGGGGTGGAGGCGATCCAGCCGGAAGATATCGCCAATACCGTGCTCTGGGTGAGTCAGCAACTGGCCCACGTCAACATCAACAGCATCGAGATCATGCCGGTGGCCCAGACCTTCGGCCCGCTCAATATCAGCCGTCGCTGATCGCCGCATTGGCTGAAACGAAAGAGGCTCCCTTGGGAGCCTCTTTGCGTTGGCGAGCCGGTCACAGGCTCATGATCTTCTTGAACTCCTCCGGCGAATACTTCTTCTCGCTGCGCTTGGTCAGATCCGTCATCAGCTTGTAGCGCAGCGTTTTGGCCATCTGATAGGTCTGCTCCAACTGGCCATAGGAGTAGTCGGCGGCCAGCCCGATGGCGGTAGCCTTGTCGCTGGCATACGCCTGCTTCAGGCTCTTGTCGAGCACGGCGACCTCCTTGTAGAGCTTGGCGCTCTCCTTGCTCCAGACGTTTCGCAGCAGCGGCAGGTATTTGTCCGGAGCGGCGCTGGCCAGCGCGGTCAGGCTGCGGAACTGCCAGTAGGCGGAATCGTCGGAGTAGCTGTCGCTGCCGCTGCGATAGGGCAGGGGATAGTTTTCCAGGGTGTTGTAGAGCGGCACCATCACTGATTCGGCCAGCACGCCGTAGCTCTGCCAGATCAGTCCCTGCAGCTCTTTGGGCATCTCCTTGCGCAGCTGGATGACGTGGGATTCCAGCTGGCGATCGACGCGGATCGGCCGCTCCGCCTTGCCGGCCAGCGGTGTGCCGTCATAGGTGGCGCTCAGCACCCTGGCCACGTCCGGCACGGCGATGGGGGCATCCGGCTTCATAAACAGTGGATATTGCGCCTGCCGGGTCGCCTGTTTGTGGGAGGCAGTCAGCATGTTCTGGCCGAGCCACTCCCGATCCACGTTGTAGGGGTCGGCGATGACCCCGAACGCCTTGGCGAAGTTGAAATCGTTCGGGTCGGCGTTATCCAGCAATTTGTGCTCGCGCACGAACTCCAGCAGCTTGGCCGAGTGCAGCACATCGGCGCTGTCGAGATTGACGCCGTGAATGCGCAGGCCGTTGGCCACCATGGCGTAGCTGTCGTCCGGTACCCGCACCGCGATCCAGTGGTGGCCGGAGCCGATCTCCATCAGCCAGGCTTCGTTCACATCTGCCAGATAGAGGCTGTTGCCCTCACCGGCGCCATATTGCTCCACATAGCGGCCGAGCAGCTCGACCCCCTCTTTGGCCGTCTTGGCCTGCGGCAGGATCAGGGTCGGGATGATGGCTTCAATCACTCCCTTCTCGATCAGCGGATCGGCTTTCTGGGCCTTGTCGTTGACCTCGGCACTGGTGGTGGCCGAGATGGCGACATTGAACTCGTTGATGCCGCGCTCTTCATAATATTTGCCTGCCGGATCGCTGGTGGTGGCATCCCAGTCGTGGATGGCGGAGTAGGCGAAAAATGCCTTGGGCATCGGCACTTCCAGCCCGTTGCCCAGTTTCCAGAGTTTGCCCTCATTCTGCTGTGCGGGCCGGAAGGCGAGGTACTTGTTCCAGTTGTTGATGCCAAAATCCTCATTTCTGGCGATCATTACGCTGCCATCGGCACTGGCCCCCTTGCCGACGATGAGGCCGGTACAGGCGTCGGCACTGGTGCCAAGCAGGGTGAGCAGGGTGGCGGAGAGAAGACTCAAGGTGTGTTTTTTCATAGGTGTACCTGAAGGGTTGCGGTGAGTGAGAGTCAGACGAGGGGATGAGGTGTGGGGAGGCTGCAACTCCGAACTGGCAGCGGAGTGAGCACGACAGATTGGTCTGCCTGTTATTGGTTTTTCGAACAGATCATCCATGACACGGCTGGCTGGTTGTGATGTGCGCCAAAATTGTATTCCCGAGTGGTTGTTTATTTTGTGATCGAGCTGCTGTTCCTGACTTTTCTCTGGCGTCGTGGTGCGCGGACGGCGAAATGTGCCAAAACAGCGAGAACCGGCAGCAGATGAGTCATGATTCTGACGCCAGCCTTGCGTGGGGGGCGTGGTGAGATCCGCCATAGCGCGGGATCTTGCACCATCTGACAAGTTGGCCTGTAACTTGCTGGTTTAATTGATAATGGTGGGGCCTGACGCCCCATGTGACCGGATCAGCCTGTGCCCATTGCCGCAGATGCGCACTGAATTGGAGCCCCCCATGGATATCAAATCCTACAGCCAGCAGCTTGCCCAAAGCGCATCCAACAACCGCGCCCTCGCCACCCTCAACAGCGCCAGTAGCGGCGGTCAGGGTGGTGGCTGGGAGGAGATGGTCAGCCTCTCCACCCAACGCATGACCGGTCAGGCCCAGCAGGTGCTGACCTACGAACATCTGGCCAAGAACAACAAGTTGCCACCGGCGCTGGATATGAGCTCCGACAAGGGGGGCGTGGTGCAGCAGCTGGTGGACAAGGCGCTTGGTTTCGATCGCAAGAAGTTCAACGAGATCGAAGAGAAGCTCAAGACCATCGCCGATAACAAGAAGCTGACGCCGGAAGAGCGGGCGGAGCAGAGCAAGCCGCTCAACGAACAGCGAGAGGCGATGCTCAAGGAGGCGATGGATCGCCTGACCGGCAAGAAGAGCTCATCCAAAGATGAGGCCAAAACTGCCTGATCCTGCCGCTGTTCTGAGATCTACCCGGTCGGCACCGATGGGCCAGTGTCGACCGCCGATGGGCAAGCTTCTGCCACCTCTTTTGACCTCATCTCCCCACAGGCGCACAATGTCCGCGCATTGAGCCAGTCGAGGAGTCCGCCGTGTACAACTTCCAATATGCCAATCCGACCCGTATCTGTTTCGGCGAGGGGCAGATCGCCAGCCTGCCCGAACTGATCCCGCCCGGCAGCCGGCTGCTGGTGCTCTACGGCGGCGGCAGCATCAAGCAAAACGGCGTCTATGAGCAGCTGACCCGGGCGCTGGAAGGGGTGACGTGGCAGGAGTTCTCCGGCATCGGTGCCAACCCCAGATTCGAGTTGTTAATGGAGGCAGTGGCGCAGGTGAAACGCGAGCGCATCGACTTCCTGCTGGCGGTCGGTGGCGGCTCGGTAGTCGATGGCACCAAGTTTGTCGCGGCCGCAGCCTGCTACGAGGGGGATGATCCCTGGGATATCTGCGGCAAGCAGGCGAGCGTGCACAAGGCGCTGCCGATGGGCTGTGTGCTGACTCTGCCAGCCACCGGCTCCGAGAGCAATCCCACCTCGGTGGTGAGCCGGGGGGATGTGAAGGTCTCCTTCAGAAGCCCGCTGGTGCAGCCGCAATTTGCGGTGCTCGACCCGACCACCACCTACAGCCTGCCGCCGCGCCAGACCGGCAATGGCGTGGTGGACGCCTTCGTCCATATTGCCGAGCAGTACCTCACCTTTCCGGTGGGAGGCGAGGTACAGGATCGGCTGGCGGAAGGCCTGCTGCAGGTGCTGGTGGAGAATGGCCCCAGGGCGCTGGCGGAGCCTACCAACTATCAGGTGCGGGCTAATCTGATGTGGGCGGCCAGTCTGGCGCTCAACGGCCTTATCGGTTGCGGGGTGCCGCAGGATTGGGCCTCTCACGCCATCGGCCATCAACTGACGGCGCTCTACGGGCTGGATCATGGCCAGAGTCTGGCGGTGGTGCTCCCCTCACTGCTGCGTGAGCGGGCGAGCCAGAAGCAGGACAAGCTGGCCCAGTTTGCCGAGCGGGTGTGGCATTCGACCCGCGAGGACAAGGCCCTGCGTATCGAGGAGGCAATCATCCGCACCGAGCAGTTCTTCCAGAAAATGGGGCTGGGTACCCGGCTGGCCGACTATGGCCTCAGCGAAAGCTGCATTCCGGCGATCTGCTCCAACCTCAAGCGGGTGGGGCGCACCGCGCTCGGTGAGCAGCAGGATATCGACCCGGATCGGGTGGCACGCATTCTCGCACGCGCGCTATAAGCCGGCGCCGGTTTGTGTCCCTGGCTGATTCATTTTCCCAATTAAAGAGGGCCGCTTGTTGCGGCCCTTTTGCATGACGGGTTAGCCGATCACTCGGTACGCGCCTTCAGATAACCGGCGTAATCCGGGATCTGCACGCTGAACGCCTGGCGCATATGGGGGCTGTCCATGATGAAGTCGGCGGTCGCCTCGTTGGTGGCGACCGGGATGTTCCAGACTGCCGCGAGGCGCAGCAGCGCCTTCACGTCCGGATCGTGGGGTACTGCATTGAGGGGATCCCAGAAGAAGATCAGCACGTCGATCTTCCCTTCGGCGATCAGGGCGCCGAGCTGCTGGTCGCCCCCCATGGGGCCGGAGAAGAGGCAGGTGATGGGCAGCTGCGCCTTCTTGCCGAGCATGGTGCCGGTGGTGCCGGTCGCATAGAGATGGTGGAGCTTGAGCTCCTCCTTGCGGCGCATTACCCAGTTCAGCAGAGGGGTCTTCATGTTGTCGTGAGCCACCAGTGCCACCCGTTTGTGGGGCGCCATCTCGCGTGCAATCTGTTCCATGGAAATCGTCCGTAGCATTGTTATTGGAAGAGAGTCGTATCCTAATCGAAAGCCATGACAGATGCTGTGTCGGGCGTATTAACTGTGATCCTGTCGAAAAGTTTTCGGGTCATGGCTGCTCAAATGAAGAGACCCGCGCTAGCGGGTCTCTTTGCTTGCTGGCTCAGGAGCCGTGGTGCAGTTGCGACTGCTGGTAGTTCTCCAGCCCGATGCGATCGATAAGATCGAGCTGGGTCTCCAGCCAGTCCACATGCTCCTCCTCATCCTCCAGGATCTCCTGGAACAGGTCGCGGCTGATGTAGTCCTGCACCGACTCGGCGTAGGCGATGGCTACCTTGAGGTCTGGGATGGCATCCATCTCCAGCGAGAGGTCGCAGCGCAACATCTCTTCGACGGTCTCGCCGATGCGCAGCTTGCCCAGATCCTGCAAATTGGGCAGCCCTTCGAGAAACAGCACGCGTTTGACCAGCTCGTCGGCGTGTTTCATCTCATCGATGGACTCGTGATACTCCTTGTGCCCGAGCGCCTTGAGGCCCCAGTCATCGTAGATGCGGGCGTGCAGGAAGTATTGGTTGATGGCAATCAGCTCATTGGCCAGCACCTTGTTGAGGTGGGCAATGATCTTGGGATCTCCTTTCATCGACAGTGCTCCTTGGTTCGTGCCTGAGGCTTCGATCGTTAGAGCTTAGTCCAGAAAAGTGACAACAAGAGGTCTGGCGAGCCAGCTCGCCTGAGAAAAGGGGTGACCCTGTTGGCGGGTCGCATCAGAAAGGAGGTGTCCGGATCAGGCCACTTCGTAGTAGAGCACGGGTTGCTCCTGCTCCATCTTGTCGAGCTCGGCTGCAATGATCTCCATGGTCATGCGCACGCATTTGCCACATTGGGCGCCCACCTCGAGCGACTGCTTGAGCTGGCGGAATTCGCTTTTACCTGACTGCACCGCTTTGCGGATCTGGGTATCTGTGATGCCGCGGCACAAACAGACGTACATGATGGTCACCTCTTGTGGAATGAGATGAAATCTAAATGAGAATGGTTCGTAGTGCAAATAACCATTGGTAATAAGATCCCCTGCTTGCCACTGTGCAACCCCTTGGGGACAATGCTGGCAACCAGAGGAGATCACCATGCTCAAGAAACTGTTCAGCGCCCTGTTCGGGGGCGAGCCGACCAAGGCGCCGGAAGTCACTCCTACCGAATATGCCGGCTATCTCATCTATCCGGAGCCCATGGCAGAAGGTGGCCAGTATCGGCTGGCGGGCCGCATCACCAAGGAGCTGGATGGGGTGCTGCAAACCCATCGTTTCATCCGCTCCGATCTGTTTGCCAATCCGGCCGATGCCGAGCGTTTCATGGTGCAGAAGGCCCACACCTTTATCGATCAGATGGGAGATCGCATGTTCGAGCCCCGCAAACCGGCTGACAGCCAAGCTTCATGACACAACAAGAGGCCACCCTGCTGCGCGAGGCGCTGGCCCGCGCCGGTGAGCGGCGCCTGATCTGGCTGGAGGGGGAGGAGGCCGAGTGCATTGCCCGCGCCCAATCCCTGCTCGGCGAGACCGTCTTCTGGCTGGGTGCCGGGCCCGAGTGTTATGCCCCGCAGCCCGCCGCCAAGGCGCTGCAGCGGCTCGGTCAGGAGTGCGACACGCTGGTGTTCAACGCCTTCAGCGGCTTTCATCCCGACGCCTTCGGGGCGCTGGCGGGCACTCTATGCGCCGGTGGCTTGCTGTTGCTGCTGACGCCGCCCAGAGTAGAGTGGCCTTCATGGCCGGATCCTGACCGGATCCGGCTGGTGGCCCAGCCGGAGGAGGCGGGCCGGGCCGGCCACGGCTTTATCGCCCGACTGGTTCGGTTGCTGGAAGGTGATCCAGCCCTCTCTCTGGAGCCGCCGGTTTGCTCGCAGCCGTGGCAACCGATTGGGCCAGAGCAGCCATTGAGCTGCGATCAGGCGCGGGCACTGCCCGCCATCCACAAGGTGTTGCACGGTCATCGCCGCCGGCCGCTGGTGCTGAGCGCCGACCGCGGTCGCGGCAAGAGTGCGCTGCTGGGGCTGGCTGCCGCCGAGCTGCTGCACCAGCAACCCTCGCTGAACATAGTGGTGACTGCCCCCTCACAGGCGACGGTCGCCACTCTGTTTGCCCACGCCGCTCGCGGGTTAGATACTACGCCGGAACAGCTGGCCGGGCTAAGCTACTGCTCGCCGGATCGGCTGGTGCACGAGGCGATGAATCCCGATCTGCTGCTGGTGGATGAAGCGGCCGCCATTCCGACCCCGCTGCTCGAAGCCATGTTGGCCCGCCACAGCCGCATCGTGTTTGCCACCACCGAGCACGGTTACGAGGGGACGGGGCGCGGTTTTCACCTGCGCTTCAAACGGGTGCTTGATAGTCAGACGCCGGATTGGCAGGAGATCCACCTAGGTGAACCCATTCGCTGGAGTGAGCGCGATCCGCTGGAGCCGCTGATTTTCCGCCTGCTCGGCCTCAATGCCGAAGTGGCGGCGCCTATGTTGCCGACCAACCCGAGCTGGCGTCTGGTCAGTCAGGAGGCGCTGGAGAGCGACGAGACGTTACTCAACCAGCTGTTCGGCCTGCTGGTGCTGGCTCACTACCAGACTACGCCGAGCGATCTCAGATCCCTGCTGGAGAGCCCGGGTCTCGATATCCATCTGCTGGAGCAGGACGAGAGCCTGCTGGGTGTGGCCTTGGTGGCGCGGGAAGGGGAGATAGAGCCCGAGCTGGCCGAGGCGATCTGGGCCGGGCGCCGCCGTCCGCGCGGCCATCTGCTGCCCCAGTCGCTGCTGGCCCACGCCGGTTTCAAAACGGCGGGGGGGCGCAGCTACGCCCGGGTGATGCGTATCGCCATCCATCCCGAGCTACACCGCCACGGGTTGGGGTCGCTACTGCTTGGCAGGCTTGAAGAACATTATCGTCAGGCGGGGATCGATTACCTCGGTTCTGCCTTTTCGGCTAGCGCCGACCTGCTCCCCTTCTGGCGCAAGGCCGGGCTGGCGGTGCAGCGCATCGGCCTGCAGCGGGATGCCGCCAGCGGCTGCCACGCTGCCCTGCTGCTCAAAGCGCTGAAACCCGAACATGAGACCGAGTTGAACCAATGGCAGCAGCGTTTTGTACGCCAGCTGCCGACCCTGCTGGCGGGCGAGTTGAGCGCGTTGGATCCCGAGTTGGTATGGCAATGCCTGCAAGGCAGTACCGTCACCGTGCCGGAGCTTGGTGAGTTCGAGCGCGATGAGGTTGAGTGCTTTGCCCACCATCACAAGCCGTTTGAACTGAGCCAATCCAGCCTGCAGTTGTGGCTGGCGCGCAATCTGGATGTGTTGGCTTCACTGACTCCTGACGAACGTTCTCTGCTGATTGCCCCCATCTGGCAATACGCAGAGTGGGGGGCGCTGGCTGCGAGGTTGCAGCTGGCGGGCAAGCCAGCCGTTATCAAGGGGTTGCGGGCACTGCTGGCGCGTCTCCTGACCTCCCCTACCACTCGATAGGTTTGCCCTGCCAGTCGAGAAAGCTCAGTTCGCCATCCGGTTGCAGCCGGTTCATCAGGTTAATCAGATGGTCGGCTACCAGCTCGGGACTTTGCACATTGCCCGCCGGTACGTTGGCGTGAAACGGGCGAGAGAGTGGGGTATCCACGGTGCCGGGATGGAAGGCCAGCAATTTGACGCCGGGCGCCCGCCGGGCCAGCTCGATGGCAGCACACTTGAGCAGCATGTTGAGGGCTGCCTTGGATGCACGATAGCCATACCAGCCGCCAGCCCGGTTGTCGCCAATGCTGCCGACCCGGGCGCTGAGAACGGCCAGAGTGCAAGGCTCGCGGCCAAACAGCGGTAACAGCTGGCTGATCCAGCGCAGTGGCAGCAAGGCGTTGGTCTGGAAGAGACGGGTCATGGCATCAAGATTGAGTGCTTCGAGCCGCTTCTCCGGCTGAATTTCCCCCTGATGCAGGATGCCGTTGCAGATCACCACCCGATGCGGTCTCGGGGCCAACTCCGCGATGCGGGCTACCGCAGCTACCATCTGCTCATCGCTGTAATCGCAACATTGCCAGTGCAGGGCCGGCGAAGAGGCTCCTGCTGGTGCGGGCTGACGGCTGATGGCAATCACTGGCCCGACACCAGCCGCCAACCAATGTGCGACCAGCGCCGCCCCGATCCCGCCAGAAGCGCCAATCACGACGATACCTTCACTCATCTCAGGCTCCTTGTGAGTGCATGATGGATTTCACCATCCGCCAATGTTGTCCTGATTGGCAGATACGCTCCCGCCAGCCTGCGGGATCAAGCGGTTAACGCTGCAATCTTGCCGAGATCCGAGCCGTTGGGTGAATTCCATTCCTATACTGAGGGAAAACCGCAGCGGTCTGCTGCCCGCGCAACCAGAATGAGAGTCACCATGATGTCCAAAGATGGGGAAGAGCGTAAATCTATCCTGACCGAAAGTGGCACCAACGAGCTTGAGATCATCGAGTTTCACCTCAAGAAGCAGCTACCGGACGGTCGTGAAAAAACCGCTTATTACGGGATAAACGTCGCCAAGGTGCGCGAGGTGATCCGGGTGCCGGAAACCACAGATTACCCCAATGCCCAGCGCCACATGGTGGGTGTATTCTCACTGCGGGATCGCCTCATCCCGCTGGTGGATCTGGCGGGTTGGCTCGGCATCAAGACCAACCCGGACCCCAGCCACAAGGTGGTGATCGTCACCGATTTCAACAAGATGGCCAACGGCTTCCTGATCGACAGTGTCAGCAGGATCCACCGGGTATCCTGGGAGGATGTGGAGTCCCCCAGCCAGTTTCTGGAAGCGGGGGAGAACGACTGCGTGGTGGCCGTGGTCAGGCGCGATGGCAACCTCATCATGATCCTCGATTTCGAGAAGATCATCGCCGATATCAACCCCGAGCTCAGCATGGAGAAGTACGACGTCACTCAGGACCGCAAGGTGCTCATCGACGATCGCATGATGGCACTGCGCCAGGGCAAGACCATTCTGGTGGTGGATGACTCGGCCTTTATCCGCAAGATGATCGAGACCACCCTGCGCACCGCTGGCTACAACGTGATCACGGCCAAGGACGGCGGCGAGGGGTTGGAGATGATGACGGATTTCGATCGTCTGGCCCAGGAGGAGAGGATGCCGGTGACCGGCTTCGTCAATGCGGTGATCACCGATGTGGAGATGCCGCGCATGGATGGCATGCACCTGCTCAAGCGTCTGCGGGATACCCCCTCCTACAAGGAGATGCCCATCGTGATGTTCTCCTCCCTGATGAGCGATGATAACCGCCAGAAAGCACTGCAACTGGGGGCCAACGATACCATCACCAAGCCCGAGATAGGGCGCATGGTGGGGATGATGGATCACATGCTGCTGGGGATCGCCCCGCCTTCGCCCGCCAACAACATCTGACCTGCCGTTAACTTCCAATTGTCCGGTCGAATCCACTGACCGGTTGCCTCAAGCGGCCACTCCTTGCCAAGGAGTGGCCGCGCTGTTTTGGCTGTTTGCTGCGATCCCGACGCCCCTTGTCTCCCGGACATGATCCATGTAATGATAATTATTATCATTTGTCGGTGTGAAGCATATGACAGCAACCTGGGTGAAGGGGTGGGTCGAGTCGACCGAAGGTGGCAGCAGCATGAGTCACTGGAAACAGCAGACCAGAGAGGGCAACCGGCTGTTTGACTGCGGCGAGTATCATCAGGCGTTGGCCCATTATCAGCAGGCGCTGTGGTTGGCTCGTCAGCAATTGGTGCAGTGGCATGACGCCGATGAGGCGGTGGCGGCGCTGGTTGTGGCTCACCACAATCTGGCGGATCTGCTGGTGGCCATGACTCTGCCCGATCGCGCCGCCGACCTGCTCTGCTATGTGCACGACTGCCTGCTGGCGACCTGTCACTCCCCCGCTTGCTCCTCTCGCCTGCGAGAGGCTGCATTGCGCCATACCCGCACAACTCGTGCCGAGTTGCTGACGTTCGTACAGCGCCACGGCAGCCACGCCGGGATCATGCGTTCGCTCGGTCACTGCCTGTGTCAGAGCGAGCCCTCATCCCGGCTCCATTAATCCGAACAGAGGTCATCATGAGCCATACTCTGCCAGCCCTGAACTATGCCTACGACGCACTGGAGCCCCATATCGATGCACTGACCATGGAGATCCACCATAGCCGTCATCACCAGACCTATATCAACAACCTCAACGCCGCACTGGAAACGGCGCCCGAGCTGGCCGCACTGCCGGTAGAGGAGCTGCTGCGCCGCTTCGATACTCTGCCTGCCACCTTGCAGGGGGCGGTCCGCAACCATGGCGGCGGTCATGCCAACCACTCCCTGTTCTGGCTGGTGATGAGCCCGCAGGGGGGCGGTGAGCCGGGTGGTGAACTGGCTCTGGCCATCGAGCGGGAATTGGGGGGATTCGATGCCTTCAAGCAGGCTTTCACTCAGGCGGCTCTGAGCCGCTTTGGTAGCGGCTGGGCCTGGCTGGTGGTGGACAAGGCGGGCAGATTGCAGGTGGAGAGCAGTGCCAACCAGGATAGTCCCCTGATGCATGGCCATACCCCGATCCTGGGGCTGGATGTGTGGGAGCACGCCTACTATCTCAAGTACCAGAACAAGCGTCCTGACTATATCGCAGCCTTCTATCAGGTGGTGGATTGGGCCGAAGTGACCCGCCGTTATCAGGCGGCGAGAGGCTGACTTGGTCGCTGGGAATGGGTGTACAGGCTCACCGCCACAACCCGTGCTGTAATAACAAGACCCGCCAGTTGGCGGGTCGTCTGTTTATGGTGTGGCAGTGCTGATGCTGGCGGCTGAAGGGGCCACCAGCAATGTGGGCAAGGTCGCGCTGGGCATCTCGGCGGCGGTTTCTGCTGCGGATTTGGCGGGAGTGACCGGCTCAGTCGTTGCCGCAGCGGATAAAGCTAGCGTGACTTGTTCAGTCACGGCCGAGGCAGATGGAGTAGCCGACTCGGTGGCAACCGCGGCAGAGACTGCCGCTGGCTTGGCCTCATCCACCGCCGGTTTGGGTTGCTTTAGGCAGGGTTGCAGACTGCCGATGGTACTTAGTGACTGGCAAGGCACAGGCAGGCCGATGGGGACCGGTGCCCCGAGGAACTTGGGCCCCTTGTCCAGCACATAGAGGTCGAGCAGCCCCATCAGGCGGGCAAAGACTTCCCGTACCCGGGTGCGGATCCCTTGATAAGCGCTGGGGTCCTCGGCATTGAAGCCGACCGCATCGATACCGAAATGGCGGGCGATGAAAATGGCCCGCTCGTTATGAAAGCCCTGGGAGACCACGGTAAAGCGCTCCTGGCCGAACACCTCCTTGGCGCGAACCACTGAGTCGAGGGTGCGGAATCCGGCGAAATCCATATAGATGGCGGAGGCGGGGATGCCCGCCTTGATCAGGGCGCGGCGCATCTGGCGTGGCTCGTTGTACTGCACTGTGGCGTTGTCACCGGAGACGATGATGAAGTCCACCTTGGCATTGTTATAGAGCTCGGCCGCCGCCTTGATGCGGTATTTGAAGTAGTGGTTGGGGCCGCCACCGGAGAGATATTTGGAGGTACCCAGCACCACCGCAACCCGGTTGTAGGGCACCTTGTCCACCTGATCGTAGGTGTAGTGACGGGCATCCGAGACGATCCACTCGCTGTAGCCCAGCAGCATGGCAATCAGGGCCAGCAGCAAAACGAGGCAGGCGAGGAGGATCTTGGCAAACTTCTTCATGCGCGGTGCGGTCAGGGTCTGAAGTTGGGAGTGGCTATCGGCATTCTATTACAACTCGGCCGCTGGCGTCAGGCTTGATAACGGGCGGGCACCTCATTCGGGCAGAGGTTGTCGCAGCAGAGGTCGGGAAAGCGGGAGGATAAAGCGAGGGGCTGCGGTGGCAGCCCCTCTGGTCGGTGAAGGTCTATCAGTGGGCGGAGTCGTTACCCTTGCAGGCATCTGACTCCTTGTTGGCTTGCCACCAGGGCAGCAGATCCCGGGCGAGCCACGCCTGATAGGCGTCGCTGTCGTTGGCGATCAGCCGGTCCAGCTCCCCTTCGAAGTCGCTCATCGCCTGCTGCCGATCCGGATTGCGCAGCGCCTGTGCCAGCGCCAGCCAGCTGGCGCCGCGACCGGTATCGTTGAGGAAGCGGTGCACGGTATAGGACCAGGAGTAGACCATCTCGCCACCCTGCTCGTAGTCAAGGTGAAGGATAGCCGCCAGTGTCGGACGCTGGTTGGCGGGGCGATTTGCCACGTTATCCAGACCCCGGGCAAAGCACTGGCCGTGGGCGATGTACTCTGCAATCCCCTCTGCCCACCAAGTAGTGCGGTTGAGCGGATAGTGGCCGAAGCTGCCGTACTGGTTAAAGCGGCCGTCGAGATAGTGAACGTACTCGTGGCGCAGGTTCCACACCTGGAAGGCGGGGCGTTTCCACTCTGCCTCATAGGCGAAGAAGCGGGCCTGATTGCCGGGGCGAGCCGGATCCCCCTCGATATAGATGCCGCCATTGTCGGTAGAGACACCAAACAGCGCGCTGCCGTAGCGGCCCCAGTCGGCGGAGGAGTTGAAGATCACCAGCTCCAGCGCCTCGTTGTGATCATCGGCCACCGGTTGCCAGCCTGTCTCCATCTGCTGGTGGAAGCGCTGCTCTTCATCACCCAGCTCGCGGCAGATCCCTTCGGCCTGAGCCTGAGTCAGATCCTGGGCGCGCAGACGCAGGGTGGGTGAGCAGGTGTGCTCGAACGGCAGAATATCTTCCATGCGGATCGGGGTACAAAGCCCGGCGAACTCGCCGCTGACACAGGCTTCGCTGGTGCGATCCGTGTAGGTGAGGTAGTAGCTGGAGAGGGTCAGGGAGACCTCTTCCAGCATGGTAGCCGGATGCTGGCCACCCGGGATCAGCCCCTGCTGGCGCATGATGGCGATGACATCGCGATCCAGCTGTTGGCGATAGGCAATCGCCTTATCCGGGCTGGTGTGATGGAGGTAGCGCATCATCTGATAGAGACGACTGTGGGCATCGAGGATGTTGTTGAAGATAAACAGATCCCGTGAGCCATCGCGCTGTTTCCAGAGGGCAAGTTCGCTCAGGCCCAGTTGCAGCAGGCTCTGGCGCAATGCCGCCTCCTGTTGCAGCACAGCTGCGCTGAAGTCAGCCTGCTGACCGTAAGAGGCGCTCTGATCGACCAGATTGAGCAGCTCGAACAGGCCATCGGCCCAGGGTTTGTGGCCGTTGATCTGCGCCGCATGTTGCACTGCATAGCCGAACGCCTGGTTGAGCTGGGCCAGCATGGGGGCGGCACTCTGGCGGAAGGCGGCTTGGCCAAGTTGTCCCTGCGCCGCCACGCTCCAGGCTTCCAGCACTGTGCCAGCCTGATCCTGTGGTTCAGCTCCCAGCAGCAGGGGATGGTTAAGCAGATCAATCATTACCCCGGCCAGTGCCCGGGCGGCCTGATCACTCTCTTTGCCAACGCCGCCGTGGTAGTTGTGGGCGCGCACATAGTAGAGCAGCTTGTCCATTGCCGGATGGGTCGGCTGGTTGGCCGCCAGCAGGGCACGCATGCCGCGAACCACCGCCATCAGCTTGGCGTCATCGTGGCCGTAATCCGCCTGCCAGGCAGGGCTGTTCTGGCCGCTCACGTCGGCCACCAGTTTGGCGGCATCGCTGTCGAGCAGATCCACATCGGGCTGCTCGGGCTCGGAGCAGAGACGACCGTTGGCGCGACGGCACTCCAGTTGCTCCTCCTTGCTGGCCAGCACGATGGGGCGATTGAGCACCCGGCTCTCCTGCCACTCTTTGCTCTCTGGCAGGGGTTGCCACTCGCCGCCAGCGACCGGGTATTGGTAGCCGCTATCTTGCAGCGTTACCTGAACCTCGCTACCAGCGGGGATCACCTGACGACAGATGCGATAGCGGATGGTGTTGCTCCCCTCCTTGCGCTCCTGCGGCTCATCACACTCCTGCTGAGGCGTGAGCTGATCCAGCTGCCACTGATAGCGGCGCCAGACGTGGATCTCGCTGACCTGAGCGGCAGCCTGAGTGCCTGCCACCGGTTGCAGACGGAAGAAGAGCTGCTCCAACCGGCCATCCCGTTCACTCGGGGTCTCTTCAAGTACCTGCAACTGCTGCCAATCCTGCGGCTGATAGTGCCACTCCGACTCGGCGCAGCGGCCCTGCGCGTTGAGCTCGCAACGATCCAGCTCCCTTTCGCTCTGACCCAAGATGATGGCTTGCGGCAGCGGCAGACGATCCTGCTGCTGGGCGGTCGGCGTGCCCGCCAGCTGTTCCCAGCGACCCTGCTTGAGGCCATAACCAAAGTCATAACTGCTGGCGGGAATGAGCTTGCCCGCCGGAATCCGATCTTCACAGCGCACGAAGCGGATTTGCCAGCCCGCATCTACCTTGAGCTGCGGCTCGCCACACTGTTTATCGGCCAGTGCGGCGAGATCGCTGCTCTGCCAGTCGAAGCGACGGTAGACCCTAAGCTGCTGGTAAGGAGCATTGCTGCTGCGCGCCTTGAGCTCGTAGGTGATCTCGGTGATGCGAGTGGCCAGTTGCCGGCTCGATTCGCCAGTCAGCTGATACTGCCGCCAGTCATTGGGGGAATAGTTGGCTTGCGCCGAGGATGTCGCCAAAAGCAGGGGGCCTGCCAGCAGCAGCCACCCGGTACCTGAACGGTTCATTTTTATCCCTTTGTTCTTGTTTGTGTATTGTCTTGCGAGTAATCGCAAGGCAATTTAAACAGTTCCAAAAGGATATCAATTGCCAATTAAAAATCAGATAAATCAATAAGATGGTGGCTTTTTGAGTCTGATCGAATTATCGTGGGTTGGCGCCGCAGTGAGGACTCACATGTTTCTTTTTTTGTTTTCAAAGAAGATCGGTAAATTGTGAGTCCGATCTCATTCAGCTTGTCGTACCCGAGTGGTCTGTTGTCGGGCTACCTTGCCCAGCAGTTGGCGAGAGGGCTTGAGATTGCCGCCAAGATCGGGCCAGGGGAGCCAGTGGTCGGGCACCATAAAGCCGGGCAGGGCGCTGCGGATCCAGGCTGCCAGCACGGGGTAGGGGACCGGCTCGCCGTGCCAGTCGATAAAGGCGGCGGGGCGCTGGCCCCACTCGTCGCTTGGTACCGGCACCACCAGCGCCTGGGCGACAGCGGGATGATCTACCAGTCGCTGCTCGATGGTTTCGGGCTGGATGTTTTCGCCACCTGAGATAAAGAGGTTGTCGAGTCGCCCCTCTACCAGCAGTTCCCCTGCCGCAGTGAACCTCCCCTTGTCGCGGGTATGAAACCAGCCTTCGTCATCGAGGGGCTGTTCCAGTTCGCCATCTCGGTAGTAACCGGCAAACAGGGTGGCGCCGCGCACGCAGATCTCCTGCTCCCTGATGCACACTTCCCGCCCCGGTAGTGGTTTGCCAACTACGCCTGTATCGCCGGGGATAGCGGTGCAGACCTGACTGCCCATCTCGGAGAGACCATAACTCACCTTGGGTTCGAGCCCCATGGCGCAGAGGCGGCTCACCAGCGGCTGCGGGATGGCGGCGCCACCGAGCAGCAATTCGCGCAGGCGGGTGCGAGCGGGATCAAAACCCTCTGCCAGCAGGCGCCAGAGCTGGGTCGGCACCAGCGAGAGATGGGTAATGGGCTGCTGTTCAAGCCGCGCCTTGAGGGAGCGTTCACGTTGATCCAGTACCAGAGTTGCGCCCGCCAGAAAGACCCGAAACAGGATGGCGTAGCCGCCCACATGGAACAGCGGCAGGGAGAGCAGCCAGCCGCAGGCCTCATCGAGGGGAATGAGGGTGGCAGAGCCGCGCGCCGAGGCAAGGTGGTTGCAGAGCCGGTGCACCACCGCTTTCGGCGTACCGCTGGAGCCGGAGGTGAGGATCATATTGTTGAGTTGGGTCGATTCCAGCGGCCACACTTCCTCTCTTGCTGGCAGTTCGCGCGTGAAGTCGAGGCACAAGGGCTGCCAGTTGCCAGCCGGGATCTCCCCTGCCGACCAGAAGGCATCGGCATCGAGTTGTACCGCCAGCTCGCGCTGCTTTTCGAGGGGGAAGGCGGGGTTGAGCGGGCAGAACACCACGCCGCTGCGCACGCAGGCCCATGCCAGCAGCACATCTTCCAGCGCCCCGCGCACCACTGCAGCCAGATGATCGCCATGGCGCACTCCGGCTTGTTCCAGCTGTTGGCACAGGCTGTTGAGGCGGGCATCGAGTTGGCGGTAACTGAGGGGGGAGACTGCGTGGATGGCAATGCGGTTCGGGGCTGTGATTGCCCGGTGGCGTACCGGGCAAGGTGTCTGTTCGGGTGAACGTGTGGGTTCAATCACGGTAATACAGTTGCTCCAGTCGGCTCAGGTCCGGTTTGCCATCTTCCCCCAGCAGGTTGCCCGCCATCCAGCGGCGGGTATCCAGACCCGGCGCCTGTTCGGGAGCCCATTCGCTCGCCAGATGAAAGAGCTGGTTCAGGCCCAGATCCGATTCGAAGCAGGAGGAGATGATCACCTTGAGCCGCAGTTCGCGGGCGCGGGCGATCAGCGCTTCGCAGTTGGCGAGTGAACCGAGCAGGGTAGGCTTGAGCACCAGCGCGCGCAGTTGCGGGATCGGCTCCCACGGCTTGCCTTGTGCCAGCAGTTCGTCCAGCGCCACCGGCATGCCGGTGCGGTTGGCGACAAAGGCGATGTCGGCAAAGTCGGCGCAAGGGTCTTCCAGATACTCGATGCGATTCGGGTCGAGGTGGCCGCAGAAGGTCCACGCCTCCTCGCGAGTCCAGCCCTGGTTTGCATCCAGCACAAGCTTGAGGGAGGGGAGGCGATCGCACAGCAGGCGGATCAGCGCCAGCTCGTCACGCATCGGGTAGCGCGCCACTTTCAGCTTGGCCTTGCCAGGCGTGCGGTGCAGCCACTCTTTCCAGTTGCGCAGCAGCTCCTGGGGGGAGCCTTGAATGAGGGGATAGGGCTCCGGCAGCGGGTTGCGCTGCTCCGGCCATGTCCGGCGCGCGCAGTCGAGGCCAAATTGCACCGACGGCAGCACGGGGTTCGGGGTATCGCCGGCGGCCAGAGCCGCCAGCGTGGCAAGGGCTTCTGCCTCTGCCTGTTGCAGACTCTCTTTCGAGAAGCCGGGCAGGGGGGCAATTTCCCCCCAGCCGTCGTTGATGCGCACCAACAGCCCCTCTCGCGCTACCTCCACCTTGCCGTGAAAGGTCAGTGGCTGGGTAAAAGGCAGTTGATAGCGATACAGGGCTAGTGTCATCAGGGGTTCCGCTTGTATTTGGAGAAGTCGGGGCGACGCTTTTCGTTGAAGGCGTTGCGGCCTTCCTGACCCTCTTCGGTCATGTAGAACAGCATGGTGGCATTGCCCGCCAGCTCCTGCAAGCCCGCCTGACCATCACAGTCAGCGTTGAGGGCGGCTTTCAGGCAACGCAGCGCCATCGGGCTGTTTTGCAGCATTTCACGGCACCAGCGCACGGTTTCGCGCTCCAGATCCGCTAGCGGCACGACGGTGTTGACCAGACCCATGTCGAGGGCTTGCTGGGCATCGTACATGCGGCAGAGGAACCAGATTTCGCGGGCTTTCTTCTGGCCGACGATACGAGCCATGTAAGAGGCGCCCCAACCACCGTCGAAGGAGCCCACTTTCGGGCCGGTCTGGCCAAACTGGGCGTTGTCGGCGGCGATGGTCAGGTCACACATCATGTGCAGCACGTGGCCGCCACCGACTGCGTAACCGGCCACCATGGCAACCACAGGTTTCGGGCAGGTGCGGATGTCGCGCTGGAAGTCGAGCACGTTGAGGTGGTGAGTCCCCTCGTCATCGCGATAGCCACCGTAGTCGCCACGGATCTTCTGGTCGCCGCCGGCGCAGAAGGCTTTCTCGCCAAAACCGGTCAGGATGATGGTGCCGATCTGATCGTCATAACGGGCATCGGCCAGCGCCTGCAGCATCTCTTTGACGGTGCGGGGGCGGAAGGCGTTGCGCACCTGAGGGCGGTTGATGGTGATCTTGGCAATGCCATCGTTGGACTTGTGATAGAGGATGTCCTCGTAACCGGCGGAGCAATCCTGCCACTCAACCGGAGCGTACAGTTCCGCTTCCGTCATTGCATCAATCATGGTTTTTTCCTTCTGATCTGGGAGAGTGCAGTTGAGCACCGAGTTGAACTCTGAGTTGAGCAATCCTGGCATGTTGAACAGGTGCATACAGTTCAGCTTCCGTCATTGCTTCAATCATGACTCGTCTCTTCTTGTTGGTTGACCCACTCCGCGAGGAGTCGGGCAAAGTTATCAGGCTGATGGGCGTGCAGATTATGGCCGCCATCCAGCACCAAGTGGTTGATTCTGCGATTTTGGTTCGCCAGCTGGCAAGCCAGCTGATGGAATTTGTGATCCCGCTTGCCACTCACATAAGTAACCGGCAGCTGGCTCGCCATGAGCCAGGGGGCGAGATCCGGCTGCTTGCCTAGCGAGGTGGCGCGCAGCATGGTGGCGATGCCCTGACCGTCGTTGCCAAGGCGGCGGGCGATCTGGCTGGCCCGGGCCGCATCGTCAAGATCGGCAAACACCCCTTGCCGGTACCAATCTGCCAGCACGTCAGCCAGGGGCTCACGCTCGAAGCGCTGCGCCCACTGTTCATCGTGCTGGATGCGGGCGGCCCGCTCACTGGCCGGTAGACCCGGGTGGCAGTTCTCCAGCAGCAGCCCCCGCAGCCCGGCGGGCTTGCGGCTGGCGTGATAGAGGGCCAGTCGCCCACCCAGCGAGTAACCTGCCAGCAGATAGCGTTCAATGTTGCGGCTGGCCAGCTCGGTGACCAGCCACTGGTGGCTCTGCTCAAAGTCGTTGACGTTGAGATCGCTATGCTGGCCGTGACCCGGCAGATCGAGGGCGATGCAGTGGATGGCGGGCAGGCGGTCGATCACCGGTTGCCAGTCGCCGCCATCCCCCAGCAGGCCGTGCAGCAGCACCAGCGGCACATGGGCATTTTTATTTGCCACGGATGGCGGCCCCCAGCGCCTTGAGATCATCGGCCACCTGCTCGCTCGGTACCCGGATCTCGATCAAGGTAACGCCATGTTTGAGGGCCGTGCGGTAATCGTGTTCGAACTCGGCCAGGGTAGTCGGCGCCCGATAGGCGAGGCCAAACATGGCGGCGGCATGTTCAAAGCTGAGACCGTGGGGCAGCCGGTAGTAGCTCTCCAGCAGCTCCCCCTCGGTGGGCACCGGCAACATACGAAAGATGCTGCCGCCATCGTTGTTAAGCAGGATCACTACCAGCGGTCGGCTCGCCTTGCTGAGCAGGGCGAGACTATTGAGATCGTGCAGGGCGCTGAGATCCCCAAGCAGCAGGGTAGTGGGCTCGTCGCTGCCCGGCTCGAGCGATTGGGCAAAACCGTAGGCGGTGGCGATGAGGCCGTCGATGCCGGAGGCGCCGCGGTTGGTCATCACCCGGCTCGGCCCCTTGCCCGTTTCGCCGAGCATATCCATCAGTCGGGCTGGCATGCTGTTGCCGACAAACAGTTGCCCTTCGATAAGGGAATTGAGGCGATGGCAGACTCCGAGCTCGGAGAAGTGCTCGCAGGCAGCGGCGATCTGCTGGCTGGCGTTGTGTTGCAGCTTGGCCAATGTGTGCCAAGGGGCTTGTGTGGTGACCGGATGGGCCGCGGCAAAGGCGCTGGCACTGCAGAGCAGCCGGTTGCGCAGCCGGTAGTCGGGATCGAGCCGCGCCGGTTGCGGATCCACCAGCCAGTAATCCTGCCATGAATGGTGCTTGATGAACTGGCCAAGCCGCTTGGAGAGAAGCCGCGCACCAAATTGCAGCAGTACCTCGGCGCGGCCCAGCTCGGCGACGAATTCAGGGTCGTTGAGCGCCATATCCATGTGGATGAGGTTGCGGCTGTCGAAGCGGATCTGGCTCTGCAGATCCGCCAGCAGCGGCCAGCCGAGTTGCTCTGCCAGTTCGGCGACCACCTGTGCCTGTTCGGGGGCAGTGATCCTGCCGGCGACAATAATGCCGCGCTGTTGGCGAAAGGTTTCCCACTCCGCCTGAGGTGGGCAGGTCGGCTCGTTTTGCTGCCACGGGCTCCATGGTTTGTGCGAGCCGAGCCAGTCGCCGAGGGGGGCCAGATAGTCGGAGAAATCCTGATAGTGCTCGCCGGGGTAGAGGGGCTCGGGGTACATGCAGTTGAAGTGCACCACTCCGGGAGTGGGCGCCTGTTTGGCCAGCGCCTGATCCACCGAGCTCAGCACAAACGCCGCCGGAATGGTCGGGGTGGGGCTCGGCAGGTTCTGTTGATAGACGGGGTAGCGGCCGAAGATCCCCTGCTGGTCGATCGCCTGATTGGCGCCGTTGTCGATAAGCTCGTGAGGGCGATCGGCGGAGAGAATAATCAGCGGCACGCCGGTGAGCTGGGCCTCTGCCACGGCGGGCCAGAGGTTGGCCACCGCGGTGCCCGACGTCATGATCACCGCCACCGGCCGGTTGCTCCCCTTGGCCAGCCCGAGTGCCATAAAGCCGAGGCCGCGCTCGTCAAAGTGCAGGTGACGACGAAAGCCCTGATGTGCCGCGGCGGCCATGGTCAGCGGCGCAGAGCGGGAGCCGGGGGCCAGCGCGATGTCGCGTACCCCGAGGCGAAAGAGCTCCTCCAGCAAGAGGGAGGACCAGACGTGGTTGAAGGTGGCGTGCTGGCTCGAAAACGGTGTGCAGGCAAACTCTTCGCTGGCAGGCTCTTTACGGGTGGGCATAGGGGCTCTCGTAGCGTGAAAAGGGTGAATGACTATCCCAGCAGGGAGAGCACATTGGCGATCTTGTTGTCGAGTTCGGCCCACTCGGCGACAGGCTCAGAGCCGGCGACAATGCCGGCACCGGCAAACAGGGTGACGCTGCCCGGCTGAATGCGGGCGCTGCGAATAGCGACCGAGAACTCGGAGGTCTCCCGACTCAGCATGCCGCAGGCTCCGGCGTACCAGCCCCGATCATAGGGCTCGAACTCGCGGATAAAGGCGAGCGCTGCCTCGCGCGGGGCGCCGCCCACCGCCGGCGTCGGGTGGAGGGCGTCGAGCAACTGCCAGTCGCAGACCCCGGGCTTGAGCTCGGCTTCGATATCGCACTTGAGGTGTTGCAGCAGCCGCAGTTTGAGAATGCGCGGCTCGGTCAGGGTGGCATCGTGGGTCAGTGGTGCCAGACGGCTGAGGATGTCGGCGTGTACCAGTCGGTTTTCCAGCCGGTTCTTGCTGTCGGCCAGCAGCTCGGCGGCCAGTTGGGCATCCACCTCTTCATCGCCGGAGCGGCGAATGGTGCCCGCCAGCGCCTCGGTAAAGAGGTGGCGATCTTCCCGGCGGTAGAGCCGCTCGGGAGAGCAGGCGATAAAGGCCTGCTCGGGGGAGAATTGAAAACCGAAGTGGAAGCAGTCCTGGGCGTGGCGGGCCCACTGGTCGAGCATGGCCCAGGGATTGATATCCGCATCATGGTTCGGACTGGTCAGCACGCTCTCCCGCGACAGTACCACCTTGGGAGTGTGGGCCTGAAAATCGGAGGCGGTGACGCGCTCAACCAGCGTCTGCCACTGGGCGGGGCCGGGGCAATCCTGTCGCTGCCAGGGCTGCTTTTGCAGGGCGGGCAGCGGGGCTTCCGGGCGCAGGGCATCGAGGGCGGCTTCGGCCGCCTGCAGTTCGGCCTCGAGATTGTTTTCATCCAGCCATAGGTTGAGGCAGAGACTGACGCACTCGCCACGGCGCACCAGCTCGATGCGGGGCAGCACGAAACGACAGGGGCCAAACCCTTGCCAGCCGGATTGGGCCGGATCAAACGCCAGTCCGCCATAGTAGCGGGGGCTGTCGTCATGATGTTGGTTGGCTGTGTTAGTGCACACCTGCTTGATGGCGTGCGGCTCGGTCAGTTCATGGATGGCGCCCAGCGCGACATACTCGGGACGAGCCTCTCCACGGGCCTGCCAGTAGATGCGGGGATAGAGGGTTTGCGCCGCGAGCCAGCCCAGAAAGGAGCGGATTTCGATCGCCACTCGCAACCGTACGAAGCCGCTGACGTTGCTGTGACGCAGGGCGTCCAGTTGTTGCTTGATATGGGTCTGAGCCAACATGGATTCTTTTCTGAGCCGGGTAGTAACGAGCGATCCGGTAGCTGGATGCCGTAGGTTTATGCCAAAGGGCGATGATTTCCTATATATTATCTGCCCATTCGTCCATGTAAATCGCCCGCGGGAGCTTCACTCTCCGGGGCCAAGTATACCCAAATCCGGTTCGATAACCCTTAACACGATCAATATCCGATTGTTTGGCCATCACAAAATGACAAATACCTTCTCTGTTTGGTTGCTGGCGGCGCGTTTGCGAACATTGCCGCTCGCCTGCTCTTCCATCCTGCTGGGCTCGGGGCTGGCTGCCAGTCGTGGTGCCTTCGACGGCACCATCATGGCGCTCTCCCTGCTGACCGCCATCCTGCTGCAGATCCTCTCCAATCTGGCCAACGATTACGGCGATGCGGTCTCCGGCGCCGACAACGGCGAGCGGATCGGCCCACAGCGGGCGGTGGTCTCCGGTCTTATCACCAAAAAGCAGATGTGCGTGGCGATGGGGCTGACTGCGCTGGCGGCGGTGGCCAGTGGCCTGCTGTTGCTGGGCTGTGCCTTTGGCGGCCAGTGGCTGCAGATTTTGGCATTTGTGGTGCTGGGTGGCGCGGCCATTGTCGCTGCGGTGACCTACACCGTCGGCAAGACTCCTTACGGCTATCGCGGGTTTGGCGATATCTCGGTGTTCCTCTTCTTCGGCCTGCTGGGGGTGCTCGGCTCCTACTACCTCTTCACCAAGACGCTGGAGTGGGATCTGCTATTGCCCGCCACCGCCTGTGGTCTGCTGGCAACCGCCGTGCTCAATATCAACAATGTGCGCGATATCGAGACCGATGCCGCCAGCGGCAAGATCACCCTGGCGGTGCGCCTTGGCCGCAACCGCGCCATCGCTTATCACTGGGTACTGCTGGGGGCGGCGCTGCTGGCCACTATTGCCTTTATCCTGATCCAGCCCGCCAGTTTCTGGCCGTGGATCTTCCTGCCCGCCATGAAGCCTCTCAGCGATGCGGCCAAGACCCTTCGCGAAAGCTACGATGGCGAGGTGCTGACCGGTGCCCTCAAGAAGACCGCCATCAGCGCCTTTCTGTTCAGTCTGCTGCTCTCCATCGGGTTGGCGCTCTCCTGACTGCTGGTCGCAGCTCGCCAAGGCGATGTCTAGTCCTGAAATAGGTTTACACATTTTCAACTAGCATTTCTCTATTCAGAACCCCCTATGTACCGCATCGGGGGTTCTGTATTTCAACGCATGATGCGGCCGCTCCGCGTTGTAAATATCCACCGCTTCACGCACCATTTCCCGCGCTTGCGTTAAATCCTGCGGGCTTTGCAACAATAACTCTCCTTTCAAAATCCCGTTCACCCGCTCCGCCAACGCATTCTGGTAACAGTCATACCCATCCGTCAT